>JBDHWF010000125.1:0-11271 GCA_039810045.1 Chloroflexia bacterium
GAAAAATCTCGCGACACCCCGCATTTTATCTACCAGAAGGCATCCCCAGCGAAACCGACTTTCCCACCGCGTCGTAAAGTCTCCTGCGTGGCTCACATCTTGCGCTTGCCAGAAGGAACAGGGTGGCAAGCAGACAGCAGTTAAATAATCCCGCCCTTTTTTCCTATTGAGCGCGATGACAAAAATCGTCGATAATGACGCTAAGGAATCGAGAGATTCCTCAGCTATCCTGCGTAATGATGGTAGAGATACTTGATGAACGACAGTATACGTTTTTGGCCTCATCTACCTGTTGGTGACGATTACCTCCGAACTCTATCATCACCCCCGTATGACCCCGATTGTCACGTCAATCGCGCTCCTCTTTAGCTTCTTACCTATCCTCTATGATCACCCCACCCAAGACTTCTACATTCATCAGGCGATGCTCACCCTGATCATCCTCATCTTCATGATCTTTCATCGCCTGATGATGCCGGAACTGTTGCAGCGGGCCCAGCAAGCGGCCCAACTCCGGGCCGACCTCCAAACCGCCGACCGCATCCGCGCCGATCTCACCCAATCGAACCGCGATCTGGCCTACAAGGCGCAGATCGATACCCTCACTGGCCTGCTGAATCACGGCGCGATCATCGCCCACCTGGATACCGCCCTGGCCCAAGCGCGGGCCAATGATGAGCCACTCGCGATCCTCTTTTTTGATATCGACCATTTTAAGCGCGTCAACGATACCTATGGGCATCTGATCGGCGATCAGGTCCTGGCTGCCGTAGCCAAGAAAGCCACCGCCACGCTCCGCGAACGCGATACGATTGGCCGCTATGGTGGCGAAGAATTCCTGGTCATTCTCCCAAACACGACCAAAGCAGATGCCTTGCTGATTGCCGAACGCCTGCGCCAGCAAATCGCGGCGATGCCGTTCGCGATCCACGACATTCACAACCTCGTAATTACGATTAGTATTGGGATTGCCGCAATCAATGGCACTGCCAAGAATCGCCCTGACTTGCTCAGTGAAGCAGACCAGGCGCTCTACCAGGCGAAAGCGCTGGGCCGTGACCGCGTTCACCTCGCCGCAATTGCCTGATCCCCAAACGATATACCCGCCTGCTCCCCTAACTCACGGGGATATCGTACCTGTCAGTCAATTTACATATGGCAAAATTGCGCACATTTGCATTCTTGGCACAATTGCGCCACTATTCCCCCAGTAGCGGAGAGACAACCACCCTCGGCTACGCACAACGAGTAACAAAAAACGATCACAATCGTTGTGATAGCAGATGCCACACTACGGCCATCGTAGCGAACACCTGGCAGGAGCCACTGATCCCAGCCAGACCCTACCGCGACGTGGGAGACATGATGCCAGAACAACGGTCAGGGCCAACAAATGGGCAGCCTGGGGCTAGCCCCGCGCTAGATCGCTTTGATCTCTACCTCCAACGTGTGCTCGTTGGCGCATTCGTTGGCGGGGCGATCATCTACTTTATAACGTGGCAATTCAATCCCCACTATCGCAGTAGCTCCCTCGCCCTGACAATCATCATTAACCTGTTAAGTTTGCTCTTTGGCATCGCCATTCCGTTTCTCCCCTGGCAACGGTTCGGGCGCAATCTGTTCACCGTCATCCTCCTGATTTGTGCTGGCCTGATCGCCTGGTTGATCTACGTCACGAATGGCTCCCACAGCCCATTCACACCCGCCTACCTGATGATTACGATCTCAGCGGGGCTCTACCACCACCGCCGCACTATCCCGCTGATCGCCGCTACCTGTATTGGCCTGGGCTTTCTCCCTTTCCTCTACGAGACCCCCAACAGCAATTATCTCGTGCGCCAACTGGTGCTCAGTATCTGTATTGTGACCTCGCTGATCTTCCATCGTCTGATGGTGCCAGAACTCTTGGAGCGCGAACGACAGGCCCAACAGCTCCGCAACGACCTGCATGAGACCCGGCGGCGTCATGACGACCTCGCCAAAACGAATCTACAACTGATCCAACAAATACGGATTGATCCACTGACCCGCCTGTTCAACCACGGCGCGATCATCGCGCAGGCCGATACAATCTTGCAAGAAGCGCTGGTTCGCGAAGAAACTGCCGCCATCCTCTTTTTCGACATTGACCACTTCAAGCAGATCAACGACACCTTCGGCCACCTCGTCGGCGATCAGGTGCTGGTGGCGATCGCCGAACGCGCGGTTGCCAGCCTGCGCGAAACCGACATCATCGGGCGCTACGGCGGTGAGGAATTCCTGGCGATCCTGCCTGCCACCAACGAAGCCGAAGCCCTGGCGATTGCCGAACGGCTCCGCCTTGCCGTCAGTGCCACCCCTTTCTGCATCGATGATGAGTTACTCCTGAATATGACGATCAGTATCGGCATCGCCACCACCAACACGATCAGCAACAACCGCACCACCTTGCTCCACCACGCCGACATCGCCCTCTATCAGGCCAAAGACCGCGGGCGCGACTGCGTGTGCCTCGCGGCAGTCGCCTGAGACACAGCGCAACCAATCTTTTCACCCCTATTGCGCTACTGACATAACGGTGTCACAGCCCTCCTGTATCCTGGTTGTAGTGATGCACCGAACAGGCGATGCATCCAGACCAGAAAGGAAGGCGACTTATGGCGCAGGCAACCACGACCATCGTGATCGACCGCCCCATCAACGAAGTCTTTGCTGCCTTGCAAGATTACCCCAACTATCCTACCTGGCAACCAAATGTGCTGACTGCACGACATCAACCAGCTGGCTCCATTCAGGTCGGTAGTCGTATCTACGAACAACGGCGGTTTATGGGCCAGGCAGTGGAGTCGGTGGGGATCGTCACCGCCTACCAATGGCCCACAGAGAGCGTTGTCGAGAGTGCCCCCGAATCCCCAGCAAACGAGCCAACATTTCGCAGTACAACCCATTGCGCGGCCATGGGCAACAGGACACAGGTCACATTCACCATCGTGCTTCGCGGTCATGGCCTGTTCACACTGCTCAGCCCCATCATCCAGCTTGGGCTGCGGCGCGACCTGCGGGCGCGATTCCGCCGCTTCAAGGCAGTGCTGGAACAGCCGCTGGCCGTCACGGAGAGAACTGACCCGATCACCATCGCCTGATCACCACCCAGTTGAGCGATTATTGGATACCCAAACGTGAAAGGATGCCCCATGACCACGAAGATCGCCGCCCCAACCCTTGATTTTGTCACCTACTACGTCACTGACCTCGACCAGACCAGCCAATTCTTCAGTCAGGTGCTGGGCTTCACCCGCGTCCCTGAAGAAGATGTTCCCGGCTTCCACCAGTACGTCGATGGTGGCGGCAACGGCTTCGGGATCGTGCAGGCCAATGCCCAGACACCCCCCGCTGGCGCGATCAACCTCTACTACCAAACCCCCGACATCGCCGCGCTCCGCACACAATGGCTTGCCAACGGTGCCGAAGTATCGCCAATCGTGCAGATGCCATTCGGCAAAATCTGCACGGTGACTACCGCCGACAACCAGACCCTCACCGCGCTCGAAGCACCAGCGCAGTAGCCATTCTCCGGGCCAGCCGTCGCCGCTTCTGTCGCGCCCGCAGCGTTGCGGGCGCGACAGGGCATCCATCAACCAAGTAGACTACCTGCTGCATGGGCAGCGCGGTGGGCGTTGCCCTCGACAGAGAAGGAGCAGCGTAAGCGGTGTCTACACGGCGACGGTGGCTACTCGTCATCATCAGTATTCTCGGCGTCCTCCTGCTGCTCTGCGTGGGCTTTGCTACCTTCGCAGTCATCAGCGCGATCATGTCTGGCGGCCTCACGGTCCCCTACCCCGATGGCCCACCACCAACGCCAACGCCCTGATACAGTTGGCAACTGCGCCACTTGCCCCCATAATCCCCAGAGAACGACGACATGATCGTAAAGGGGAACTATCGGGATGGCAGAGATTGATCAAACACGCTTACAAATTCTGGTCGGCGCACATCGCCAGACATTCGGACAAAATCCCGCCATTATCGCCCAGGCACCCGGCAGACTGAACCTGATCGGCGAACATACCGATTACAACGACGGCTTCGTCCTCCCCGCAGCGATCGACCGCGACCTGCTGATCGTCGCCACCCCACGCCCCGACCGCTACCTACGACTACAATCGCTCAATGAGCAGGGGCTGATTGAACTCAACCTCGACGAATTGGAACCAAGCGGCGAATGGCATGATTACGTGGCGGGCGTCGCCGCCGCGATGGGGGAAGCAGGACACCGCCTCTTTGGGCTCGATGCGACCCTCGCTGGCACCGTGCCGCTCGGCGGGGGCCTCAGTTCCTCCGCCGCGTTGGAAGTTGCTACCGCGTTCACCTTTGCCCTCAGCAGCGATCTCAATATCACCGAGGAAGAACTGGCCCTGCTCTGTCAGCGGGCAGAAACCACCTTTGTTGGCGCAAAAGTGGGCGTAATGGATCAGTTCATCAGCGTCTTTGGGCAGCCAGAACACGCGCTCTTTATCGACTGCCGCTCGCTGGAAACGCGCCCGATCCCGCTGCCACTCAGCGCCAACAACCTCGCCCTGGTGATTTGCAACAGTGGCGTCAAACACGAGATCGCCAGTGGCGAATACAACAAGCGGCGGCAGGAATGCGCCCGCGCCGTGGCGATCCTCAAAGGGCAGTACCCTGAGATCACCAATCTGCGCGACGTAACCCCCGCGATGCTCCGCGCTGCCGCCGACCGTTTTGGCCCCGACGACCAGATCTTCTTCCAACGCGCCCGCCACGTCGTCAGCGAAAACGCGCGCGTCGAGCAAACCCTGGATGCGCTGAAACGGAACGATTGGGCCGCCGTTGGCTCCGCCCTCTGGGCTTCGCACGCTTCCCTGCGCGATGATTATGGCGTCAGCGTGCCAGAGATCGATACCCTGGTCGAAATCGCCCGCGCTACCCCTGGGGTCCTCGGCGCGCGCCTGATGGGTGGTGGCTTTGGCGGCAGCACCCTGACATTGCTCCGCAACGATGCCGTGCCCGCCTTCACCGCCGCCGTCACCGCACAATACCAGGCGCAAACGGGCTACGAACCCGCCATCTATCCTGTCCAGATTGTGGGCGGGGCGCGGGTTGGCTGGCTCGAACTTGGTGATGAACCAGCCGAATAGCCTGCCCAAACAGGCCATGAAAGGAACCAGACCAGTGACAGAAGCACCGAATCCTGCCGTACTGCAAGCGATCGCCGCGGCTCCCCTGGCGGCAACGTTGCAGCATGACCACCAGGGCTGGCACCTGACCCTGACCCGCTCCCTGGCTGCCGACCCCGCCACCCTCTGGCCGCTGCTGACTGTGCCAGACCAACTCGCCCGCTGGTCGCCGATTGTGCCAGATCGGCCCCTCACGTCAGTCGGCCCAGCAACGTCCCGCGAACACCCCACCACTCCGCCAGTCGCCGCCGATGTCGTCGCCTGCAACCCGCCAACCGAGTTAATCCACCACTGGGGAGAACTGCGCTTGCGCTGGCACCTGGCACCGCAAGGCAACGGCACCCACCTGATCCTCGAACATACCTTCGCTGACCGCAACCTCAGCAGCTACCTCGCCGCAGGCTGGCATGGCTGCCTCGCCGTGCTGGACGTGATCAGCAGTGGCGGGCAAGCCGCGCGCGTGGTTGGCGAAGATGCCTACGCCTACGGCTGGCACGACCTCCAAACGCGCTACAACGCCCTGCTCAACGGTCAGGAATAACGAGCGACCAATAGCGCCAACCGATCGGCGCTGCTCCGCCGCAACAACAACGGGGCGATGTCCTGCCGACACCGCCCCGTTCTGCAACGGTATGCTACTAGCGTAAAGCGTCTACGAGCGACCCATCAACTTCCCAAGGGCCGACTGAATCCCTTCAGCCCCGCCAACACCTGTCTGGCTGGCGGCCAACTGCACCAACTCGCCCGCGTGTTCCGTCGCGAAGTCACTCGCGGCCTGCGCGGCCTGCTGGGCCTGCTCTGGGCTCAAGCCCGCCTTGTCCTGCAACACCTGTACCAGTTGATTCCACAGTTGCTCTTGCATCAGCAAATCCTCCTAAACTTTCATAGTTCCTGTCAGCAGTTCGCCGACACCACCATACAGCACAACCTATGCCATAATCACGTTCCCCATACCGTCGCCCCAAACGCCTTTGGGCTGCTGGCGTCTGCCAGCAACCCAAAGAATAATGGAGCGATGAACGGCATCAGGCAGCGCGACGCCGCAACAGCAACAGACTACCACCTAATGTAATCAGCAAGAGGAGTCCGGCAAACGGCACTGGCGACCCAGCACCCCCACCATCACCAGTGTTCGGCATCCCCGGCAAAACACCACCATTGCCAGTTGCTGGCGGTGATGGTACTGGCGAGGGGGCTGGCGGTGCAGGCGAAGGTGAAGGGGCAGCGGCGGGCGCAATCCCTGCAAACTTCACCACTTCACCCATTGGCTGCGGGCCAGGATTGATCGTATACGTGGTCACGTAGAGATTCCCCGCCTTATCGAACGTAATCCCGTTCGGGAATGGCAGGTCGCCCGCGACGGCTTCCACCGTACCATTCGTCAACACCCGGTAGACAGAACCTGGGGCGGGTGGCCCATTCTCGGTAAAGCCAGCACTCAGACTACTGATGTAGAGCTGGCCATCAGGGCCAGCGGCAGAGCCAACCAATAAGGTCAGCCCGGTCGCCACGTCAGCCACCTTGCCATCCATCGTCACCCGCACCACCTTCGCTTTCCCCGTCAGCAAGGCTCCCGGCAGCAGGGTCACGTAGAAACTGCCATCAGCCCCCGCCGTGATCGACGTTGGCACTGGGTCAACTTCTGGCTTATTACCCCGCTCTGGGTTGCCATTTTGGGCATCAGGCGGCAACGACCCCGGTGGAAAATCTTGTGGCGTCACCTGAATACCGGGCAACACTGCCAGCACCTTGATCGCCCCAGACGTGGGATTGACCTGATAAATGGCGTTCGCCCCGGCATCAGCCACGTACAGATTGCCGTCGACGCCGACCGTCAGGCCATACGGATCACTGTTCAGCCCATAGCCATCAGGATTATTGGCCTGCTCATAGGCTCCCAGATCGGCGACTTTGCTGACCGCGCCCGTAGCCGGGTCGATCTTCAATACCGCCGCCTCATTGGTCAGTGGGGTGACTTTCGCATCAAACGCCAACCCACCAGTAACCAGCCAGATCGCGCCATTCGCATAGACAATCCCGGCTGGCCCAATGACTTCATTGCCGCCATACGATGGCAGACCCTTGGCAACCACCGATTGCTTGCCATCAGGGGCAATCTTCGAGACCTGCCCGGTGTAGCCGCGAGTCCCGCCACTCTGCGGGTTATTGGGGTCAGCAGGGAGCTTCTCCTCGCCTCCCATTCCTGCTTCAGCGATGTAGAGAGTGCCATCAGGGCCAAAGGCGATATTGCGGGGGCTCATCAAGCCCTTGGCAACCGCTGCCCCAGGGGCTGCGGCCCCCACTGCCGAGAAGCTCCCCAGGCAGAGAAGTCCAATGGTGAGGATCGGAATCAGTAACCACCGTAAACGACGACCGAAAAAGTCCATCTTGCCCTCCCGATACAATCGATAGCAACAACGTGAAGCAAGCGACTATCAGTTAGCGGGTGGTGGCCCTCGCTCCCCTTGCTGCCTGCACATGCTCAAAGCTACTTGCCAACAACGAGCAAGTATGAAAGCATTATGCAGCGGCGGGATACAATACTGCGAGAGCATCAGTATCATCGTTTCGTCGGCTGAGATGCACGCCAAATATATTAAGTGTTACTCAATATAGCATGGTTTCTTACAAGAGTATAGCCATCGCTACCCGTTGCAAACAAAGCGTAGCGAGAAGGCCCCCTGGATGTCCTGGCAATCAGTGCGCCTGACGCCCCCGTAGCCACGTAATCAGGTGATCACGCCGCACCCCATAGACCTGATGATCAATGATCGTCGCCTGCAATTCGCCACTGCGCGCCGCCCGCCGCACTGTGGCCGGGGAGAAGCGGAACAGTTCACAAATCTCTGGCACGCTATACCATTGCTTGTGCAACAATTCATCAATCGTCTCTTCACGCGCAAAGCGAAGGTCAAATGCAACAGTCATCGTCTGCCTCCTTCGTGATCAATCACCACCAACCATACCCAGCACTCAACGCGATACAACATCCTGCGGCTGCTTGGCGCGCGCTGGCGCAAACAGCCGGACGCGGAACACGCGCTCGCGGTCACGTTCCTCAATCCAATTCCGCTCACGCGCAAGCAGCAGATCACGTAAGGAAATCAGCCCAAGCAGCCGCCGGTGCTCGCCGCGCTCCACAACAGGAAACTGCGTCAGGCCCGTCTCCGCCATCCGATTGACAACCACCCGCATTGGCTCATCGGGATAGGCCACAACGGGATCAGCCCGCAGCAAGCTATGCGTGAGCAGGGTTGCTGGCGCAGCATGCGGATCAAACGTACCAGCATCAGGCTGCAACGCCCCAAGATCACGGCGCGTCAGCACCCCCTGAATCGCCCCTTGCTCATTCACCACCGGGTAGAGATGCTGCCCGCGCCGCTCGTGAGTCTCCTGCTTCGCCGTGCGTAACGAACGGGCAAAGTCAGACGGTGTGGCACTCGCCGAGAACGCGACTACGTTGGTACGCATCGCCTCCCGCACAAAGAGAATCTCCAGCGGATCAACCGCATATTCCCGACTCAGGTGATACCCCCGCCGACTGATCTTCTCCGTCAGAATCGAACGCCGTAAGGTCAGGACGGTGAAACCATGCGCGAGAAAAACGGCCACCGTCAGCGGAAGCATGGCGTTGATATCGTGCGTCAATTCGAGGGCAAAAATGATTCCCGTAAACGGCGACCGCATCGTCCCGCCCAGGATCGCCCCCATACTGATCAGCGGCCAGAAGCCCGCGCCCTGGTTCGGCAAGATCAACGCCTCCAGCCCGCCCAATGCCCCACCAATCATCAGCAACGGGGCCAGAACTCCCCCCGAAGTGCCTGAACCAAGCGAAATCGCCCAGATCAGCGACTTCACAATCACGATCCCCAGCAGAATCCGCCCCGTCACCGTGCCAGCCAACAGGCCACCAATCGTATCGTAGCCAACCCCCAACGCCTGCGGCAGAATCAGGCCGCCAATCCCAATCGCCAGGCCCCCCAGAATCGGCCACCACATCCAGTGGATCGGGAGCCGTTGGAAAGCATCCTCAAAGGCATAGACCAGCACCGTCAGCAGGGCCGACAGCCCCCCAGCCAACAGACCAACCACAACGCAACTGAGGAGTACGGCGGGGCCAACAGCGGCGAGGTGCGGCGGCACGGGAAAGATCGGGCCAACCCCCAGGAGGTATCGCCGCATCAAGGTCGCCATCGCACTCGCCAGGGCCACGGGAATCACACTGCGTGGCTTCCACTCAAAGAGGAGCAATTCCACCGCCAATAAGATTGCCGCCACTGGCGCGGCAAAGGTAGCGGCCATCCCCCCAGCCGCCCCAGCCACCAGCAACGTCTTCCGTTCATTACTGGTCAGGTGAAAGAACTGGGCCGTCAGCGAGCCAACGGCACCACCAGTCATGATGATCGGCCCCTCCGCCCCAAACGGGCCACCAGACCCAATCGAAACCGCCGCCGAGATCGGCTTCAGTAGCGCGACCTTCGGCTCGACCCGACTACCGTTCATCAGGATCGCCTCGATTGCCTCGGGGATACCATGCCCCCGAATACGCTCTGAGCCGAAGCGAGCCATCAGCCCCACCAGCAAGCCCCCCAGCATTGGCACCAGCACCACCCAACCGCCAAGCTGATTGCCCGCCGGGGAAACTAAGGTCATGTCCCAACGCTGAAAGAAGAAGAGATTCGTGAACAGCCCGATCAATTTGAGGAGGGCTACGGCGACAAACGCACTGAGGACACCGATACCAATCGCCAGGAGCGAAATAAAAATCAGGCGCGAGGAGATAATAAAGTCACCAAGAGGGGCATCCAGATCGCTACTGGTGTGACCTTCCGGCCCAATCGCTACCGCGTCGTCCTGCGTTGCTGCCCGCTGCCACGTCTTCACTACGTATTTCCTTTACATTTCCATTCTGGCCCTAGGCCAAACCTCAGATACCATCCTCTGTTTGATGAGCCGCTGGCAGCCCGATCCCGACCTGTTCACGCAACAACGTTTCCAGGGCGCGCACCAGGGTTGGCCCAGCAGTCTGCAACGCCTCGCGATGATGCAACGATAAGTCGCGCAAGACCGCCTCCCCTGCGGGGGTAAGTTGGATAAAGACTCGCCGCCGATCAGCGGGGTCGCGCTGGCGCACCACCAGCCCCTGCCGCTCCGAACGATTGACCAGTTCCACCGTGCTGTGGTGCTGAATCAATAACCGCTCGGCCAAATCGCCAATCGTGGCTGCCGCGTCATCGGGAAACCCCCGCAGGGCGAGCAGCAACTGATGTTGTTGCGGCTCCAAATCCACCGCCCGCGCCGCCTGTTCGCTGAAATGGAGGAAGTGACGCAGGTGATACCGAAACTCAGCCAGCGCGCGGTATTCTGCGTCGGCCAGATCGCCATTGCTCATCAGCGTATCCTCATAATCACAAAATATCGTGTCACGATATATCCTAGCGCATTGCAGCGGGCAATGCAAGCCCCTGCTGCAACCGCGCAACCCCCAATCGCTCCCAACTGCCGCCCCGCCCAATCTCCCACCGCATCAGGCACACGCAAGGCAATTTAGAACAGATGATTCATGGTCGTATTTTCGTATCCCAACCGGGGAAAATTGCCAGATCATCCCCTGGCAGCCTGTACGTATAGGTGCTATACTTTCCCTAAGCCACGCTGTCATTGACAGGGTGGCACATTTTGCCCGATTGAGCGGGGGCAGTCGGGTGCCGCGAGTGTGGGGGCTAGTGCCGCCCCAGACCATCGCCAGCGCGGTCTGTATGGCCCACGCCCCAAACCACCAGGCGGAGACAACTATGCCGAGTGATAAGATCATTGTTCACGGCGCACGCGAACATAACCTGAAGAATATCGATGTCCAGATCCCCCGCGATAAGCTCGTTGTCCTGACTGGCCTCTCTGGTTCCGGCAAATCAAGTCTGGCGTTCGACACAATCTATGCCGAAGGCCAACGCCGCTACGTCGAATCCCTCTCGGCCTACGCCCGCCAGTTTCTCGGGCAGATGGAAAAGCCCGACCTCGACTATATCGAAGGGCTTTCACCCGCCATCTCAATTGACCAAAAAGGCACCTCGCGCAACCCGCGCTCGACCGT
>JBDHWF010000126.1:0-11120 GCA_039810045.1 Chloroflexia bacterium
GGCATGAGCAACACCATTGGATAGCCCGAGCGCTTTGAGCACGCGGGCGTTCAGGGCTTGTAATGCACTCTCGTCAGCAGAGCCACGCTGCACCCGGCGGGTCACAAAGATCCCCCCGCCATGCATGATATCGAGCGGTGGTCGCCCATATTGATGCACTTCAGCAAGATGCAGTTGTTCTTGATAGATCACTGAATCGACGTGATAGACCTCGCCTGGGAGATACCGTTCAAGCAGGTGCAGTGATTGACGATCGCCCAGACCTTCAAGCCGAGGCCAAAACTCATCGGGGTGGTTGATAATCGTAATGCCAGACGCAGCGGCTTCCCCGCGAGGTTTCAGCACCCACGGGCCAGGGACGTTGTTCAACCATTCGCCAATGGCGGCATAATTGAACACCCCGATAAACTCAGGCACGGGAATTCCCGCTGCAGCAGCAGCCGTCCGCATCGCCAATTTATCGCGAAAGTTGCGCGCCACCGTGGAGCCAAGTCCAGGCATCTGGAAATGCTCACGCAGGGCCGCTGCCGTTTCAACATCAAAATCATCAAGGGCGACGATGCGGTCGAAGGGAATGGTGCGGGCGAGGTAGCTGATCGCGTTGATCACGGCCGGAAGGTCGTACATATCGGGCAGGTAGTAGCTTTCGTCGATACTCTCGTGGGGCCAGGCTGCGTGTTGCAGGTTTTGGGCGGCGACGAGAATGACCCGACAACCCAGCCGCTTCACCTCGTTGATGAATTCATACCCCTTGTCGTAGCCAGCAAGACAGAGGATCGTCTGTGGGTGAGTACTCATCAGCAACACCTCCTGGATTTTAGGCGTAGACGGCAATTATGCTGACCATCTTCAGGTCGCCGTAGCGCACTGTTGCCACTATACCACGCTTGGGGTAACGATTAATCAGCGGCGAATGATAGCGGCGTGGTGGTGACGCCACGTAGCAGGAATCGCAGGACATCGCAGACGCGCGCCCCCCAGGCGGCTTCGTTATGTCCGGCCCCATGATCTTCAAAATAGCGCAGTGTTTGGTTATCCTGATAGCCCATGTCGAGCAGTAGTTCATGTAAACGGCGGGCGTCGTGAACCATGACTGCTGCTTCCCCAGTGCCAATATCCAGGGCGATGCGCCCTGGCACAAATGGCGAATTACGCAGGTAGTGGAAGATCGCCCCCTGGGCAAACCAGAGCGATGGGCTCATGACGCCAGCGAAGCTAAAGATGGCGGGATGCTCAAACATGGCAAAGAGGGAGATCAGCCCGCCCATCGAGGCCCCCATCATCCCAGTTGCTGCCCGTTCTGGGCGCGTGCGGAAGTCAGCGTCGATCATCGGTTTGACCGTATCGATGATGAATGAGAGGTAGGCATCACCATCGCCACCACCCAGCCGATCGTCGACAAAGGGGCTATATTCATCCAGGCGGCGGGTGCCGCTATTCGGTATGCCGACGATAATCGCTTCAAGCGCTTCGTCATCAAGGGCGGCCATTGCTTCATCAATGCCCCACTCGCCAGCATAGCTAGTATGGGGGTCGAAGAGGTTTTGACCGTCATGCATATAGATTACTGGATAACGACGTTCATCCACGGTATATGAATCTGGGAGGTGGACAAAGATATCGCGACTGTTATCAAGTTGGGGACTATAGCAGCCATGCAACACCAGCAAGGTGCCGATGATGGTATCCAGTGCGCTTGCTTCTTGATACGTTTTCCAATCCGCCATCTACACTATTTCTCCTGGATGACTGTGACACTCCTGGCGGTAGAGAATGCCCAGTATCCAAACCACAAATAGGATTGCCCGTGGCTGGTACGGTCTTCACCTCAAGTTCAAATGTGAAGGGTACAGTAACACGCTCAATTGTGCAGTGCAATCCCTTGTTTTGCCTTGAGGAACAGACTGGTTCCACTGGTACTGCGTAGCACTGGAAAGACCACTGCCCCTGTCGCTACATAGCGACAGGGGCGTATTGCTGATTCGTTAGCGTAGGGCTGCGCGTTGTCGTTGCTGGTAGGCAGGCAGCGCAAACCCAATTAAGCCACCCAGCAGCGCCAAGAGCCCAGTGGTCGCCTGGATTGGGCGTAGTTCCTCTGCGGTCAGTGCTTGCCCATAGCCAGTGCTCATTGGCTGACTGACCACCGTTGGCGTCGGGAAGATGATGATACTGGTGGGATCGACGAATCCTTGCAGGCACGCTTGCGACGTGCAGGGCGTGGCAGTAACGCCGATCGCGGTTGGCTGTACCGTCATCGCTGCGGGCGGCGGAGCGGCGGTGCTGAAGCCTAACCCAAGCGTGAGGACAAAGAGTAAGGCCACCAATGCTGTGGCCCAGCGCACGGGCCAGACCCATTGCGGCAGGTGCCAGGGCAGCCGTGGGCCTCCTGTGGCGGCGGCGGCTTCTTCGCTGAGGATAAAGCTACGCCGCAACGGTGCTTCAGGGAGGGCCTGAAACAGGCTCACCGTTGTGAGTAGCTCATTTAGGGACTGTTGGCACGCTGGACAAGTTGCGAGATGCTGTTCAGCGGTTGTGCGTTCAGCGTTCGACATCCCTGTCACTGTGCGATCAAGCAAGCTGCTCAGTTGCTCATCATTGAGGTGATCGCCGGGTTGGCTTATTGCGCGGTTGCTCTTGTCCATTATCGTCCGACGCTTCCTATGCGATCATGCTGGTTCCTGGTTACACCATTATCAGACCCAAGGTTCAGCACGACGTTTCAGTATCGAGATTGATCTATGCAGGTGCCCCTCGCGAAAGAAGTCCCGCTGGGCAAGGTCAACGCCAGTTACGGCGTATGATCACTTGCATCATAACGACGCCAATAGCGGGCAAAAAGTTCCTGCCCGGTGGGATTGGTACGTAATACCTCTCTCAGGCGGCTGCGCCCGCGACTCAGGCGGGACTTGACGGTGCCAAGTGACACATTGGTAATGGTGGCGATTTCCTCGTAGCTGTAGCCTTGCACATCACTCAGGATCACGACCAGGCGTTGATCTTCCTGCAATTGACCGAGTGCATTTTGCAAGGCGCGGGCAAGTTCCCCTTGTTCGGCGTGATCCTGAGGTTCTTTGCCTGGAGCAAGGGTGCTCCATTGTGGGCGTTGCTCAAAGGCCAACTCCTCGAATGAGTCGGCTGGGCGACGTTGGCGGCGGCGTAGTTCGTCGTAGCAGCGGTTGGTGGCGATGCGTAAGAGCCAGGCGCGGAACAGGCCACCACGAAATTGGTGGAGTGATTTATAGGCGAGCAGGAAAGTATCCTGGGTGACATCTTCGGCGGCATCAACCTGGCTCACCATGCGAAGCGCGACATTATAGACCTGGCGTTCATGAAGACGAACAAGGCGATTAAACGCGTCGATTGAACCGCGCTGCGCTTCAGTTACCAGCTGATCTTCGTCGGGTGTTGCAGCGCTGGTCTGTCCTTCTGGTTTCGTGGGCATTGTCTCCTGCGTGGTGTTGCTTGACCTGCGCAGCCACTCACGGCCAATGCTGCTGTTCACCTGTTCATCTCTACGTATTGCCATGTTCTTGTTATCTCGCTCGATTGCGCTTGCCAAGTAGTGATCAGGAAGTTTCACGAAAACTGTACTATATCACCCGTGAATTGTGTGTAGTATCCGCAAGACTACTAGGCGACGACGTTCTGCACGAACAACAATGCAAATAGTTGACCATCACTGATCGTTAACGTTGGAGGGGCGGCTGAGGCAACAGGGCTGGCGCGCAAGCTCCTACAGGTAGTGTTTTTCGTCGTGAATAGTTGGGCAATTCTCAGCAGTTTTGCTCCAGGAGCAGGCCACAAACCACCCTCCTCTTCTCGCCTAGCGATACCAGTGTTCGCTGGTTGCTGCTTGCAATATCGGGCGTTCGCTGAAAGTCCGATACGTACGCGCTCGTTCTGCAATTACCAAGTAGTCATGCCAATATCGCGATTGGTGACGCGGGAAACGATCTGGGAAGGGTTGACACAGATCTGCCCCTATGCTATTCTGCGCGTGCCTGCAGTAGAGGTTTGGGAGCGCTGATCCGCTCCCAATCGAGAATTTATAGGATGATCGTGACGACCGCCAATTTCGCCATGATTGTCTGCTGACCACAGCGCTCGTGACCTAACCCGCCGAGCCTCCTCCCTAGATTGTGGTTCAGCTTCTTTAACCTCACGGGGCGATGTTCAGTAGGGATAGTGTCGTTCATTGAAAATGATAAACCCGTGATTGTAGGGTTTTCTCCGTGGCGGGACCAGCCAACCGCTTATGGAGCCTACGATTTGTCGATCATGATTGTTGGCACCAATGATCATGAACGGGTTTTGGGCGCAGTATTCGTTTCGCGGCCACCTTGTTCAATACTGCGGCTAGCAGACTGTCAGCTAAGGAGGACGACAGGTCGGTAGTAGCTCCCGATGACCTGCGGGCAACCAGGGTGCTCTGGTGTGCAATTGAGGAGGATGACCCTTGAGAACGCTCGCCAAGAAACTGGCGGCGATCCTGCTTGCTACCGCCATATTGGCAAGCACGGCGCCGGCAGCATTTGCGGATTATGATCTCGTAGCTGGTGGCACTGCAGTTGTTGCATACACTGGTGGTGAGGCGGTAATGGTCCGCGCGGGCACTGGAACCGATTTCCCTGTGCTCACCGCCGCGCCCGAAGGGGCAGCAGTCACAATTATCGCTGGTCCATTTGAAAGTTTAGATGGTACCTTCTGGTACGGCCTCAGTTATCAAGGCACGATCGGGTATATCCGCGCTGATTTCCTGGCCCTCCCGGAAAACGCTCCGGCTATCCCGGTATCAGTCGCCAGTGGCCCCGCCATCAACAGTGGCGGTGGCTATACCTCGATCATCACTGGTACTGGTGGGGATGGGGCGCGAATCCGCGATGGCGCGAGTGTTTCTGCGGCAATCGTTATCCATGCCGTTGAGGGCGCTCAAGTCGAAGTCATTGGTTCCCCACTGACCAGTGATGGGTATGCCTGGTATCCAGTGAGCTATCTGGGATTTGTTGGCTATGTTGCTGGCAACTTCCTTGGTTCAGGTTCGGCGGGGTATACCTCAGCCCAAACAGGTAGCCCCTCCTTTGAGATTGGCGCACACGTGCAGGTCAGTGGTACGGGCGGCGATGGTCTGCGCCTGCGGGCCAGCTATAGCCTTGATAGCGGTATTGTTGGTCATGCGGAAGCCGATGCTGTGCTAGCGGTGACTGATGGCCCCTACTGGGATGAAGTGGGGAATGGCTGGTACGGCGTTAATTATGACGGGATTGCGGGCTATGCCTCCGCCAGCTATCTTTCCTGGACCAGCGCGGGGCTGAGTTCACGGGCATTGGTGGCCGCAACAGTGCCCGCCCCGGTTGCTGCTCCGGCTCCTGAAGCTCCGGCCCCGGCGGCCCCTGCTGCGCCAGCGCCGGAACCAGTAGCAATGGCGGCTCCTGCTGCAGCTGCGCCAGCCGCGAATACTGGTCGTGGCGCGAAGCTCGTGGCTGTTGCTATGCGCTACCTTGGCTATCCCTACGTATGGGGTGGGTCGTCGCCAGGGGGCTTCGACTGCTCGGGCTTTACCAGCTATGTTGCTGGGTCAGCGTTGGGCGTGGGTCTGGGCCGTACCGTTGGTAGCCAGATTGGCGCTGGGGTTGCCGTCAATCCTGATGATCTCGCCCCAGGTGATCTTGTCTTCTTCGTCAATACCTACCAAGCTGGCCTCTCTCATGTCGGAATCTATATCGGCGGCGGCCAGATGATCCATGCGGGGAGCGAGCGCACTGGCGTGACGATCAGCAATATCTGGGACTCGTATTGGGGTTCACGATTCTACGCCGCACGGCGGCTCTAAGTACCGGCTACTATAACCAGAGAAAGAAGAACGGTTGGGATCAGTTGATCCCAACCGTTCTGGTATTCGTTACTGAACTAATAACTATTGGGCGTTGTCCTCCACCAGTTGGCCTTGCTCCTGATTGGTCCCAATCTGAATTCGCCTTGGCTTCGCGGCTTCGGCTTTTGGTAGGGTGAGCGTGAGCACACCATTAGCAAATTCAGCACTGGCCCGCTCAACCTCAATGGGGAATGGCAGGCTTAGGGAACGGGTGAATTGCCCACCACTGATTTCACGCAGGTGCCAGTTCTGACCGGCAGTGGATTCTTGCTCCTCGCGTTTTGCCGCGATTGTGAGCACACCGCGATCAATATCAATCTGTACAGCGTCCTGTTCAATCCCCGGGAGGAGCGCCTCAACCATCAGTTCCTCGTCGGTGCCATAGACATTAATGGGGAATGTGACGGCACTCGCACCAGACTGCCCACCTACTGGCGCAAGGCCATAGCGTCCACCATGTCCTTCATATGCCTGATTCATCGTCTCTTGCAGCGAGAAAAGTTCCTGCCAGGGATTCCATGTTCGAGTAGCCATTGCCCAACACCTCCATTGCTTGCTCCGAAAATACCACAGACGCCGCGACACCTCTTTCATGTCTATATCTTATTATATATAAATAAGATTGTCAAGCATCAGCACTCGGAAAGGTAAGAAAAGTACACTGGAGTATGGGAGATAAATGATTTGAAATGTGGCGATCTGCAAAGCCAGCGGTCCGGGGAAACTCCCCCGGACCGCTGGCTAAAGGCTACCTCGTGTGTGATTCAAGTGCTGCTGGAAAATGCGTTATGGCTCCATTGATGGGTGAGTATATTTGAGAGCCAGCGCGTGCATCTTCGCGAGATCAGGGCCAAAAGGCCCTTCGCCCGCCGCGAGCAGATTGCGGATCTCTTCTACCGCAGACCAGGCGCTGGCCCGTAATTGTGGATCATAGCTGTAATCATTGGCCGCTTCTTGAAAATCATCGTCATCAACAGTGACCACTGGGCCTGTTTCAATCGTGACCGTAATCCCCAGTTCAACAAGCGAGACAAGCTCGCCTTGGACACGGGGCGGCAGGCACACCCGACAGAGCGCGTGTTCAAGAGCACCCTGCGGCGATAGCTCGACCGCGACGGTGTAGCGGCGATCCAGCCAGATCCAGCCCAGCTGGTGTCGTCGTAGCGAGGAACTGAAGCCGCGGGCTGGGTAGATAATTGGTGTGAGGGGGGCAGTATGCCAGATCAGGAGCTTACTGCGGCGGCGCAACAAGCGGGCTTCCCAGTAGGCGGCAAGACTGCCATCAAATGTGCGTCGTTCGATGCGTAACTCTGTGGATTTCATCCCACCTCATTGGTCCCAAATGTATCGGCTGCACAGTGTAGTACCGCCAGCATTCAGGCTTGACTGTCGATAGTTGGCTAGGCTGATCGGCCTGGCTCGTAGCGGAACGCAGGGTTTTGCCGATACTGCGCTAGGGACGGTGCCTGCTGATCGCGCTGGGATAAGATTGGCTGCGCAGTCGGCCACGCGATCGCGATCTCTGGATCATCCCAGCGGACCGCGCCTTCGGCGTGTGGGGCATAGTAGCTGGAGCATTTATATTGTACCTCGGCGGTATCAGAAAGCGTGAGAAAGGCATGACCGAACCCCACTGGTACCCACAGTTGCTTCTTATTCTCGGCGGTGAGTTCGACCGCGACCGCTTGCCCAAAGGTTGGTGAACCAAGGCGAAGATCAACGGCACAGTCGAGGATCGCTCCAGCAGTACACCGTACCAGCTTAATCTGTGGCATATCCTTCGCCTGGTAATGGATCCCCCGTAGCACGCCACGAGCCGAGCGCGAGTGGTTATCTTGCACCAGTTCTTCGGTCAGACCATGCGCCGCGAACTGCGCCCGATGGTAGCTCTCCATAAAAAAGCCCCGCTCATCCTGTATCACTGATGGTTCGATAATGACCACCCCATCAAGGGCGGTCGGTATGACATTTATCTCCATCGTTTGTGTGTTCCTTCTCCTTGCGTCGGTTCCCTTGGTTGGCGTAGCACTGCATTGTGCGTCGTCAGGATACGCGATTCTGGGGCAATTCGCCTACTCTGCTGCTGGTTTGCGCCCAACTAGCAGCAGGGCTTGCCCGTGCGCCGTTGCGATGCGCTCCCAACGCAGGTTCAGTGTTGACGGTGGCGGGGGTGGTAATGGGCGATTAAGGGGGCCATAGAGCGGGCGATAGGCGATCGTACGTAGGCGGCGCCCCCAGCTATCTGGGGTAAGTTCTCCGCCGAGCACGCAGGCGAGAGCGCCAGTTGGCTGCAAGACCCGCACAATCTCCACCCACGGTGCTGGTTGCCAGATCCAGTGGCTGGGAAAGGTGGCAACCACCGCCCCGAACTGGGCGTTGGCAAAAGGGAGTGCGGCGACATCTCCCTGGATCAGCGGCACTGGGGGAGTGCGGTGCGCGCGATATTTCCGCCTGGTAGCGCGAATCATTCGTGCCGAACGTTCCAGGCCAATCGGCGCTAATCCCTGGCGAGCCAGGAGTGGCAGGAGATCGCCAGTGCCACTGCCGATTTCCAGCACTGGGCCGTGATCGATAAACGGCAAGACTGTTTGTTGCCAGCGTACCCATTCACCAGCAAAACCAACGCGACTGACCCAATCATAGCAGGGCGCGGCTGGACCATAGAGCAACTCGAATGCCGTATTTGCCAGTTGGCTCAGCCGCGCCCTCACTGGTCGTTGCCATTGGCGACGGTATGAAGCGCCTGCCAGAGCGTGGACTGTGGATCAAGGCGCACAATTTTTCCTGCGCGTGAGAGGAAGACGTGTTCACTGCTCCCCTCGGTCAGCAGCAATTCTGGGTGTGGCTCTGCCCGAAACACCTGATAGTGAAAGGTGACACTGGCGCGGGTAAAGCGGGTGACCGTGGTTTCGATCCGCACCAGATCGTCATAACGGGCGCTCTGGCGATACGTACAGGTGACCTTGGTTACAGGCAACAGCACCCCCTGTTCTTCCAGTTCGCGATAGCTGATTCCATGCGTGCGAATCCACTCGGTGCGGCCTAGCTCAAACCAGACCAGGTAATTGGCATAGTAGACAACGCCCATCGCATCGGTTTCGGCATAACGTACGCGTAGTGTGGTCGCGGACATTTTGCCCGGTGCCGTATCCATCATCGTTGTTCCTTCAGTGGGGCCAATTCATCATCGTAGATGATAGCAGGCGCGAGGTTCGCCTGTCAGAATGACGTTTCGTCGCACACCAACGCCAAAGGTACTGTCCGGCTAGCCCGATCGGTCAGGCGTAATGCTGTACTTCTCACCGATAGGTTCTGGCAGCGCTGCGCGGTACACTGTGATCGGCAATGATCGTATTCGGTGTTACTGTAGGGGAGCAGGAAGGACAGGCGCAGATGGTCACCGTTGAGACAACACCGCTTGCAGCACGGATCATGCGCCTTTTTGCGAATGGTCTGCGTGCTGAGACCTCGCTGGGGCTTGCCGCCCGCCTGGGTGTTGACGAAGATGCTGCGCTGGTAGTCCTGGTTCAACTGGTAGCACGGGGTGATCTGAGCCTGCTGGAAGAAGGTGGGCTGTTGATCTTCCTTACCCCTGCCCGCTCTCAGGAACTCGCGGCCTGAGGCTGCACACCATTTCCTCAACCAGCGTCATTATTACTGGCCCAGCTACAGCCAGCACTGCCGCAGTTGCTCATTCGGCAAGCTCCGCTGGGGCTGTGGCTATCCTGCCGTATCCCCGACCCCAATAATGTCATACAACGATAGCGGCACTAGCCTCCTGACGCTGGTGGCTTTGGCCCGCGACTGCTTTCTGAGAGGTTGGTGCTGATCAGGAGCAGTGTATAATAGGAACTTCATCGGGATCCTGTCGCAGCAGGTTGCTTGGGTACGAGAGTTGCTTTGGTGATGCTGCCAAGCGATAGCGATGTGGATGTGCGCGATAGTGCGCCGATGATAAAAGCGGTAACGGCAGCTAAAGGGGGACGATGATGCGAGCGGCACTGGTCGGGAGCGGTGGTCCTGTTCTTGGTCGTGAATATCTCTTAGATCAGCCCGTTGTCACCATTGGACGGCGTGACGAAAATACGATTGTGATCAAAGATCCTACTGTTTCACGCAAGCATGCAGAAGTGCGCCGCGATGGCGATGATTTTGTGCTGGTCGATAAGCAGAGCACCAGCGGCGTATTGGTCAATGGGCAGCCAATTCAGGGCGAGCAGGTTCTCCAGGATGGTGACCGTATCGCTATTGGGACCAGCGCAACATTTCTGCTGCAATTGCAGCCCACAGAAGCCAAGACCATCAGCTTTTCCCATACTGACCTCGCTGAGCAAAACCGCACACAGTTCATTACCCGTACTGATCTCGAAGACCCGCGGGCAAAGCCAGCGCCGCCCCTGGCCCCATTGCCACCTGCAACCCCAGCAGATTCCGTCCCGTCATTTGGTACTCCTGCAACCCCGCAACGGCCAGCCTCAGCTGTAGAGCGGCAAGAAGGAGCGCCAGCTTCAACTGCTGCGGGAGAACAGGTAGCACCCCCCGTATTTACCCCCCCCCCGAGCTTTACTCCGCCCGCAGCGGAAGCGACCCCGACAAATCTTTCGCCACTCTCGCCTGGTGGCCCTGCTGGTACAGCGCCACCAGCGTTTACCCCATCGGCCTCATTTACTCCACCACCGCATTCTGCCACGCCTGACGTGCCGCGCTTCGGTGAGGCTCCCTCAGCTGCGCCGAACTTTGGGCCACCGCCTGCTACGAATACGCCAGCGGGAGGATTCTCGTCGCCACCCAGTAACTTTGCGCCATCAGCGGCACCAAGCGTTGCGCCACCACCTGGCCCGGGCAACTTTAGCCCACCCCCTCAGGGTGGCGCACCAGGGCCAGTGGGTGGACCAATGATGGCCGCGCCAGCGAAACGATCATCGCCGATCGGCTTGATCATTGGTATTGTGGTCGTGGTGTTATTGCTGATTATCGCCGCAATTGTGGGGTATTTGGTGATCAGTGGCCGCATGAGTGGGAGTTAGGCGAATCCCAACGATTGGTGTATCGTAATGCTTGCGATGCGCCCAATCGCTCTGCTATACTGGCGTCCGCGACACTAGCAGGCGCCTACAATGGATTGTTCTGCAGCAAGCACGGTGAGGTACCCAAGCGGCCAACGGGGGCTGACTGTAAATCAGCTGGCGTACGCCTTCGGGGGTTCGAATCCCTCCCTCACCACCCGGTTTTCCCAGCGATACCGCCA
>JBDHWF010000127.1:0-11094 GCA_039810045.1 Chloroflexia bacterium
AAGGATTGAGGCATTTGATCACCGCATTCAGACAAGAACTTAGTCAGCCAACGCATGCAACTTCCTAACGTTCACCGCCAAGCACCATCATTACTCCCAGTCATTGCCGCCGGGATCGCCATCCTGCTCCTTGCTGGAATCCTGGTGATCCTGCCGCCGCTCTTTGGTGCCGCCATCGTTTTCGGCACTATCGCCACCACGCTAATCGTGATCTACCCCGAATGGGGCTTCTATCTCCTGCTGCTCTCGCTACCCATTCAGGATATCGGGGCAGTGGGGGAGTTTACGGCGACCAATGCCATCTTTGGGCTGACGGTGCTAGCGTGGTTATTGCGACGACTCGTCATGGGCGGACAACCGCTACCACGTAGTGCAGTAGGCCCCTTCTTTATTATCTTTGTCGTTGGACTGGTTCTCTCTCTAACGGTAGCCCAAGAATTTGAACCAGCAATTGCCGCCCTCTTTCAATGGATCAAAGCCCTGTTTGTTTACTTCATCGCCCTTGATCTCCTACGCACCCGCCAACAGGTACGGAACGCCCTGATCATGCTCTTTCTTGCCGGCGCGATTGAGGCAGCAATTGGCCTGGTGCAATACACTACCGGGGCTGGCCCAGAAAGCTTTGCCATTGGCGATCAATTCTCGCGGGCCTATGGCACCTTTGGTCGTCCAAACTCCTATGCGGGCTACCTGGAAATGCTCTTGCCACCAGCAGCGATTATCTGCTGGTGGTTCTGGCATCATCGGCCTCCTGCCGAACCCTGGCGCTATCGACTGGCCCGCGTCGCAGGACTCAGTGCCGCAGGCTTAATTGGGTTGGCCGTACTGGCCTCATTCTCGCGCGGGGCCTGGTTAGGCACAATCGGCGGTATTGCGGTGATGGTTCTGCTGACAAGCAGCCGAGCGCGCGTGTTCGCGCTTGTGACTGGGGCCATCGGTGGGGCATTCTTGTTGCTTGGTGGGGCGCAATTCCTACCGGGGAGTGTGCAAACCCGCCTGGACAGTATTATCGGTAGCGCTGATACGCCCGATGTCCGCACAGCCTTTATCACTGCCGACAACTTCGCTGTGGTTGAACGCCTGGCGCATTGGGAAGCAGGCAAAGCAATGTTTGCCTCGAATCCCCTGCTAGGAGTGGGTCTGGGCAATTTCAATGTGCGCTATGCGGAGTTCACCATTAGCCCCACCTTCTTGATTTCACAAGGCCACGCCCATAACTACTACATTCATGTCGCTGCTGAGGCGGGGTTGTTTGGCCTGATTCCCTACCTGCTCTTACTGCTCAGTATTATCATCACGGCGATCATCGCCATCCAACGCACTGCCAATCATCCCCTCGGCAGAGCCCTGGTCATTGCGTCCTGCGGTACAATTACCGCCGTCATGATTCATAATATGTTCGAGAATTTGCACGTACTCAGTATGGGCGTGCAGTTGAGTACGATTTGGGCCTTCCTCACGATTGCCGCCCAACCCTATTGGCAGGCAAGTGCTGCCGCTGACCGTAATGAGGCACAATGAACGCAACTACCGACCCGGTAAATGGCGACCAGAACGAGCCAACACTTGGGATTGCTGATCAGAAACTCGGCAGCGAGGAAAGCGCTGAAGCCCCGCCACCAGAAATCGGGAAGCGGGTCTTCCAACCTCGTACCCTGATCGGCTTCCTGATCGCCGCAGTTGTCCTCTACCTGTTCTATCGGCGCGGATTCGATCTCGATTTCCAGGAAGTTTGGGCCGAGATGAAGCGCGCGAATAGCGCGGTGTTCCTCGTGGCATTGCTGGTCTTCTATACCTCATTCATCGTCCGCACATTACGTTGGCAAACGTTACTGGCGAATGTTGGTTATAGCCGTGAGCAGAACAAGGCGATCCCCACGACAGCGGGGCTTTGCGAAATCCTCTATCTCTCCTGGTTCGCCAACTGTGTCACTGTCGCCCGCCTGGGGGATGCCTACCGTGGTTATATGCTGAAACGTGCCGCGGGTGTATCATTCGCGGTAACCATTGGCACGATCCTCTCTGAACGCCTGGTTGACCTGGTAGTGCTGGCTGGGCTGCTCGCTGTCTCGATCTTCGCCGCGTTTCGCGGTGTCTTGCCACTGGGTGCCGAACAAGCCCTGATCGCTGGCGTGGCCCTGGCCGGGATTGGGATTCTTGGGCTGGCTTCGTTACGACGCTTGCGCCCGCTTATTGAGCGGATTCTGCCAGAGCGCTTCTTCCGCCACTACGCCGCAGTGGAAAGCGGGATTGTTGGCTCACTGCGCCGTATCCCCCTGCTAACTGGATTTTCTGTAGCAGGGTGGCTGATCGAAGGATTCACCCTCTACCTCACAGCAAGCTCACTCGGCGCACGCATCTCAGTCGTTGGCGCGATCGTTGTCGCACTGGTCGCCTCACTCCTCACTACCATCCCCTTCACTCCGTCCGGACTGGGATTCACCGAAGCAGGGATGGTTCTGATTCTCAAGCAATTGGGGCTGGATGATAACACTGCTGGGGCAGTCGCCCTGCTCAATCGCCTGATCAACTATTGGAGCATCGTCCTCTTTGGCGCGATTCTCTATATCTTTAGTCGGAAGAAATAATGCGGATTGGGATTGACTATACCGTTGGGGTCTATCAGGGCAGTGGCGTTGGTCGCTATACGCGCAGTCTGGTACACGCCCTCGCCGCCATTGACCACCAAAACGACTACACCTTGCTCTGGACTCGCGTGAATGGCGACGATGGGCAGGAAATGCCGCGCCTCGATGAGGCTCGCCGCTTTCCCGCCAACTTTCGCGCCCGCCGCCTACCGCTGAACCAGCGGATCCTCACAGCGGCCTGGCAACGGCTACGGTTGCCCATTGCAATCGAGCGCTTCAGTGGGCCACTCGATCTCCTACATGCGCCTGATTTTGTGGCCCCGCCAACGCGCCAGGCCCGTCGCATCGTCACCATTCACGATCTGACGTTTCTAGTTGTCCCCGAATTTGCCCATCCCAATCTCCGCGCCTATCTCAACAGCGTCGTGCCGCGTAACCTACGCACTGCCGATCATATCTTTGCTGACTCACAGGCTACCAAGCATGACCTACAACGGCTGCTAGACGTGCCAGAGGAACAGATCTCCGTCGTCTATGTGCCAGCAGAACCACGGTTTCGGCCCTATAGCGCCGCTGAGCAACAGGCAGCCCGCCGCACGCTGACGACGCTGGGCATTCCCGACGAGCCCTATCTGCTGATGGTTGGCACCATTGAGCCACGCAAAAATCACATTGCGGCGTTGCGGGCGCTGGCAACATTACGCCAGCGTGGCCTGCCCCATCGGCTGATCATCTCCGGCAAACGTGGCTGGCTGTACGAACCAATCTTTGCCGAACACGCTGCGCTTGGCCTTGGCGACAAGGTGATCTTCTTAGATTTCCTGCCCGACCAATATCTGCCCGATCTCTATGCGTGTGCCGATCTGCTCCTTGCCCCTTCGTTTTACGAAGGATTCGGCATTCCTGTACTCGAAGCGATGGGGGCGGGCATCCCGGCGATTATCAGCGACCGCCCTTCCCTACCAGAAATTGCTGGCGGTGCGGCCCAGATCGTTGCGCTGGAAGAACCAGCGCAGCTTGCTGAAACGATCTGGGCTGTCCTCCACGATGCAGATCTACGCGCCACAATGCGCGCGCGGGGGCTAGCCCGTGTTCGCGACTTCGACCCTGGCACTATCGCTTCAGCAGTCCTTGCACGCTATCAGGCAATCGAGTAGGATGATCGTTACGCCCTGTGTTGGCGTTGGGAGTAGCAGGCCAGGAACGATGGTTGGCACCAAGGAGCCGCAAGAACGAGCAGCAGGCCATAATCACCCCCGGCCACGCTCACCGCTAATTATCGGGGGCATCGCCTGTGGGATGATCGTCTGGATGGTAGTGGTAATCTTGCTCTTGGTTGCCTGGAAACTTTTTCAGTAACCAGAGGGTTGAAGCAATCTATACTGCGGTAGGGATGGAGACAAAGATCACCGTGAAGTCAGCGGAGCCCACCAACAATCAGCAAGTAGCTACGGCCAATGCGCTCAAACGCACTATCGTCGTTCTGCCCACCTATAACGAACGCGAAAACCTCCCCCTGATGATTGAAACATTGCTACAACTGGAGATACCGGGGCTGGAGGTGCTGGTCGTCGACGACAATTCACCCGACCGCACCGGCGATCTCGCCGAGGAACTTCGTCGCGAATATGCTGACCGTTTCCCTATTCATGTCGCCCACCGACCCCAAAAACTGGGCCTTGGGCCAGCGTATATCGATGGCTTTGGGCGCGCGCTCGCGCTCGGGGCTGACTACATTGTGGAGATGGACGCCGACTTCCAACACGACCCGAAGATCATCCGCGAGTTCCGGCACTGGATCGAGCAATACGATGTCGTCGTTGGTTGCCGCTATATTCCCGGTGGTAGCGTTGAAGATCGGTGGAGCTTCTTTCGCAAACTGCTCAGTCGTGGCGGCAGTATCTATGCCCGGATGATCCTCGGATTGCGCGTGCACGATCCAACTGGTGGCTTCAAGTGCTTTCGCGCCAGCGCCTTGCAACAACTTGACCTGAGCCGCATCCGTTCCAGCGGTTATACGTTTCAGATTGAGATGAGTTATGCCTGCCAACGTGCTGGATTACGGGTCAAGGAAGTACCAATCCGCTTCATTGACCGCGAACGTGGTAGCTCAAAAATGTCCATGAAGATTGCCACTGAAGCAACCTGGCGGGTCTGGCAGATTAAAGGCCGCTACTAACAGCAAGAGGCGTGCAATGCAGCGAACCGTGCGATGAATCCGATCCAGCGGATCGCCCGGAATAGTGCTGCCCCAATCGCCGCGCAACTCTTCAATAAGGTCGTGGATTTCGGCTTTGCCCTGATCGTGCTACGCCTGCTTGGGCGAGAGGGCAACGGCGAATATGTCTTTGCCGTTGCCCTCTGGCAATATGCCAAAACGTTCAGCGACTTTGGCCTAGGGATCCTGACCACCCGCGATGTCGCCCGCGATCACACCCTGGCGAATGAGTATCTGGGACTCACCACCATTCTCCGCCTACTGCTCTGGCTGGCGGCCCTGCCAATTCTTGGCTTCGTCACCTTCGCCTACTGGCAATGGAGTAATCTCGCCATCGCCAGTATCCTGGCGATCATCTTTCTCACCCTCTCCATCGTGCCAGATAGCTATAGCGATGCCGCCAACTCAATCTTCAATGCATTTGAGCGGATGGATCTTCCGGCGGCCCTGACGATTGTGAAGAATCTCCTGAAAGTCGTGATCGGCGTCGCCTTCCTGCTCTGGGGCTGGGGAGCAGCGGGGCTGGCGATCACCGCCCTGATCACCAACCTGATTACAGCGGGCGCGTTTGGCTGGTTCCTGCGGAAGCTCAATGTACACGCCCAATGGACCTGGCCCGGTCCAGCAGGGCGAGAATTACTCCATCAATCCGTACCACTCTTGCTGAATAACCTACTGGCAGGCTTATTCTTCCGCGTTGATTATCTGGTCATACAGGCAGCACGCGGGGCCACTGAATTAGGAATCTACGATGCAGCCTATAAGTTCCTCAATCTCGTGCTGATCATTCCCCAATATTTCACGCTTGCGCTCTTTCCGCACCTCGCCCGTCTCGCCGCCCAACGCGAGGCAGCCTTCGCCGCCACCTACTCGCTGGCGATCAAACTGCTGCTAATCCTGGCCCTACCAATCAGCGTGGCAACCACCGTTCTCGCGCCAAACCTGATCCAGATATTAGGCGGCGCCACCTTTCTCCCAGACGCCGCAATCGCCCTCCAGATCCTGATCTGGTTTCTCCCATTAAGTTATGTCAACAGTCTGGTGCAGTATGTGTTGATCGCTGCCGGGCAGCAACGCGCACTCTTCCCAGCATTTGTCATCACTGCCCTTTTCAATATCCTCACCAACATCGCCTTCACGCCGCACTACGGCTATCGCGCCGCCGCAATCATTACGATTGGCTCCGAGGTCGTTCTCCTGCTCCCGTTCCTTTGGCTCTTGCAGCGGCGGATTAGTCAACTACCCTCACTCTGGCTAGCAGTACGCCCCCTGATCGCCACCGTCATCATGGGTGGGGCAACCTGGTTTATCCTCCAACAGCTCCAGGCAATCAGCCCGCTAGTCGCCCCCTGGCTCGCGGTCATTGTTGGCGGCCTCGTCTACCTCGCCACGCTGACTGCCATTGGTGGTGTTGGCCTCACCGAGCGGCGGCTGGTGCTGCGCTTGCTTGGCAGAGATTCCTGACCAGCACGGCAAAGAGGAGGGCCAGCGCAGTTGCGCTGGCCCTCCTGATAATCGTTGCGAAAATGAACTAGCGCGGGATGTAGCCATGATCGCGGGCGATCTCGACGCCCAGGCGACCAAGAAGCACATTGTAGGGATAGGTATTATTCGGGTGCAATTCAAAGCGATTCCGCTCAAAGTATTGCACCAGATAGACCTTCCCATCGTCCTTACTGACTTCCTGGAACGGCTCTGAGAGTGGATAGCCGAAGATCGCCAGACCACCATTCGCCTGCCAGTAGGTCAGAAACTCCCCGGATAACGAATGCTTGGTTTCGGGGAAATAGGCCCGGTTTTCAGTACTCTGATATGGCGGTGAAGCGACATCAAACTTCCGCTCTTTGGTCTGTTCATTACCGAGTAACCCCAGCAATACCTCAAAGCTTGTGCCGGCATTTTCTGGGTGATATTCAAAGCGATTCCGCTCGAAATACTGGACGGTATACGGTTTGTTATCGACCTTCGAGACTTCAGTAAACTCCTCAGAGATCGGGAATCCGAAGATCGCTAAGCCGCCTGCCGCCTGCCAATAGCGCAGGAAGGCATTCCCCAGCGTATGCCCGGTCTCCGCGAAATAGACCTTCGCATCAGTATTTGGCACTGATGGCACTCGCTCGAACGCCTTTGTGTTAACCGATTGCTTCACCTCAAAGGTGGCGATAGCGACGGCCTTACTCTGCTCACCATAGGCCTTCACGATCTGCTGCCCTTCCAGGAAGGGGTCATTGGTACTCAGAGCTAGCCGTATCTGCCCGGTATCATCAGCATACGCCTGGGCCGTCTTTAGCACACTAAAGTAGCGGAAGGTACCATCAGGGGCGGTGATCCAGACCGTGACAGGTTCCTTCGGCTGAAAACCTTTTGCGGTCAATAGGAAGGCATCAGTATCTTTCCCGCTTGCTGGCGTCACCGTTGCCGCAGGTAAGGTTGGGCCTGGATTCGTCGCCAGGATCACTGAATGGAACGTATCGAGCAGACCATAGCCCGCCTTTGGATCGAAGCCTTCAGCGTCAATATCGACCGCCGTCACTTTGAGGATCTCGCGAACTGCATTCACACTGAGATCCCCACGCTGCGAGAGCATCAGCGAAATCGTGCCCGCCACGAATGGGGTTGAAGCTGATGTACCACTCAACTGTGCGTAGGTATCACCATCTTTGTAGTAGGTACTGACAATATCTTTCCCCGGCGCAACAACCCAAATGTGCGAGCCATACGACGAGAACTCTGCCACCCGATCTTCGCGAGTCGTTGCGCCAACGGCGATCACGTTGGAATAGGCCGCTGGATAGTTCTGAACGCCATCGCCCTGATTCCCAGAGGCGGCGACCACAATCCGCCCTTTGCCAATGGCGTAGACCACTGAGGCTTCCATCGCCTGTGAAGGCACGGGAATCCCTGCACTTACATTGATGATCTGGGCACCCTGGTCAACTGCATAGCGAATCCCCTGGGCAAAAGCCGACACCGGCCCACGCCCATCTTGATCGAGGATCTTGATCGGCATCACCCGTGCGCCCCAGTTCATTCCAGCGACACCGATACCGTTATTACTGGCCGCCGCGACAATCCCCGCAGTAAATGTCCCATGCCCGTTATCATCAGCGGGATTCGGGTCATTGCCGATGAAGTCAAAGCCAGGGCGCAACTGCTCTTTCAAATCAGGGTGGGTCGCCGAAACACCACTATCAAGGATCGCGACGACAATCGGGCCACCAGTGGTGATCGTATTCCAGGTCAGGTCAGCTTTAACCCGTGGTAACCCCCACTGCTGCTTATAGTTTTCATCATTCGGGATCAGTGGGCCAGTTGGGGCAGCAGCGATCTGGAGGATATAGTCAGGTTCAACAAAGGCAACCCGAGCATCCTGCAACAAGGCAGCTCGCCGGGCAGCCAGATCGTCAGTTTCGTCAAAACGGAGCCGATAGGTACGTCCATCGCCAAGCGCTGGACTGGCATTGTGGACACCATTCGCCGTGAGATATTGGTCAAAAGCGTGTGATACGCCAGAGTTCGTGCCAAACGGCGAATCAGTACGAAAGCCAATCAGCAGTGCGCCCGGTACATGGTCATACGAAAACAGATCTGGCGGAGCAGCGTTGCCTGTCGCCCCTGTTGCTTGTGGGGGCAGGATCGCCACGAACAGGAGTAACGCAAAGAGCAGAGCAACGAACCGAAATCTACGCACGAATATTTCCTCCGCTGGACCAGGATATCGACAACCACTCCAGGGCAACAATTGGCAGATCGGGTTCCGCTACGCTGGCGAATGGCTGCGCCTTCGCGGAGCCTTTAGGCAGTAGCATCGGTATAACGCCCTGTAGTGGCAGTGGTTCTTTCGGTAGCCACAAATCGCCACAAGTTACAGCTACACGCAATCAGTACATCAGTACCGCAGGGAAGTATAGTGCGCCAGCGCCGCTGATCCTAGTAATAGCCTGAGATCTTAGCAGCAAAGCACAAATACTGCTGTACGGCTCTTTCTGTTGCAGATTATGTTCCACAGTTGTTTTTGGCACTACCTGATCGCCCCTAAACGCAGAAACCGGGCAGTTGCGGCACCAAACAATGCCCCACTGAGCGACGCTAGCCCATTGATCCAATCATTGTCAAGCAACCGAATACCCCCAACCTGTATGGCAGGAGTACCGCAGCGGTGCATTGGACGCTCGGTGGCAACCTGGCATTGTGGGCAATAGTACCGCGCCTGCACAGTCGCCCCCAGGAAACTATCAACCACAGCACCGCCGACACCAGCCAGTAACCCAACAGGCAGATAGCCAATCGCCATGCGCCCCGATTGTCGCACGATCCCCTGCCCCACAGCAGACACCGCGCCAATCAACACCGCGCCAAGGACAGTCGCCAACCAACCTTGGCGCGTCACACCGCCCGAAGTTCCTGCTGGCACTGGCTCCCAGGTCGTAATCAGCCGTGGCTGCTGACTAGAGAGCAAGCCAAGTTCGGTGGCCCAGGTATCGGCATTGACCGTGGCTAAGGCCCCGACGGTAGCTGGCAGCCAATAGCCATTGGGCGAGCGATAACCAGCCAGGGCACAGAGGGCCGCGACACCGCCATTCGCCAACGTCTGGGCCAGATCGCGCCTGGATCCTTTGGCCGCTTCAACGACCGCCTGTTCCTTGCCCTTGCGCCGCCAGAAGGAAAGGCCGCTTGAACTGATGAAGAAGGTCAGCATCGCCATTGCCGGAACCGGCCCGCCAGCGGCAAACATGGTCGTCCCGGTCAGGATTGCGCCAACGACGCCGCTTTTCGTCAGTGAGCCACGTTGGTACGCCAGCAGGCCAACGCCACCACTACCGAGCAAACCAAGACCAACGGCTTGAGGCAACGGCAGCCACCCTGATCCAGCCCTGCCCATCACCGCTGCCCCAGCAGGACAGGCACAACGGTATCGTCCCAGTGGCCCCGTATCAGGTCGCGCAAGCGGTCGGTAGTAACGATGCGGATCAGCCGACGATGCTCCTCATACCGCTTAAAATCATCGTCGTGTAAGCCAACGACATCCTGCCAGTGCATCAGCGGTTCCATCCCCACCGGGGGCCGGGAAAACTGCACCCAGACGTTCGTTTTCCACTTCTCTGGTTTTGGTAGATCGATCAGCACTTCGTAATCGGCCACGGCGATCCCCTCGGCAGCAGCGATTTCTGCCGCTAGCCGTAGCTCCATCTGGCGGCGTGCCGCTGGATCATACCAAAGCGCACTCAGGCTTTCGTAAAGCACTTCGGCCCGCGAACTGACTTCGACCGCCCGCTTATGGACTTGCCGTAAACGCAGCATATCGACCAATGCGCCAGTGGCGGCGGGCATCCCCGCCCCACCCAAGAGTTCCAGCAGCGAATGGTCGTCGTGGCGCGTGAGTTGCAGCGGGGTGATTGCCTCTGCCAGCAGCGCATCCTGCACTGCCCGCAACAACATCACCATACAGGCGCGATTGGTATGGTGCCAATAAACGTTATCAAACATCTCCTGCCGCGCATTAATCAGCGAGTGCAGGGCGCTGATCCCTTTCTCGCCCACGACAATCGTGGGCACACCTGCAACCTCCGCGATATGCAGCGCATCGATCAGGCGCGGGGTATCCACGCGACCATAGGGCACATTGCACGCCTTCGCATCACGCGGCAGGTAATCGAGTTTATCCATATCCAGCGTGCCACTGAGCAGGCCAACCAGTAGCTGATCCAATGGGCCAAGCGGTTCGCGTGTCTCGATCAGATTAGCGACCCGCACAGGGTCGAGTCCCCAATCACGTTCCAACACGGCACTCACTTCACCACGTTCGATAATAGCCCGACCAACCGCCTCATGATTCAACACAGGCGGCCCAAGTTCTTCAATCGCGTGAGAAAAGGGGTAATGCCCAATGTCGTGCAGCAACGCTGCCGCGGCAAGCGTATCCAGATCGCTTTCCTGTGCCCCCAACCGCGTCATCAGCACTGGTCGCAAATGCTCTAACGCCCGCCGCGTCACGGCAAAAACCCCGAGCGAATGCTCAAATCGAGTATGTTTCGCCCCCGGCCAGACTCGCGCAACAAAGCCCAGTTGTTTGATATTGTCGAGGCGCAAAAATTCCGGCGTACTGAGCAAGGCGATGTCGCGCTCACGCAGCGTAATCCGATCATAGAGGCTATCGCGAATCGTGGTTGTCTTCGCCAGTTCATCGCCAGGAAGGTCTGTCCCCAGTTCCACGCACGCTATCCTTCTTGTTCACGAACACCCACCAGAGATTGCTGCTAAGTGTACCAGGGAACGATTGATCTCCCT
>JBDHWF010000128.1:0-11080 GCA_039810045.1 Chloroflexia bacterium
CCCCCACTCACGGGGGTATCGCAGAAGCAAGCGTTCTACATTGCGGTGGGATTTGGCCTGCTCTGGGCCACTGTTGTCCTCTTTCGGCAGTTGCATCTGCTGCGTCGTTACAAATATCTGGTCGGCTTTACGGCGATCGGCTTGATGGTGCTGACGATGCTGGTTGGCACTGACTTCGGACAGGGTGCGAAACTCTGGATCGTCCTTGGCCCAATTCAGGTACAACCAGGAGAGGCGGTCAAGCTGCTGCTGGTCTTCTTCATGGCGGCATATCTGGATGATAAGCGCGAACTGCTGGCGTCGGACTATCGGCTGGGGCCACTGCGGCTGCCGCCAATCCCCTACCTTTTACCGTTGGGGCTGATGTGGGCGATGGCGTTGGCAATCGTGGCGATCCAGAATGATTTTGGTTCCGCTTTGCTCTATTTCTCAATCTTCCTGACGATGCTCTACGTGGCTTCGGGGCGGTTGATCTACGTGATCGCTGGTCTGGCGGCCTTTGCCATAGGGGCCTATGCGATTTATCGGGTGGCTCCGCACGTGGGGGCACGGGTGGCAATCTGGCTCGATCCCTGGCCGCGCGGACTTGGCTCTGGCTATCAGATTATTCAGAGTCAGTACGCTTTTGCCTCTGGGGGGCTGTTTGGGCGTGGGCTGGGCTATGGCAATCTCAGCTTGATCCCTCTGATTCAGAGTGACTTTGTTTTTGCCGCTATCGGTGAGGAATTAGGCTTGTTGGGAACTATTGGCACCCTCGCGCTCTATCTGCTGCTGACCTATCGTGGTTTATATATCGCCCTCCGTGCTGCTGATGGCTTTGCCCGATTGGTGGCGGTGGGGCTAACAACGATTCTGGCGATGCAGGCGTTAATTATTGTTGGTGGGGTGGTGCGTCTGATCCCGCTGACGGGAATCACGCTGCCGTTCATCTCCTATGGTGGCACCTCATTGCTGACCAACTTTATCTTGGTCGGCCTGCTCTTGTATATCTCTGATCCACGGCGTGGGGCGTTGCGCTGAACGTTCAGCGTAGCGCCGCTGGTAAGGTGATGATGACTCCTGATGATGGCTTAGGCGGTGGGGTTGGCAGCGGGATGTTGCGCCTTGGCGCGTTCCTCGCGGCGGCGGCGATCCTGGGCCTGGGACTCGTGCAACGTGAGGGCAATATCGATGCGCGCTGGTTGCTGGCCCTGGCGGTCAGTGCCCCGTTCTTTGTGGTGTTGCTCTGGCCGCGCCTGCCCCGCAACCTGCCCACCTTCAATCGGACCGTTGTCCGCCTCGGTACGCTCCTGGTCGTAGCATTCCTCCTTACCAGTATTCATCTGGTGCGTTTGCAAGTCATTCGCGCTGACGAGTTGGCGACCGAGAGTCGGCCTACCGCAAATGGTGATACGGTGGTCAATCAGCGGATTCTGCTGGAACAGTTGCGGCAACAACGTGGGCGAATCGTGGATCGCAACGGCCAGATGCTCGCCGATACAACGATCACCGCAGAGGGCTATGCGCTGCGTGGCTATCCTTCCAGCAGTTCCTACATTGTGGGGTATTACAGCCCGCAATATTACGGCCTTGCGGGCATCGAGCGGTCGTATGACCGTTACCTGCGTGGATCATCTGGCGGCAACCCGTTTGATACCTTGACCAGCGATCTGCTGCATGAGCCGTTGATTGGGAATGACCTGGTGCTGACCGTTGATCTACGCTTGCAGCAGGTTGCTGATGAGGCGTTGGCGGCGACTGGGAAACGGGGCGGCGCGGTGGTACTCGATCCCCGCACTGGAGCGATTCTAGTAAATGCCTCGGCCCCACGTTACGATCCCACGCAGTTGACAATTGATCCGCGTGAGGCTGAACGCGATGTGGCGCGGGCCAAAGCGTATTGGGATACCCTGATCGCTGCTGATTCGGGCGATCCGCTGCTGCCGCGTGGCACGCAGGGGTTGTTCGTGCCAGGGTCGATCTTCAAGACAGTGACGGTATCTGCGGCATTTGATGGTGGGATCGCTTCGCCAAATACCGATTATCCAGATACTGGCGAGATTGTGATCGATGGGCATAAAATCGTCGAACTGAATCGCCCAGAACCAGTCAAGGAGCGGTATAGCGTCACTGAAGGCTATCTCTACTCGCTGAATATCGTCTTTGCCCAACTGGCTTTGGATACTGGCACGGTACGGATGAATGAGTATGCGAAGCGGTTTGGGTTTGGACAAGAAATCCCCTTCAATGGCTTGTCGAACGCAGTCGGCACAAACGGTGCAGCGAGTTCGCTTTCTTCCGATCCCAACTATCTCTCCAGTAAGCCTGCCCTGGCAGATACTGGGTTTGGGCAGGGGGAACTGCTCGTTTCCCCCTTACATATGGCATTGATTACGTCGGCAATGGTGAATGGTGGTCGAATGCCTGCACCATATATTGTTGGCGCAGTACGTAATCATAACGGCGATATTCTCGAACAAACTCGCGCCAAGACGTGGCTCACGCCGATTAGTGCTGGCACCGCCGATCAAGTGCGGAAGCTGATGTTGGAATCTGTTGATCGTGGTGGCTCGACCAAGGCGAAGATCGATGGACTGACGATTGGCGGGAAGACTGGTACAGCGGAGCTTGGCGATGGCGATTCCCATTCCTGGTTTATCTGCTTTGCGGGCAAGCCCAATCAACCACCCGATCTCGTGATCGCAGTCATTGTGGAGCGTGGTGGTTCTGGCTCGGGGGCGGCGCTTGGGATCGCCCGCCAGTTAATCCAGACCTACTACGCCACTAACCGCTGAGGGCGCCAATCTGTACAAAAGATCAGCAGCAATGCTCGGCGTTGGGTCGATGCATTACACTGCGCGGCGCAGGTATGCTTTGCCACGGCTGAACGGTCGAGCGATAGCGAGGAGAGAAAGATCATGCCCGACGAAGTGGCGGTCGGCTTCGATTTTGGCACGTCAAATTCGGCGATTGCCGTGGTGGTACCTGGCGAATCAGCACCGCGCTTGCTCCATCTCGATCATGGCAACCCGGAGTCAACCCTGGTGCCAACCTTGTTGTATCTGGAGCGCGAGGGGCCGATTCATCTGGGGCAGGATGCGATCAATGCCTATGTACACCTAGAGGCGGGGCGAGTCACAGTGCGGCAGCAGGTGGTTGAGGAGCGCGAGATCGATACCGTCTTTGGTCGGGAAACGGTACGCTTCAATATCGATCTGGGTCAGCCCGGGCGGTTCTTTCAGGCGCTGAAAAGTTATCTGGCCGATGGCAGCTATCAAGGAACGGATACCTTTGGTCAGTTCCGTACGCTGGAAGAGTTGATCGCGTTGTTCCTCACCGAAATGCGCTTGCGGGCCGAAGCTGAGGTGGGGCAACCAATTCGCCGCGCTACCGTTGGTCGCCCAGTGCACTGGGCCGAGAACGATCCGGCTGGTGATCAACTGGCGTTGGAGCGGATGGAAACAGCGTTGCAGCTAGCAGGTTTTGCCCAGGTGAGCTTTGTTCCTGAACCGATTGCGGCTGGTTTGCACTTCGCCGCTACGCTACCTACTGTGCAACACGTTCTGGTCTTCGACTTTGGTGGTGGGACGCTCGACATCACCGTGATGCGGCTTGGCGGTGGGATACGCGAAGTCCTCGCGACCAGTGGGATTCCGCTCGGCGGTAATACGCTGGACGAAGACCTGATGGATCGGCGACTCCTCAAGTATTTTGGCGAAGATCTGCGTTGGGGTGATCAGCGACTGCCGTTGCCTCGGCACATCCTGATGGCTATTCGCCGCTGGTATACGATTCCTGTACTCAACGATCAGCGTGTCCTCTCCTTTCTCGATAGCCTGACCCACCAAACAGATCGCGCTGCCCAACGGCAGGTGCGGGCCCTGATCGCGTTGGTGCGCGGGAACTATGGCTGGCCGCTCTTTCGGGAGATCGAGCGGGCGAAGGTAGGATTATCGCGGCGCGAGCGCGAGCAGATCGCGTTTTTTGAAGAAGCGATCGCGATTCACGAACCAATTACGCGCCAAGAGTTTGACGCCTTGATTGCGGCCCGGGTGCGGCAGGCTGAGCGTTGCCTTGATGCCGCGTTGACGGCGGCAGGACTAGATGCCCACCAGATTGACGCGGTGCTGCGTACTGGTGGGTCGTCGGGGATCCCGCGTTTCCAGCGGTTGCTCACTGAGAAATTTGGGGCAGAGAAGTTGCAGTTTCAGGATGCCTTTACTTCGGTGGCAACGGGGCTGGCGTTGAGTGCAGCGGGGCAAACTGTGGCTACCTAGCTCTGCTATCATGCTGCTAACATACAACTACCAATACGTGAGGGAATGGATGACTGACTCTGTGAAGCAAACTCTGACAACTGCCGTTCATCAGCACCTCGCCGTTGGGCCGTCCCATAACCCAGTGAAGATTCATCTGGTCTCCTGGGTTGGGCCAACCGAGCGTCCGCCGCTGATTCTTCTGCACGGGATTTGGGATACCTGGCGGGTCTTTGCGCCAGTGCTGCCCGCCTTGGTGCAGGAGCAGACGGTCTATGCCCTCGACTTTCGCGGTCACGGAGAGAGCGATAAGCCAGCCACTGGCTATACGATTGCCGATTACGCGGCGGATGTTCGTGGGGTATTGCAGCAGTTGGGCCAGCGGCAGGTGAATATCCTGGGCTTTTCGCTTGGTTCGTTAGTGGCGACACAGTTAGTTGCCGAGATTCCTGAGCAACTTGCCAGGGTAATTCTGGAAGACCCACCGTATAACCCTGGGGCAGATCGGCGTGGCCAGGTTGCGTGGCTCAACGCCTTGCTGGAACTGAAACAGTTACCACTTGCGGAAGTCGTTGAAGGATTGAGCGATCTCTATCCAACGCGGGATCAGGAGACGAATGAGCGCAGCGCCCAGGCGTTGCTTAACACGGCTGATGGCCCGTTCCTGGCGTTACGGGAAGACCAGGATATTGATCTTCCGGCGATCCTGGGGCAAGTGCGCCAGCCATTGCTGATTCTGCGGGCTGATCCCCAGGCGGGTGGGGCCTTGGGTGAGCCGGGGCGCGATATGTTGTTGGCTGCGCGGCCTGATGCCCAGCTAGTTGAGTTTCCTGGCTGTGGGCACCTCATTCATGCTGAACAACCAGCGCAGTTTCTCGACGTAGTCCAGCCGTTTCTGCGCGGCTGATCGCGTGGCTGTTAGTGGCCTGCGTGTGGTTGCTCGGTAATAATGGCTTCAGCCCCAATCGTAATCGCACTGCCCAGATTGCCCATGATGAACTGGATATCGTCAAGGTGGATCACGCTGAGATCATGGCCGCTGGTGTTGCGGAAGACAATTGAGCCAATAACCAGATTGTTGGGGTTCAGGCTGGCGAGTGATACTCCCAGGTGAACCCACCCATCGCCAAGATCATCAAGGATGATCGCCTGATCAAGCCCAATGGTGGGCAATGGTGTGCCATCGTGGGCGACCAGGGTGACTGAGAAGTTGGCGAGCGATTGCCAGTGGCTGTTGAAGGCCCATTCCAGGCGCTGATAATTCGTCGTGCTGATCCCGCTATCAGCGCCAATATTCAACGCCCCCCATGCACTGAGCGCGGCGGCATAGGCACACCGCCCACTGCTACGGACGAGAGTATCACAGGGGTTGGTGGCATTCGTTCCTACCGGGCGAATCCAGAATGGTGCTGGACTGACATCATTGTAGAGAACAAGGGCGCCCGGTGATTCTGGCGGGGCGAGTGGCGCAGACGGATCGCGTCGCTCCTCATTGCTGGCTGCTTCGCCCGGTCGTGGGGCCAGCGGCTGTGGCCCCAGCCGAGCGAGGTGATCGTAGAATCCCTGCCCCATTGTGGAAGGCGTGCCACTGTAATCATCGATCAGGACCGGGCCATCACAGCGCCCCCAGGTATTCCAGGCCCAGGCAAGGTAGCTCGCGTTCCGTGCATCAAGCCAGCGCAGGGTGCGGTCCAGGTAATCGGTTTGGCAATCATCCTGGCCGATTTCATCAGCAATCAGCGGGATCCCTGCCGTGGGAATTCCGACCTGCGCATCCCAGGATGTTTCCTTGGCCCAGTGCATGAAATTGTACGAGTGCCAGGAAACGGCGTAGTTATTGAGTGGATCATGGGGAGCGTAGGCACGGAAGCGCGAGAACGTATTGGCATATTGGATGCCGCTGAGCAAAATCACATTGGTGGCCCCTGTATCGCGCACAGCATCGATCAATTCCTGCATTCCAGCGGCGGGGTAGCCCACACCCTGACAAGTGCCACCATCGCGCCAGCAGCGCCATGCTTCCTCTGTATCGCGATTCAGGTCTGGATATGGCTCGTTGTAGAGGTCAAAAATGACCGCACTATCATTGCGGTAGAGGGTAGCGATCTGTCGCCAAAACTCTGGCGTAAAGTCGCGGTTGGGCATTGGGCGCAGCTGATCGGCTGGAAATCCCGCTGGGGCAGCGAGGTGCAAGTCGAGGATGACATAGAGGCCCGCTTCCCGCAGAGTGCTGACCCACTGACGAATTGCCGTGCGGTAGGTTTCACCCCGGTATTCTGGCCTGACACTATCCAACCCCAGCCAGCAATGCTCATTCAGCGGTACGCGCACAGTGTTAATGCCCCAGGCGCGCATTGCGGCGACCGATGCGGCGTCACTGGGGCCATCGAAGATCCCCCACCCCTGGCTACAGGCGTATTCGGTGCCAGCCCGGTTGACCCCGATCAGCCGCACAGGTTGGTTATTGGCAGCGATCAGGTCGGCCCCAACAACGTGCAGGCTAGTGAACGCGCTGGCAGCAGCGGCTGTTGGGGATGCTGGCAGCAGCGCAGCCAGGATCAGCAGGCCGAACAGCAGGCACTGCCGCCACTGGCGTACAGTGTGCGTCCCAGCGTGGCAGGGATCTTCTGCTCGATAGTGTCGTCGCCAGCGTGCCAAGCGTTAACCTTCGTTCTTCTGGGCCACGAGCCGCGTGAAGCCGAGGTAGCGACCAGCATCACGCCGGACCATCTCTGCTTCCTCTGGGCTGCTCCGATAGCCATTTGCCAGGGCAACTTCTAGCCAATGGAGCCAGTGTTGCCAACCATTCGGCAGTGTATCCGCATACTGCACGTTGACCACTCCCGCTTGTTCCCAATGTCTGCGCCACCAGGCAGGGCTATGGAAGCTCCAAAAGTCGGGTTCCCAGTATGGGGCAAGGTGATCTGGCACCGCCCCAGTAATTTCCTCTTGCAGGCCGGGAACAATAATCCCCAACTGCCCGCCAGGGCGTACAAAGCGGGCGTAGTAACCGAGGTAGAGGTTATCAGTGCCGAAGTAATGATAGGCATCGGCACTGATCGCTGCATCAAAGAAATTATCGGCGAACGGTAGGGCGTGGGCTTCGGCATGGATCGGAAAGATCACCTGTTCCAATCCAGCTTCACGGATTCGCTGCCAATTCTCGCTGGCCGGAATCCAGAGATCCGTGGCCCACACCTGTACTCCGTATTCGCGGGCTAAGAAGATCGAACTGATCCCTTTCCCACAGCCCATATCAAGCACCCGCATTCCTGGCTGCAACGCCATCTGCGCGGTGAGCGCTTCAGTCAGCCAAACGGCATTCGGCCCCATCAGGTTTTCGAGCATCCATTCCGGCTGATATTTCGCCGAACGGGGAAATTCAGCCAGGTGCAGGGCCTCTGCCAAACGCCCTTTGGTATAACGCATCGTGTTCGCGATTGGATGCTCCTGAGCCATCGTCGTTGCTCCTTCGCCTGAAAAGCCGAAGGCGCGGAGACCATGCTCCACGCCTTCGTGCGAGTGCTGTACGTCGACAGTGGTCTATTAGCTTACCACCACTGCTTGCCGCTGGTATCGCCACGAATCCCCGGCTCTGGCATCTCGCCAACTTTGACCTCGATGAGAACCGGGCCGTTCGTCGCCAGGGCTTCGCGCAGTGCACCCTGGAATTCGTCTGGCGAGGTGGCGGTCATCCCCGCCACGCCGAACAACTCCGCCGTCTTAGCAAAGTCGGGATTGTGGAGATCGCTGGCAATCGTGTGCTGATTGAACTGTTTCTGCTGAATCCGCTTGACGTTGCCAAACGCCCCATCGGCGAAGACTACGGCGACCAGCGGAATGTTGTGCCGCTTCATCGTGGAGAGTTCCTGAATGTTGAACATGAACCCACCATCGCCATTGATCGAGACAACCTTGCGATCGGGCATCCCAACCTGCGCCCCAAGGGCAATCGGGAAGCCACAGCCCAGGGTCCCCTGGTAGCCGGGGTTAATACTTGTGCGGGGATGATAGGTGGGGAAGGCATTGCGGGAGAAGTAGCTCACCTGCGTCATTTCGCCCACCAGAATCCCATCTTCGGGCATTTCGGCCCGTAGTGCGGCGGTATAGGCGGCCTGTGGTTGAATCTCAAAGAGTTGATCTTCGATGAATTCCTTTACTGCCGCAATCTCTTTGGCCCGCGATGGGCGGTTGGCGGCGCCTTTTGTGCCATCGACCTGTTCAAGCAGGTCAGCCAGCGCAGTTTTGGCGTCGCTGACGATCCCAATCGTTGGCTTGGCGTTGCGGCCAACTTCCTCGGGATCGATGTCGATTTGCACGACTGGTAGTCCCTCCGGCAGGCCCCAGCGGGTGGTTGGCTCGCTGAACCGGGTGCCAATCGCCAGCACTGCATCGGCCCGTGGCATCAGCAGGCGGCCTTCGCTGGTGGTAACTGCCAGCGGATGGCGGTCGTCGAGTGCGCCGCGACCGTTGCTAGACATAACCACGGGCGCTTGCAGCTTCTCGGCCAACTCGCGCAGTTCATCCCACGCCTCTGAGGTAAAGATCCCGCTACCAACGAAGATCATTGGGCGCTCGGCTTTTGACAGGAGTTCCGCCGCTTGCTTCAAGAGCGCGGGATCGCCGTGCTGCCGCTCAACTTCCGCTGGATTGAGGAGTTCGACATCGGCCTGCATTTGCAGAATATCTGGGGGGATTTCCAGTGATACAGGGCGTGGGCGACCAGTGCGGAGTTGGGTGATCGCTTCGCGCACCAGTCCAGGAATTTCGGTGGGGTGCGAGGCCCGCCGCGCCCACTTGGTAACGGCGGCCATCATCTCGAGTTGGTAAGGAATCTCGTGCAGCAAGCCAGTTCCAACGCCGATCTTGTCTGACTGAATTTGCCCGGTGAGACAGAGGACGGGCGAGCAACAGGCATAGGCAGTCGAAAGACCAGCCATGGCGTTGAGCAAACCAGGGCCAGGGACAACCAGGTTCGTACCAATTTTACCAGTGGCCCTGGCGTAGCCATCGGCCATGTATGAGGTTGCCTGCTCATGGCGGGTGTGAATCACACGAATCTTGTCGCGCTCGGCATAGAGCGCATCAAATGCCCAGTCGAGTTGGATTCCTGGAAGGCCAAAGATCGTGTCAATCCCTTCGCGCATTAGTGATTGGACGAGCGTCTGTCCACCAGTCAGCGTTGCCATCCTACCCCCAGTATTCATCGGATAACGTGGTACCGCTATCCTGCTATCACTCAGCCACCGACGCCATCGTACGGTGCGGCTGAATAATACCATTTTTTGTCTAATTTTGTTTGACCCGGTGTATGACCTTATTCACAGCTATCTATCAGCGTTGTCGTGATTGGTGCAAATGATGTTAGCTATGGTGCTGTACTGGCATACGGCCATTGAGCTTTGGTGTTGCTACACGCCCAAGTAAGGTGTGGGCGTGTTCAACAACCTTCGCCGCGGTGAGGCCACACCACTCACGCTGTTGAGCCTGTGAGCCATGCGGGATCATTTCATCAGGTACACCCATCTGGTGGGTGGGAATGGTGATCCCCTCACGCGCGAGTAACTCAAGCACGCCTGCGCCAAAGCCACCCATCACCACATTCTCCTCAATAGTGATGAGGTGCCCACACCGGCGGGCTGCCTCAAGGATCAGGGCTTCGTCAAGCGGTTTGACCGTACGGGCATTAATGACTGTTGCGGCGATCCCTTCTGCCGCAAGTTGCGCCGCTGCTGCCTCGGCCTCTGCCAGGATCGGCCCTACCCCAACAATCGCGATATCATCGCCAGTACGCAAGGTTTCGCCAATGCCAATGGGCATTGGCTGTGGGTCATCGTCGAGCGGCACACCCACGCCGTTGCCACGGGGGAAGCGCACGGCGATTGGGCCAGATTCGTGGCGCAGGGCAGTGACGAGCATCCGCTGTAATTCGCGCTCATCTTTTGGAGCCAGAATCTGCATATTGGGCAGACAACGCAGGTAGGTCAGGTCGAAGACGCCCTGATGGGTCTTCCCATCATCACCAACCAGCCCCGCCCGATCAAGGGCGAAAACGACGGGCAGGTTCTGAATACAGACATCGTGCGTGATCTGGTCGAACGCCCGTTGCAGGAAGGTAGAGTAGATCGCGACTACAGGCCGAATTCCGTTGCAGGAGAGCCCTGCCGCAAACGTTACTGCGTGTTCCTCTGCAATCCCGACATCAAAGAACCGCTTGGGATGGGCTTGTTGGAACTTGTCGAGACTGGTTCCAGTCGACATGGCTGCAGTGATGCCGACAATCCGTTCGTCCTTATGCGCTTGCGCGATCAACGTTTGCGCGAAAACGTCCTGATATTTGGGGGCGGTTGACTTGGTGCCACCCGCAGGGCTGAGTTGATGCCAATTCAATTTCAGTGGGTCGGCGGCGAGGTCGAGCCCTTTGCCTTTGGTGGTGATGACGTGGACAAATACGGGCTTGTGGTACTCCGCCAGCACGCGGCGAGCCTGCTCAAATGTTTCAAGCAAGGTGGGTAAATCGTGGCCGTCAACCGGGCCGAGGTAGGTAAAGCCCAACTCTTCCCAGATCATCGAATGTACGACAAACTCCTTGAAGCTGTCCTTCATCCGGCGGCCAATTTCGACCAACGTATCGCCCGCTGGTAAGTGGGCGAGGACATCTTCGGTGATCCCCTTCAATTGGTTATAGTGGGCATTGGTGCGTACACGATTGAGATACTTAGTCATCCCGCCAACGTTTGGGGAGATCGACATCTCATTATCGTTCAGCACAACAATTAACGGGGCGGTCATCTGGCCGGCATTGTTGAGCGCTTCATAGGCCATGCCACCAGTCAGGGCTGCAT
>JBDHWF010000129.1:0-10888 GCA_039810045.1 Chloroflexia bacterium
TCGGCGATGAATGCGGCGACCTGTGCGGCGACTTCTTCAGCGCTGAGGGTGCTGCTGTCGAGGTAGAGGTCGGCGTGCTGGCGGGCGTGGGCGAGGCGTTCATGCTGGGTGATATAGAGGGCGGCGGGCCACTCGCGCTGGCGACGTTGGACGGTAGTTGGCAGGTCGACATCGAGGAAGATCAGATAGTCTGGTTCGGCGAGTTGCCAGAGGTAGGCGACGCCGGAATGTTCCTGTGCGACGGCGTGGGCATCGAGGCCACGTTCGCGTAAATGGGCGACCAGTGTCGTTTTCCCGGCGGCACACGGCCCAACAATTGTGATTCGTGGGCCAGCAGCCGCTACCTTCGGTTGGATTCGTCGCGCCCAGGCTGGCGGGTGGTTCCCCCGATCATCGCCACGCATCGCGTTTCCCCTTTCTGGGCTATCCCCATCACCGTTACTGCCGCTTAGAGCAGTGGCACAATCACCTCCATTCGCCGCACTGGTGGGTATTCCCCGCGTGAGCCAAGAGTCAGGGCGACTACGGTCATGTCATCTTCAGCGCGGCCATGATCGGCGGCGAGTGCCCCCTGAAGTAAGGCGTTCGCCATCGCCTGTGCCGAGTCCACATCGCGCAGTTCGCGGCGGGCAAAGGCGAGGGGATCGAACAGTTGGCTATAGCGGTCGCCCGCGTGAATGATCCCATCGGAAAAGAGGGCGATGCGGAGGCCCGGTTCAGCGGCGAACTCGTCGATTGCTGGCTTGGTGTGGCGGCGAATACCGATGGAGTCGGAGCGGGAAGGAAGCAGTTCGTAGTCGTTGCCACGATGGAGCAGGAGCGGGGTGGCACTGTTGCGACTGCTGACGACGGTGCCAGTGACTAGATCGACCGAGAGGATCTCTAAGGTGGCCGAGACGCGGCCCTGGCGGAAGGTGTGGAGGTAGTCGTGAACGACGCGGGCAACGGCGCCATCCCGCGCCCCTTCTTTCAGCAGGGCGACCGCTTTGGCACTGACCAATGAACTGAGCGTTTTGGCCGCCTGTCCTTTCCCCTGCCCGTCCACCAACACGACCGACATTCCCCCATTCGGGCGTTCAACCAGTTCGACCGTATCGCCACTTTCGCGAGTGGCGTATTTGTGCGTTTTGGCCGCCGCGATCTGAATCTCGAATGGCATCGTATACCCTTCGTCTGGTTCAGGCTTGCATATGGGCGTAGACCCCTTCCAGGGTCAGATCGGGGTAGACTGGCTCACTGGTGAGCATGGTCAGGCTCGCGAGGGCAGTGCCAAGGGTGACTGCCTCATCGAGGGGGAATTCTTGCAGGTAGCCAAAGATCACGCCAGCGGTCAGGGCGTCGCCTGTGCCTACGGGGTCGAGCATTTCCGTTTGTAGGGCGGGAACATGGCCGCTGCCCGTGGCATCGACATAGACCGCACCCGCGCCAGCCATGGTTACGATCACCGTGGCGGCACCGCGTTCACGTAAAGCGCGGGCGGCCAGTAATGCTTCCTGGTGGTTGGTCACGGGTAGGCCCGTAAGCGCGGCGGCTTCGCGCATATTTGGCGTGAGCAGCGCGGCATCGCCAATATATGGCAACAGGCGTGGGGCGAGTTTGACCGAGACTGGTTCCAGGCAAAGTGGCACCCCAGCATGGTTGCAGAGGCGAACAATCGTGGCAATTGTCTGGGGGCGCAGGGTCGCGTCGATCACTACCATGGCGGCGTCGCGCAGCCTTTGTCGCTGCCGCTGGATGATGCGTGGGGTGATTTTCCGCGTAATGGTTGTGGCATCAATGGCCGTGAGGAGGTTCCCGTGTTGATCAACGAGCGTGAGATAAATTCCGCTGGCGCAGTGCGGGATCGGGTCGGCGGCAATCTGGACACCGGCGGCGCGGGTATAGGCAAGAATCTGCCGACCGGGCTCATCGTTGCCTACTGCGGTGATCAGCTGGGTGGGCAGTTCGAGCCGGGCTAGGTTCTCCGCGATATTGCGGGCAGTACCACCGAGCGAGAGGCGCACGATGCCATCCTGGGCGGCCCCACCTGGATGATGATTGGCAGTCGTTACTGCCCGTACATCGCAACAGGCTGAGCCGATCAGGACAATTGGCGCGCTGGGGAGGGGGGAGAGTGCGGACACAGCAACCCTTTCACGATACGCTTTCGCGCGCTGATTGTTGGGTGAAGGTAGGCCCGCTATTCGCTGGGTTTACCCTCTGAGGGCTCACCCTCGGATGACTGATCTTCTGGCCCAGTTGCGCCCTTTGCTCCCCCACGGCGGCCACCACGGCGCGAACGCCGCCGCGAACGTCGTGGGGGGTCGGTAGCGTCAGCAGTAGGCTCTTGGGCCTCGGCGGCTTCGCCCGTTTCCTGCGCGGCTGCCGCACGTGCAGATCCTTCAGTGCGGGCGCGGGGTGCCGCCCCACCTTCGCGGGGGGCAGGGCGGGCTGGGGCAATTGGTGGGCCAAGCTCATCAGCAGCGAAGTCGGTAACGCCTGTCCCTTCGATGAAAACGTTGACCCGCCCTTTCAGTGTTTGCAAGCCGATGACTTTCCCGACCCCTTGTGGCGTGGGCACGAATTGCCCGAGGCGTGGCAGAGTCCGCTTCATCTGGGTATATTGCTCATTCTCGTAGCTCAGACAGCAGAGCAGGCGGCCACAGACGCCAGAGATCTTCGTGGGATTGAGCGGGAGGTCTTGCTCTTTAGCTTGCTTCACCGTGACTGATGGGTAGGTTTGGAGCCAACTGGAGCAGCAGAGCGAGCGGCCACATTTGCCAACTCCACCGAGCAACCGTGCTTCGTCCCGGTCGCCGACTTGCCGCAAATCAATCCGTACCCCAAAGTGCTTGGCGAGATCTTTGACCAGTTCACGGAAGTCGATGCGGTTTTTCGCTGAATAGTAGAAGGTGAGCCGCTTGGCATCGAAGCTGAACTCCGCCCGAATCGGCTTCATCGCCAGACTATGCTCGTTGATCAGATCGCGGAAGGCGCGCATCGCCACTTTGGCCTGATCTTCAAGTTGCTCAACGAGCTGTACTTCGGCTGGCTGCGCTAGCCGTTGGACAGGTTTCAGGGGGCCAGCGAAGACAGCGGCGCGCACCTGCTGGTTGGTGGCGATTACTTTCCCCGCTTCTTCGCCTTTACTGGTATCGACGATCACCCAGTCATTGATGCGGGCTGAGACATTGCCCGGGGCGAAGAAGCGGGTGCGGCTCGATTCGCGGAAGCGCACGAGCACCACCGGCCATTCTTCGCCAGTGCTTTCGTTCAGTGCGGCGAGGCGTTGCCCAAATGAGCAACTGCTGCACCCACCACCATCAACACCACAGGACTCACTCATCTGATCCTCCGAATCACGCCCGGGCCTGCCAGCGCAGAACCATTGCCTCTAAGGCCAGACGTGGGGCAATATTTTCATCGAGTTGGCGCATCGCCACACCTGTTGCTTCGGCGGCGTTGCGCAACCATTCCAGACTAAAACGGGCGGCAAGCGGGCGCAGTTGATCGAGATAGTCAACATTGAGGATATAGTCAGTGCCGCCACTATGCAAGAGGAGGAGGTCGCGCCAGAGGCCCAACCAGCCGTCTAACTCTGCGTAGACCTCATCGCGCCGCCCTTTGCGAAAACGATCGGTGAGGCGATCGACAAGCGGGAAAAACTCGTACGCTGGCCCCTGCAACAGGTCGAGCATCGCGGTGAGCGCGGCGGTACGCTCGGTCATAAAGTCGGGCGCACTGGCTGCCGTAATCGCCCAACCCGCCCGACCACGGGCGAGCGCGGCGAGTGTTTGGGCGTCTTGCGTGGTGGTGCCGTGCTGGGCCGTCAGCGCCGTAGCAAGGTCGTCGCGTGGTACAGGGCGGGTTTCGACCAGTTGGCAGCGTGAACGGATCGTCGGTAAGACGCTGCCAGCCTCGGCCACAACCAGGATGATGATCGCATACGAGGGTGGTTCCTCGAGCGTTTTCAGGAAAGCGTTAGCAGCCTCATCGCGCATCGTGTCGGCATCTTCGATGATGAAGATACGCCAGTGACCTTCAAATGGGCGGAGGGTAATATCGGCGACGACAGTGCGAATCGTATCAATGCTGAGGCTGGTGTGCTTGGCGTCGCGGCGGCGACTATTGCCGGCGGCCTCCTGGCTGGCTAACCCGACGACGCTGACATCGGGATGCGTGCCTTTGGCGATCTTGCGGCACGCGCGGCAGAGGCCACAGGGGGCCAGCGGCGGGCCACCATCGGCGGCGGGTGTCTCGCAGTTCAACGTTTGGGCAAAGAGTTGGGCCAGGGTGCTACGACCACTCTGGGCTGGGCCGGCAAAGAGATAGGCGTGGGCGATTGCTGTTCGGGCAATCGCCCCTTGCAGGAGGGCCACTGCCTGTTCCTGCCCAAGGATCGGCCAGGCGGGAAACGTTGTGGTGGTGGATCTATCCATACAGAACTACTCGATTCGTTGCTGCGCAGCGCGGTGCGCTTACGCTTCGCGCTTGCGGCGCTCGGTGCGTGGTTGGGGCGGTTGTTCCAGTTCTTTCCCCTGCGATAACGCGGCGATGATCGCCAGCCGTTGCTTGCCCGTGAGTGGTGTCTGTCCCGGTTCGTTGGCGATGGTGCGAAGGTGGTCCAGGAGTTGATCGATCCCCAGCACATCAATGGGGCAACTGCCCTGAACTTCGGCCTGTGGGCTGGTAAAGACGATCGCCCCGGAGACGGCATCGGGCAAGTCCTCGACGGCGAGGATGCTGCGGATCGCTTCGACATCGGTTTCATTGTCGAGGGAAGGATTGCCCAACTGTGGGGCGCTGTAGTTGAAGATGCGCCCCAGGGGGTTCCCCCCTTTGCGCCAGCGGCGTTCATTGACGATGATTTTGCCCGTGACTTCGCGCAGGGTGAGCGCGACCACGCCAGCAGGGTGAACGACCAGATGATCAACCACACGGTTGCCCAGTTGGGCGTAGTGAATCGCAGTATACCGATCATTCAGGCGAGCCAGCGCCGCATCAACTTCCTGATCAGGGCGTTTCTTGCGGGTATTGCTGACAAATTTACTGATTCGCTGGAGGCCCATATTGAAGAAGACGAAGCCAACTAACATCAGGGCGTAGGCAATCAGCACCATCGCTGTGGCGTCGCGCTGAACCCAGACGAGAATAAAGGCGGCGGCTAGGCCCACAAAGCCCACGGCGGTCAGGATTCGGCCCTGGCGTTGTTGTTCCTTAATATGGCCGATATTACGAACAATTTGCATCAGTGCTCCGCATTCATTATTGGTTGGTGGGTGTCAGGCACGGTCAGCCGCCTCGTCCTCTACGCGCCCGATCGCCAGCGAAGCATTCTGTCCGCCGAAGCCGAACGAGTTAGAGAGGGCGTACTGCACCTGTACCTGGCGGGCAACCTGGGGAATATAGTCGAGGTCGCAGACAGGGTCTGGGGTTTCGAGATTGATCGTTGGCGGCAGTAGGCCTGCATTCAGCGCACAGATTGTCCCCACCGCTTCAAGTGCGCCTGCTGCGCCAAGACAGTGTCCGATCATCGACTTATTAGAGCTGATCGGAATCTGGTAGGCGCGTTCGCCAAAGACGGCTTTGATCGCCGTCGTTTCTCCCGCATCGTTGGCTGGTGTTGCCGTGCCATGGGCATTGATATAGCCGATGTCGGCAGTCGTCAGGCCAGCGTGCTGCAACGCCCACCGCATCGCGCGGGCGGCTCCTGCCGCATCGGGTGGGGGGGCGGTGAGATGATAGGCGTCATTCGATGAGCCAAGGCCCAAAATCTCTGCGTAGATTCTGGCTCCCCGGGCGCGTGCATTTGCCAGCGTTTCCAGCACCAGAATGGCCGCGCCTTCGCCCGCGACAAAGCCATCGCGGTCACGGTCGAATGGGCGGGAGGCCCGCTCTGGTTCGTCGTTGCGGGTACTGAGGGCGCGCATGACGCAGAAGCCCGCCAGCCCAACTTCGGAGATCGGCGCTTCGGTGCCACCCGTGAGCATGATCGACGCATGGCCCCGCCGCAAGACTTCGGCAGCGTCGCCAATCGCCTGGGTGCCAGAGGCGCAGGCGGTGGAAACCGTAGAGTTGTAGCCTTGAATCCCCAGTTGGAGGGCGATCTGGCCGCCCGACATACTGGGGAGGACGGCGGGCATTGCGAACGGGCTGATCCGCATTCCGCCTTTTTCGATCATCGTGCGGGTGGCTGCTTCCAAATCAGGGAACGAGCTATTGCCAGAGCCAATCAGGACACCAGCATCTTCAGGGAGGGGTGCGCCATCAAGGCCGGCATCGGCGATCGCTTGTTTCGCGGCAGCGACGGCGAACTGCGAGGCCCGCGAGATCCGGCGGGCTTCTTTGATATCGAAGTAACAGGTGGGGTCAAAGGTGCTGGCTTCTCCGGCAATTTTTGCTGGATAAGGCTCGGTATTGCAGCGCGTGATCAGGCCAATGCCTGAACGTCCAGCTGCCAGCCCTTCCCAAAGCTCGGCGACCGAGTTGCCTAGCGGCGAGATTGCGCCCATTCCAGTGACAACGATCCGTTGTGCATCCGCCAGGGGAGGGCGAGGATCACGCCCCGTTTCCGTTGTCATTGCTTCTCGCCTTCATCAGCATTCACGGGTCAGATAAAAAGCTAGCGGAGGCGAGCATTCTTTGCGATGCCCCGCCCGCCGCAGTCATGCGAGTGTAGCATAGGATTTGATCCACCCGCAAACGTCGTGATCCACCGTTACGTGCTGGGGCAAGGCTGCGACGTATTTACGGATCGTCCAGGGAAAATGAACGAAATCGTCAGGATTATTGACCATTTGTTTCTCTCGCGTCCCTCGCTGGAATCGACTACAATGAAACAGAGGCAGGCAATGTCAGGCGGGGGGCGTAGCCATGACAGGCAAGAGCGGTGTAGCGCGGCACTGTCCCTGGTGCGGAAGCACTGAGGTTGACCAGGTGCAGCGGGGGTTTGCTGGGAAAACTGATGGGAACGACCAGTATTTTCACTGTCGCTCCTGTGGCAAAACGACCTGGGAAATGGTGAGTAAGACAGCGCAGGAAGTGCGCCTGGGCCGCTACGAAGCGGGTAAGGCGTTCATGGAGCGCGGTGATCGCTATATGATCAAGCGGGTCTTGAAGGTAGGGTTCAATGAATACCTCCTCTACCTGCGTCCAGCGCCACGCCAGGATACCAAGCCTGGTTCCTCAGCAACGGACAACGATCACGAAATTGAGACAACACAGTAAGCCTTGGTCTCTCGATAACGAGCGCTTACTGCTGGCGTAGCGCCTGAATGTCGCGAGGCAGCGCAGCCTCCACCAGGGCGAGCTGTTCGTCGATGGCCGTGGTTGCTGCGACCAGGGCCTGGGCGGTTTGGGTGAAGCCAGCGGCGCCAGCAACGCCCTGTGCCCGGTGCAGGCGTTCGCGAATACTATCGAGATGGCCCAGAATATCTTTGGCTGATTCGGGCGCAGCACGCCGCCGAGTTGGTTGCTGATCAGTGGGTGGTCTGGTCATTGCTCCTCCATTATTCTCAGTGACTACTCAGGCAGAAGTACTGGATTTGCTATCCGAAAGTACAGGTGGTATCGCCCCTGTTTCCCCTATCGGTATCATTGAAGTTTCCCAACAAATCAGCTATCATTTGTGCAGTGGGTAGCAATGGCGCTACCAGCATAATAAGGAGGTCAATGATGACCATGTTACAGCGGATCATGCGTGTTGTGAAGTCGAATAATGGCCGCGGCCAGGGGTTGTCGAGCTACTACAACAACCTGCTGGAGTCCAGTGTTGGCGATAGTGGAATGCCAACGGCGACGGAAGCGCGGCGTGATCTCGAAGCGGTGATGCGGAAGCCAACCTATTTCTAGATTGCTGTTGGTCTTTTCGTCACTACGTACTACTGCCAGTGTGATATCACACTGGCAGTAGTATTTTTAAGCGGTTGCTTGCAGCATTGGTGGTATAGGTCTTGCGCCAGATTCTAGTGATCGCAGGTTACGCGTAGCGTGTGGCGTCTCCCTACTTTGAGGTTTCGCTACAAGGTCTTAGATTAGGGAATGGCGGACGGACTACTCATGGCGAAGACAATACTGATCGCCGACGATGAAGAGTTTATCGTCGATTTGCTAGCAACGTTGCTCGAAGATGAGCAATATTACGTGCTCCGTGCCTATGATGGCGAGCAGGCGTTGCAGCGTGCCCGTAGCGAGCGTCCTGAGCTGGTTATTACTGATATCATGATGCCGAAGATGAGTGGGACAGAATTGGCGACCCATCTGCGGGCAGAGGAGAATGGGCAGCGTGTACCGATTATTTTGATGAGCGCTGTCCGTAGCCCGATTGAGGTTCCGAATACGATCTACCTACCTAAACCGTTCGATATTGAACACGTCCTCGATCTGGTATTGTCGCTCGTGCCACCACGGTAACGTCCTTGCTCCGAACAGGTTATAACCCCAGGCGCGTCGAAAAAGTGCCTGGGATTGTTGTTTCCTTGGCGAGCAAGGAGATCAGGCAACCCAGAGCCAGGAGGCAAACTGAATCGTCAGGAAGGCCAGGAGGATCGCGGAGATAGTGAGCATCAGGGCATGAATCGGCTTCCGTTTGCTCAACAGGGCCAGGATGATAAAGACGGGAAAGAGAGCCAGCGTGAAGCGGTGCATCGACATCAGGGGATGCACCGCTGATGGCGACCAGAGGGGCAGCAACACCCCTGCCGCCAGATAGCTGCTGTAGGCGAGCGGCAGGCGGAAGAACGCGATTACCGCGATCACCAGCAAAAAGGCGGTCGCCGCGAACTCGACGAAATTACTTTCGGAGAATGCCCAGCGCCAGTAGAAGTTGCGGATCGTGGCGATTCCAGGATGCGTGAATAACTGCTCCGACCAACAGAAATTGACCCCTGCATTCCAATCGCGCACGGCGCAACCGTTGATCGCCGCGATACCCACGCGGAGCGTTTCAATTGGGTTGGCTGAATAGCGATCCCACCCTTTCTGCGCGCTGAGCATGACCAGCGGATCGTTGTAGAGGCGGCGCAAGTAGGCCATATAGACCATCAACCCAGCGGGAACCAGCGTGAGGCAGATCGGGTTTGCGCGCCAGCGCCGGGGGTGCCAGCCTTGCTGTTTCACAAAAAAGATTGCCAGTGGAATCAGGAGTAAGATCCCCTGGCTGCGGGTGAGCGCGGCCAGAAAGCCCAAGGCTCCAGCGATCCACCAGTAATTCTTGCGGGCGGCATAGAGCGCACCTATTGACAGCAGGAGGAACAGTGATTCGCTGTAGACCGCGCCGAGGTAATAGGCCGTGGGAAAGAGCGCGAGATAGAGCAGAGTGCGCTGTGCCACCGCCCGCGAGAAGTCGAGCTGAATTAGCTGATAGAGCAAGGCCAGCGCCCCCAGCAGCGCGAGGTTCGAGATCAGCACTCCCGCTAACTCGATCTGCCCATCCAGCAGCCAAGTGGTTCCCGCGAGTAACAGTGGGTAGAGCGGAAAGAACGCCGTTGTGGGGCGTTCGAAGTAGCCCATTTGTGCGATCAAGGCAAACCAATGCCCATCCCAGTTACGCCAGGGTTGTAAAAGATAATGGGCGAGTCCCGGCATTTCGGGCATGAAGTAGCCGAGGGCGGCCACTGGGGGGAGGATGTTGTTGATCTGCATCGCGATCGCCCCAAGCAGCAGAATGAAGGTGCGACTGAGGAGAAAGACCGTTAGTGGCACCCGGATGGCATCGCGGTTGAGGATTGCCCAACAGCGGCGGGCCAGCGCAGCGATTGTGTTTGACGCGCTGCGTGGCGTTGTTCCCGCAGTCTCATCACGCCCCGCTGGGTGATCGAGTACTGTTGCGCTGGACTGAGTGGACTGCTTTGTGACCATCGAACTCCCATTAGTGGTAGCGTTGCGTCTTGCTGAGACGGCATGAAACAAGGTCGGCACCGCCGACCTCTCCCAGCATCGTACTTCTTCAGAACGTCGGTCGTCAAGGTTTAGTTCCCCGCAGAGGTGGAAGTATAGTGCTGGAATTATTGACCTTGTAGCCGTTGGATCGCTGTTTCGAGTGCGGCAATACGCGCGTGTTGCTCACGAACCTGTGTAACCAGTTGACGTTGTACCTGCTGTTGTTCGTGGTAGGTCAACACGAGCTGCCCGTCCTGATCATAGACACGCAGGAGTGATTCCTGCGGCTGGAATGCAATCCCAAGGATACTTTGCCACCGTCCATCATGCGCCGCTGCCCACGGATAATAGCGCCCATCAGTGCCGAGCTTTCGCGCCCAGAGTAGTGTTGGTATTGAGACTCCGCTTGGATCAAAGACGAGATACTCGGCGATGCCGAGGCTGGCATAGACAGCGGGCTTGCCCAGTAGGGTTCCTTCGGCTATGTCCCGCGCCCGTGCCGTTGCTTCGTGCGCAATTTCGATCACCAGGGCTGGTGCGCCGACCTCAGCGGGGTAGAACGTTTCCCGCAAGGGGCCTCCCAACGTGGGATGGATCAGAATATCAGGGGCTAGCACGAGATGATGTTGCCCAAAGCGGGGAATGATCATCCGTAACTGATTGCCAACCAACCAGGGCAGCCCCCGCCCTTGACCACAGTGTTCCAGGCTGGTGTGCAGGATAGTTATTGCCTGCTGATGGCGGGCATCTCCAAAAAATGACTGCGCAGTATCATCAGGAAAGGCTGCAAATGCCGATCCTAATTGCAGGTTTGCAGAGGCTGACATAGACACCTCACTTGCTGACTGATGGGGCGCGGTTCGCCCCATCATACCAGTTGCCTGAGGGGCCTGGGCTGTCGTTTTTTCCCACAAGCCGTCAGCAGTTGCTACCTGTTATACTTCGTTATTAAGAGAAAAGAGGTCGAAAAGAGTTGACAACTGCCTGTACGTACGCAATCATCTCCCTGTTGCCCATAGATGGTGCGGCG
>JBDHWF010000130.1:0-10764 GCA_039810045.1 Chloroflexia bacterium
TTGATCGCCGGAGTGATCCCGGTGGCTTCGGCGATGCCGTTGCCGATCCCTACACTAAAGGCAGCAATAAGGAGGAATAGTTGTGCTGGTGGTAGGGGCGGGCGACAGATGGTTGAGCAGAGAATGGCGCTGCCGCGTGGTGCCGTCCAGGTACGGCCATGCCGACCCCGGCCCGCAGTTTGTTCTTCCGCAAACAGGCTGGTGCCATCTGTTGCGCCCGCCTGGGCCATTTCGTGGGCTAACGGCATCGTTGATGCTACTGCCTGATAGTGCCAAAGTGGTCGTCCAATACGGGTTGTCGTGAGGGCGAGGGCGGTATCCCAGCGCGTTGGTGCAACCATTGTGGGCCTCTGCTTTGCGTTATAACAAACGTGCGGCGGGACAGTCACTGTCCCGCCGCACGTTGCTTGGTCTATTGCTGGAGCCTACTCGTCGTCTTTGTCATTGTCATCCTGGCGGCTGGGGTTCCCCAGTGCCAGGGTTGGGTCGAGTGGCAATGCCTGGTATCCGGCTGGCACCAACGCCTCGTTATCGGAGCGTCCGACCCCTTCCGGGCCGCTCATCAGGTCAATGGTGTCGATTGACGTTTCCTCGCTATCGGGGCGTACCCGTGCTGACCGCTTCGTCCGCTGGACGTTGAAGCCGGAACCAGCCGGAATCAGCTTGCCGATAATCACATTCTCCTTCAAGCCCCGCAGTTGATCGACGCGACCGTTGATTGCCGCTTCTGTCAGCACCCGGGTTGTCTCCTGGAAGGAGGCTGCCGAGAGGAATGACTCGGTTGAGAGCGATGCCTTGGTGACACCCAGTAACGTTTCCTGCGCCGTTGCTGGTTCACCACCTTCAGCAAGTAACTCGGCGTTGACCTCGTTGAAGATGAAGCGGTCGATCATTTCTCCAGGCAGGAATTCGCTATCGCCTTGCTCGTCTACCGTGACCTTACGGAGCATCTGGCGGACGATCACTTCGATGTGCTTATCGTTGGTATCGACACCCTGCGAACGGTAGACCCGTTGCACTTCATCGACCATATATTCCTGCACCGCCTGCCGCCCGCGGATGTGCAGAATCTCCTGCGGATCCTGGTTCCCTTCGGTCAGTTGCTTGCCTGCCGTAACGAAATCACCATCGGCAACGAGAATCTGGGCGTTTGCCAGGACGTCGTAGCGCTTCTCTCGTGTCTGCTCATCGCGGACGATGATGGTTTCAACGCCATCGATCTCGTCGATGCTGACTTTGCCGCCGATTGTTGCCAGGATACGCCCTTCCTGTCCTTCGATATTCGATTCGGCAATCACCTGACCTTCGGCTACCTCGTCGCCTTCTTTGACGATGGCGACATAGTTGGTGGGAATTGGGTAATTCTCAACGAACAGTTCACTATCGACGATAACGATCTTCCGGCCACCATCATCGGCGGTTTCGAGATGCGCGGTACCCTCGATCTCCGCCAGGATGGCGCGCCCCTTGGGAATCCGGGCCTCGAAGATTTCTTCGACACGCGGCAGACCAGTGGTGATATCGGCGGCGTGGGCGACACCGCCCATGTGGAAGGTCCGCATCGTCAGCTGTGTACCCGGCTCACCAATCGACTGCGCGGCGATGATCCCGACTGCCTCACCAAGCTCAACCATCTTGCCCGTGGCGAGGTTGCGCCCGTAGCACGCCTGACAGACCCCGTGGGTCGAGTCGCAGAACATTGCGGTGCGGATGAAGAGTTCAGCTGGCCGTTGTTCCATTGCCAGGATTTGCTCGACGGTATCTTCATCAAGCTCAGTATTCCGATCAGCGATCAGTTCGCCAGTCGTGGGGTCATGTAATGGCTGCGAGAGCATCCGCCCGACAATCCGCCGGGTAATGATCTCTTCAAAGGTTGCCGTATCTTTCTCATTGGCATCGGGAATCAACACCACCCGTAAGCCATTCTCTGTGCCACAATCAGCACTGCTGATGATGACATCCTGGGCGACATCGACCAACCGCCGGGTGAGGTAGCCGGAGTCAGCAGTACGCAGGGCTGTATCAGCTAACCCCTTGCGTGCGCCGTGCGTGGAAATGAAGTATTCCAGCACGGAGATCCCTTCGCGGTAGCCCGACTTGATCGGCAGTTCGATCACTTCACCAGTCGGGTTGAGTACGAGACCGCGCATCCCAGCCATCTGGCTAATCTGGTTGAAGTTACCACGAGCCCCAGAGTCAGCCATCATATAGAGCGGATTCTGGCGATCCAGTCCTTTCTGTACTGCGGTAGCAACCTGGGCGCGGGCTTCGGTCCAGATCCGTACTGCTTCATCTTTCCGCTCGCGGTCAGTGATGAGACCACGTTGGAATTGGCGCTCGATTTCTTTCTGCTCCAGTTCCGCTTCCCCAATAATTTGGGGCTTGGACTCTGGGATTTGCAGGTCGTGAATCCCGACCGACAGTGCGCCACGAGTGGCGAACTTGAAGCCGATGGTCTTCAGCCGATCGGCCAGTTGTGCAGTTTCTTCGCCACCGAGCTTGCGATAGCAGTCGGCAATTAACCGACCGAGTTGCTTGCGGTCCATCGTGATATTGCGATAGCCCAACTCATTCGGCACAATCTGGTTGAAGATCAGCCGACCCACGGTTGTTTCCAACAGACTCTGGGGATCTTCGGTTCCTTCGACGCCGTAGACCTTCACCGTCGCCTGGAGATCGAGCAACTCCATCTCGTAGGCCATCATCAGTTCTTCGGGGCTGACGAAGATCTTCCCTTCGCCCTTGGCCCCCTCACGCGGCAAGGTCATGTAGTAGCAGCCCAACACAATATCTTTGTGCGGGGTGATGATTGGGTCGCCGTTTGACGGTGAAAGCAGGTTATGCAACGAAAGCATCCGCTCTCGTGCTTCGGCCTGCGCTGCCTTGGAAAGCGGTACGTGAACCGCCATCTGGTCGCCATCAAAGTCGGCATTGTATGCCTGACAGACCAATGGGTGAATCTGGATCGCCGAGCCTTCGACAAGTTTGACCTCGAAGGCCTGAATCCCCAGACGGTGCAGGGTTGGGGCACGGTTCAGCAGGACGAGATATTTCTCGACGACTTCTTCCAGTACTTCCCAGACACGTGGGTCAACACGTTCGACAACACGCTTGGCCGCTTTGATATTGTGGGCGTAGCCACGATCAACCAGCCGCCGCATGACGAATGGCTTGAAGAGTTCCAACGCCATCCGCTTCGGCAGACCACACTGGTGCAGTTGGAGAGTTGGCCCAACCACGATCACCGAACGACCAGAATAATCCACGCGCTTCCCAAGCAAGTTCTGGCGGAAGCGCCCTTGCTTGCCCTTCAACATATCGCTCAGGCTCTTCAGCTTGTGCTTGCCTGAGCCAGAAACGACGCGACCGCGCCGTCCGTTGTCAATCAGCGCATCGACTGCTTCTTGCAGCATCCGCTTCTCGTTACGCACGATGATGTCGGGAGCTTGTAGATCAAGCAGCCGCCGCAAACGGTTGTTGCGGTTGATCACCCGCCGATAGAGGTCGTTGAGATCACTGGTGGCGAAGCGCCCACCATCAAGCTGCACCATTGGGCGCAGGTCGGGTGGGATAACGGGCAGAGCCGTGAAGATCATCCACTCAGGGCGGTTGCCGCCTTTGCGGAGTGCCTCAACGACACGTAACCGCTTGGTGGCCTTCTTCTTCTTCAGGCCACTCATCGTTGCCATATCCTGGCGCAACTTGATCGCTTCGCTATCAAGGTCCTGGCGTTGCACAACATCGTAGACCGCTTCAGCACCCATGCCAGCCTTGAAAATGCCCCGCCCATCGTCGAGCAGTTCGTTGCGCTGGGCTTCGGTGAGAATCTGCAACGGTTGGAGCGATTCCAGCGCCTTGATCCGTGTTTCGTAGTCCTGCTTGATCGCAGTCTTTTCGCGCTCAGTCTCGGCTATCTGACGCTCTTTGTTCTCGCCAGAGGTGAAGAGCAGTTGATCGCGCTCGGCCTCGGCGAGCGCCTGGCTGCTGCCAACCTCGTGTTGGTACTCATCCTGAATCGTCTGCATCCGCTCGTTGTGCGCCGTCTCTAATGTCTCCAGGCGATCATCGTTGATCATTTCGCCCTTACGAACGATCGGTTGCTTGTTGTAGGTAACGTCTTTTTTCGCAGCCTTCCCAAGTTGGCCTTCGAGCAGGGCGCGAATTTCGCTGTACTCTGCCGTTGCCTCCTGGGCGAGTCGTTCCTGGCGGGCGACTGCTTCCTGGCTGGTGCCCTCTTGTCCACCACTGAGGTTGGCAATCTGTGACTGCACCCCCTCATCAATTTCGTCGGTGACTTCCTTCAGTTCAGCGTCGAGATCAGCCAGCTCCTCTTCCATCTCTTTGTAGAGTTGCTGCACGCGCTCTTGCTTCGCTGCATCATCAACCTCGGTGACGAGGTAGGCTGCGAAGTAGATAATCCGCTCCAGGTTCCGTGGTGAGATATCGAGCAGCAACCCTAACCGACTGGGCGTCCCTTTGACATACCAGATGTGACTGGCTGGTGCTGCCAGTTCAATATGCCCCATCCGCTCGCGGCGCACCTTCGAGCGGGCAACTTCCACACCGCACTTATCGCAGACGATCCCTTTGAAGCGAATCCGCTTGTACTTCCCACAGTAGCATTCCCAATCGCGGGAGGGCCCAAAGATCCGCTCGCAGAAAAGACCACCATGCTCTGGACGCAAGGTGCGGTAGTTAATTGTTTCTGGTTTGGTTACTTCGCCATGCGACCAACTGCGGATTGCCTCTGGCGACGCCAGACTAATCCGAATCGCATCGAAATCATTGACATCAAGCGTAGCACTCACGAATTTCCCCCTAGCTCAGTATCCATGCCAACTGAAAAGGTTGGCATGGATACCACGTACTCCACACTACGCCTCGGTCTTCTCGAAGCCGCTCAGGTTAATCCGATCCAACTTGGAGAGGAGATCCCCCGAAGTATCTTCAGAGAAGTCTACCGTTTCCTCATCCTCGTTGATCACTTCGATGGAAAGCCCCAGTGAGCGTAACTCCTTGACCAGCACCTTGAACGATTCTGGTACCCCGGCCTCGACGATCTCTTCCCCCTTGACGATTGATTCATAGGTCTTCACGCGACCGACGACATCATCCGACTTGACGGTGAGCATTTCTTGCAAGGTGTTGGCTGCGCCATATGCTTCCAGCGCCCAGACTTCCATCTCCCCGAACCGCTGCCCCCCGAATTGGGCTTTCCCGCCGAGTGGCTGCTGGGTTACCAGAGAGTATGGCCCTGTGGACCGCGCGTGAATCTTGTCTTCGACGAGGTGCGCCAGTTTCAACATATAGATGATCCCAACCACGGTGGGGCGATCAAAGCGCTCACCAGTTCGACCATCATAAAGATAGATCTTGCCGTCTTCAGGTAGGCCAACCGAGTTGAGTTCGTTTTGAATCTGTTCCTCGCTGGCCCCGTCAAAGACGGGCGTGGCAATTTTGATTCCTTGCCGCGAGGCAGCCCAACCGAGCGTGGTTTCGAACAATTGCCCGATATTCATCCGGGATGGTACCCCAAGGGGATTGAGGATAATGTCTACCGGCGTGCCATCAGGTAAGTAGGGCATATCCTCAACGGGGAGGATGCGGGAGATGACGCCCTTATTGCCGTGCCGTCCAGCCATCTTGTCGCCCTCGCTGATCTTGCGTTTCTGGGCGATTGAGACCCGCACCATCTGGTTGACCCCAGCGGGCAACTCGGTATCTTCGCGGCGGAATTGTTTGACATCAATCACCTTACCATGTACCCCGTGTGGGACGCGGAGGCTGGTGTCTTTCACTTCGCGGGCCTTCTCACCGAAGATTGCCCGGAGTAGGCGTTCTTCTGCCGATAGCTCAGTCTCACCACGTGGGGTGACTTTGCCAACCAGAATATCGTTCGGGCGTACTTCTGCACCGATCCGAATCACGCCATCTTCATCAAGGTCGGCCAGGCTATCTTCGCCGACATTGGGGATATCCCGCGTAATTTCTTCTGGGCCGAGCTTGGTGTCGCGGGCCTCAGTCTCGTACTTCTCAATATGAATTGAGGTAAAGACATCGTCGCGCACCAGGCGCTCGCTGAGCAGGATCGCATCTTCGTAGTTACCACCATCGAACGGCATGAAGGCCACCATGACATTCTGGCCGAGCGCGAGTTCGCCCTTATCCGTTGATGAGGAATCAGCAATCACTTGCAGCTTCTCGACGCGCTCGCCTTTTTGCACAATTGGTCGCTGGTTGATGCAGGTATCCTGGTTGGAGCGGCGGAACTTCTGCAATGGATATTCGTGTTCCACCCCATTATCTTCCTGCACCACAATCTTCTGACTGGTTGAGGAAAGCACTACCCCTGGCTCTTGGGCAACAACAACCTGGCCAGAGTCGCGGGCCGCCTGATATTCCATCCCCGTCCCAACGATTGGCGAGTCGGGGCGCAGCAATGGCACTGCCTGCCGCTGCATATTGGAACCCATCAGCGCACGGTTCGCATCATCATGCTCCAGGAAGGGAATCAGGGTACCAGCAACACTGACGACCTGCTTTGGTGAAACATCCATATAATCGACCTGTTCAACAGGTACGATTGGATATTCCTCTTCCCGGCGGGCCTCAACGCGGTCTTCGATGAAGCGGAAGTGTTCGTCAAGGCGCGAGTTCGCCTGGGCGACCGCAAATTTCTCCTCCAGATCAGCCGAGAGATATTCGATCTGTTGCGAAACGAATGGCTTGATTCGCACTGTGCGAATTCCTGCGGCCTGAATCTTCTTGATCAAATCAGCGGTGAGTTCGGTGCCCTGTTCGGCGATTATCTCGCCACTTTCGGGGTCAGTCATGTCATCGCGCACGATTTGATGGAGGAGGAGATCGGCATCTTTGCCATCTTCACGCTGTACATCGACGGTGTTGATCACGCGCCGATAGGGCGTTTCGATGAACCCATACTCATTGATTTGCCCATAGGTCGCAAGCGACCCAATCAGGCCGATATTTGGGCCTTCTGGGGTCTCAATTGGGCAGATCCGTCCATAGTGCGAGTAGTGTACGTCGCGCACATCGAACCCCGCGCGATCACGGCTCAGCCCACCAGGGCCAAGAGCCGAGAGGCGGCGCTTGTTGGTCAGTTCAGCCAGCGGGTTCGTCTGATCCATAAACTGGGAGAGTTGGCTGCCGCCGAAGAACTCGCGCACAGCAGCCATAATTGGCCGGGTATTGATCAGCGCATTGGGCGTGACGGTGTTCAGATCCTGGATCGTCATCCGCTCGCGAACAACGCGCTCCATACGGGCCAGCCCCAGGCGCATTTGCATCTGGATCAGCTCACCCACGGCGCGAACCCGCCGATTCCCCAGATGATCAATGTCGTCTGGTTTCCCCTGCTCATTGTTGAGCCTGATCATCGTTTTCAGGATGGCAATGATGTCATCCTTGGTCAGGGTGCGAATATCCTTGTCGAGCCCCAGTCGCTTATTCAGCTTGAACCGACCAACTTTTGCCAGGTCGTAGCGACGGGGATTGAAGAACAGATTCTCCAACAATGCCTGCGCATTTTCGCGGGTTGGCGGATCACCGGGCCGCAGACGATGGTAAAGCTCAATGATCGCCTGATCGGTGTTCTTGGTCGGTTCTTTTTCCAGGGTAGTGCGGATATATTGATGGTCAACATTCGTGTCCACGTCAGCGAAGAGTTCCATAATCTCTTCGTTCGAGGAATAGCCGATCGCCCGTAACAGAATGGTAACGGGCATCTTGCGCTTGCGGTCAACTTTGACCGAGAGTACATCGCGGTTGGAGGTTTCGAATTCCAACCAGGCTCCCCGGTTGGGGATCAGCTTGGCAGCAAAAAGCCGTCGCCCTGTGCTGGGGTCTTCGGGGGCGGTAAAATAGACCCCAGGCGACCGCACAAGCTGTGAGACAACCACCCGCTCAGCACCATTAATAATGAAGGTACCGTCAGGAGTCATCATTGGAAATTCCCCAAGGTAGACCTGACTCTCCTTAATCTCACCTGTTTCCCGCACCTCCAGTACCGCCTTGACATAAAGGGGTGCGGCAAATGTTTGATCCCGTTCACGGCAGACATCAACCGAATGGCGTGGCTCCTGGAACTCATATTCTGGGAACCGCAGATCCATGCTCTTTTGGTTATAGTCCTGAATTGGGGAGATTTCGTTAAAGAGTTCTTGCAAGCCCTCCTTGAGGAACCACTTAAATGAGTCGAGCTGCACTTGAACGAGGTTTGGGGCCTCAAGTACAGTAGGAATCTGGGCGTAAGTACGCCGCTGTAGGCGGCTGTCAAACCCAGATTCAGTGGTGGTTTGGACGCCATTGGCCGAAGCCGTCTGCTGAATCTCGATTACCATGCTTGCTCCTTCTAAGCTCGATCGAGACAGGGGCAAAATAAGGATGCTCTACCGATGCGGAGGCATCCACTGGAAGGGAAGAGCGTCATTTCCTGCGTATCTGCTGCAAAGGTCTCGGCTCTAAGAGCCCTTAGTACGTAGGGAGGATATTGCCCCTTCGATACTTGCAGCGACCCAGCGTTGTGCTGACTATTTGCTACAACGCTGGGTAGATGAGAGAGAATATCAGTGCGAAAGGTCTATCTCAGCACAAAGCGGGAGGTGGCGAAATGCCCTCCCGTCTATCTCCATTTCATCTTTGGCCGCTGTGGCACACCGCATTCGCGACCGTTCTACCCCTTTGCTACATGCCCCGAGTAGCAAAGAACAAGTATACGCTTTTGCCATATTTTTGTCAAGCCTTTCAACTGGGCAAATTTTAGCTGGAAATCTGCGTGCGGCAGCGCTGGACGCTAGACAGTAATTGGCGAACCAAGCGCGTTATTGTCGATCAGTGCGCCAACTTTTTCGCACAGATCCTCGAAGCTCACCGCTTCCAGCATGACTTGTAGCCCCCTGGCCTGGGCCGCCTGGGTGAAGCGCTCCTCGTCGGGAAAGGTGCCACTGGCAACCACCAGTACGGGGCATTGCGCGAGGGCGGGATCTTGCCGTAGTGCGTCGATAAATAAGAAGCCTGCGGCGCGCAGTTCCAAAGCATCCACAATTAATAACTCAGGTTGTAGGCGTCGCAGGGTTCGGGAGATCTGGGTCAGGCTACTGCTGAGGGGTACCGCAGAGATTGGTCGGTTCATCAGGCCAAGTTGAATAAAAAGTCCATGGCAGAAGAGCGAACGACCACTTAGTAAAACTATCACCGTGCCCCCTCGTAGAAATCTCTTTATCGTACCAGGATGATCCCTGGAATAGAGGATGAAGTTGTAAGCGAGATCGATCGCCTCGTACCAGTATGGACTGACGAAGGGCTAAAAGAAATAGTGCGGAGGGGTGAATAGCAAAAGTACTTTTGTTATCCGCGCCTATGACCCCTGTTCACTATTATCTGTTATTAGCCTACCAGAAGATACGTGGTTTGTCTCGTGTTAGAAATACCTGCTACCTGTGTCAGTACAGTATCATCTTCTCATACACCTACCGACTTGTTCGCCGATGGAGTGGGATTGCGTGCAATCAGGGGAGCCTCAAGAACCACAAATCAAGCCGCAGCAAGTAGCAGCAGGGCAGTGGCGGGCAGATTGGCTGGCCTGGCCCTATGCCCCCTTAGTAGTCAACCTGGCTATCCTGCTCCTCTGTACTGTGCTCACCCTGGTTGTTTACGGTGCTGCGCTCGGCTTTGCCTTTACGTTTGATGATCCCCTCGATCTGCCACGCGCCGAAGGCCGTTCGGTGTGGTCGCTCTTCAGTTCCTCGGAAGGCTATGCCTACTATCGGCCAATCCCCTTTGTCGTCTGGAAAATAGCCCGCACCATTCAGGGCCACTACAGCGAAGCGATGCTGCATGGGCTGACCCTGATCTGCCATATTCTCAGTGCCTGGTTACTGGCTCTCCTGTTGCGCCGCCTGACAGGCACATATTGGGGTGTGCTTGCCGCGATCCTCTTTATTACCTATCCATTCAGCTATCAGGCGGTTTTTGGAGCGCATACGCTCTTTCATCCGCTGATGACTGCTGCATTACTGCTGGCGCTGTTGCTCTATCTTGCTGCCCGTGAAGCGGAGACAACCGCTGGGCGCGATGCCCTACCACTGCGGGCTGGGTTGCTCTATGGCGCTGCTTTCCTGGCGACGCTTGTCGGCTTATGGACCCATGAAACTGGGGTGATCATCCTGCCACTGATCGGTGGGTTGGAAATCCTGTTGAGCGCGCGTGACCGCTTGTGGCGACCACAACGGATGCTCTTGCGTGTGATCCCCTTTGCTGTGGCGGCGATCGCCTTCCTCCTTGTCTGGCGGGCAGTGCCGAAGTTTGCCCGCCCTGATCCCTGGTCTCCTGCCTCATTGCTGCCGAATGCCCGCTATTTGCTGCAAGGGGTGATCTGGCCCGTTGCTGCCGAACTCAATCGATGGGGTGAGCGGTTTGGCGTTGCTCCTGACCGGCTCCTTTGGCCGGCAATCGCCATCACCCTGCTCTGCTTCGTTGGGGTCTATGCGCTGGGGCGGCGACTGTGGGTGCCATTGGTGGCCCTTGGGGCAACCGCGATTATCCTCTTTCCAGCCTGGTTGGTGCTGACCTGGGGGTATCTAGAAGATGCGCCGCGACTGCTCTATCCCGCTGCGCCAGCAATCGCGGCCCTTTGGGGCCTCCTGCCATCGTTGCGCTTCTCGCGCCAATGGGCGACCTGGAGTTGGCGTGTGGTGACGTTGTTGCTCCTCGGTGCGTTGTTCGTGCAAAACCTCAACTTTATCA
>JBDHWF010000131.1:0-10758 GCA_039810045.1 Chloroflexia bacterium
ACTGATCTAAGCTGGGCGGAAGCGATTGGACGATTACGACCAGATCGCCGCCATGCAGACTGGCGAGTCGGCACCGCGGTTGCGGCGACTACGACTCGATATCGCCTATGATGGCGCAGGATTTTTTGGGGCTCAGGTGCAGCCCGGGTTACGGACAGTGGGCAGTGAGGTCGGCGCCGCGTTGCGGCAACTAGCGCCCACCGCAACCCCGCTCACGTTCGCTGGGCGCACGGATCGTGGTGTTCACGCTGCTGGGCAGGTGGCCCATAGCGATCTCGGCTCAGCGCTCACCGACGAGCGTTTGCACCAGGCGCTCAACGCGCTCCTGCCAACTGACGTAGTGATTACGCGGTTGCAGACAGTTTCTGAGGCGTTTCACGCGCGCTATAGCGCGCGTTGGCGTGAATATCGATATCAGGTCTGGAATGCCTCAGTGCGGCACCCTGCACTGGCCCAACAGACGTGGCATCGAACCCGGTCGCTGAGCTTGGAGTTACTCGAAGCGGCGACCAATCAACTGATTGGGCAGCATGATTTTGCTGCTTTTGCTGGGCAAGGGTTAGGGGTGCCAGGGCGGACGAAGCTGCGCTCGACGGTGCGGACCGTCACGCAAGCATCCTGGCGGATAACGCAGCCAGACCTCCCCCAACCAGCAGGAACGGTCATTGAGTTCTGGATTTGCGCTGATGGCTTTTTGCCACAGATGGTACGTACCATCGTCAGTGCGGCAGTCGAGGTTGGTGCAGGGCGCAAGTCGCCAGCGTGGTTTGGAACGATGATGCAGCGGGGAGAGCGGTCGGCAGTGCCTGCGCCTGCGCCCCCCCAAGGGTTATCGCTCTGGCAAGTTGGCTATCACGAGAGCGATCAGCCGTCAGCGGTCAGCGGGATCCTGGCGGAATACCATGGAATTGGGCCAGGAACAGAAGTACGTCAAGATGACGGCTGCAAGCTTAAGGAGCGAGCAAAGAATGAAGGCAATGCGGACACGAACCTATTCTGCCACGGCAGTTGAAGCAAAGGCGACCCAGCGCTGGTACCTGATCGATGCTGAAGGTCAGGTACTCGGTCGGGTTGCTACGACTGTGGCGCAACTCCTGCGCGGTAAAGGGAAACCAACCTTTACGCCGCATATGGATGGTGGCGACTACGTGATTGTGATCAATGCAGAAAAGATTGTAGTGACAGGAACTAAGGAAACCGACAAGATCTACTACCGCCACTCGAATTACCCCGGTGGTCTGAAATCGGTGCGGCTGAAGGAAATGCGGGCGAAGCACCCAGGCCGGATGCTGGAAAGTGCCGTGCGCGGGATGTTGCCGAAGAACACGCTGGGGGCCAAGCTCTTCTTCCACATGAAGATTTATGCTGGCCCTGAGCATCCACACGATGCCCAGAAGCCAGTGCAGCTGGAGCTTGTGGTGGATGGTCACAAGCGTGGGCAGGTTATTGGTGGGGTGGCTGCGGCCACACCAGCCGCTGAGTAAGCAAGCGTGTACAGGCTGACAGTACGGCGATAGGGAGGAAAAGACTCAATGCAGGAACAGGGTACTCGTACAAACCGCGCCGAATATTTCTATGGCACGGGGCGACGCAAAGAGGCAGTGGCGCGGGTGCGCCTTTATCCTGGCACAGGCGAAATGATCATCAATGGGCGTTCTGGCCGCGAGTATTTTGGTGGGCGCGATCTCTATCAGCAGATGATTAGCCAGCCGATGCGCCTGACCAACACCACCGAACGCTTCAATGTGAGTGTGCGGGTAGTTGGCGGCGGTGTCAGCGGGCAGGCTGGGGCTGTCCGGCACGGCATCGCTCGGGCGCTGACCGTCTTTGATGCTGAACTGCGCCCAGCCCTGAAACGGGCCAAACTCCTGACACGCGATGCTCGTGAGAAAGAGCGCAAGAAGGTGGGCTTGAAGCGGGCGCGGAAGGCTCCGCAGTATACGAAGCGCTAACGCTCGTCGTTGTTCAAGCACTCAGGATGCGCTATCAGGCAGGGCGATGTGGGCAACCGCATCGCCCTGTTCTTGTTGCGCTCCCGCCAGATCCGTTGCCCGCAAGTGCTACAATCGTGCGATATTGTTCTCTGCTAATCAGCGAATGAGGTTAACCACTTGGAGCGCCAGAAGATTCTTGCCTGGCTTGTCCACCTTTATACTGCCAGTGGGGCTGTCTGGTCTGCCTGGGCGATCTTTGCCATTATCGCAGGCGATTATCGGCGCGCCTGGATGCTGCTCTTTGTCACGATTTTTATCGATTCTACTGATGGCTTCCTGGCCCGGCAGGCGGCAGTCAAGGCGGTGCTGCCCTGGTTCGATGGTCGCCGCCTCGATGATATTGTTGATTATCTGGCGTGGGTCTTTGTCCCAGTGATATTGCTGGTGCAGGCGAACCTGCTCCCTGCCTGGGCTGCGGCAGCACCGCTCATCGCTAGTGGGTATGGCTTTGCCCAGGCCGAGGCCAAGACGGATGATCACTACTTTTTGGGGTTTCCTTCCTATTGGAGTCTGGTCGCCTTTTTCCTCTTTGAGGCCATGACGCCAGTGCCGTTGAATACGATCATCATTCTTGTCCTCAGTGTGCTGGTCTTTGTGCCAATCCGCTACCCCTATCCCACCCAGATGAGTTCATTGCGCGAGCTTACCCTACTCCTGGGGATCCCCTGGGCGATCCTGAGTGTCTATCTGGCCGCTCAGTTACCAGCCCGACCATTCTGGCTGATCGTTGGCTGGTGCTATTACCCGCTCTACTATCTGCTCCTAACTTGCTACATGGCGTGGCAGCGGCATCGTTCAGGCAACAGCGCGCGAACAACGGGGCCATAGCGTTACCAAAATCGCGAACTGGCCGCAGGCAAGCAGAGCGATTTCCTCCTTGTCATAATCCTTTGTGGCCCCGTATTGCCCCGGCCTCTGCAATACGGTAAGCTAAGATGACGTAGCCACTATGCGCTTGCTCGCCCTCCGTGGCCTGAACTCTGCAATAGCATTGGGGAAGAAGGGTATGGCGAGGGAGTTGGGGGAACAATGACAACAATTGAGGACTGGGATCATTTCTATGGACCAAATGCAGGCTATGCGCTGGAATTGTATGAGCGGTATCAGCAAGATCCCAACGCTGTAGATGCTGAAACACGTGCGTTCTTTGAACGCCATGCACCGACAGCGGCAGCCAGTAGTACGGCGGCACAGACCGCTACGGTAACTAGCCCACAGGTAGCTGTTCCAGAATATCTGCCTGCCGAAGTCGTGATTCAGCCAGGGCGGCAGCCCTTTATTGCTGAAACCGATGTTGCCCGCATTGTGGGGGCGGCACGGTTGGCCCGCTCGATTCGTGAGTACGGCCATCTGGAAGCGCAGATCGATCCGCTTGGTAGCCCCGGCCCTGGCGACCCAATGCTTGACCAACAGACCCACGGCCTGACTGATGCCGACCTTGCCGCGTTGCCCGCCTCGATTGTCTGGCGACTGGCTGGCCCTGATCTGGGGAACTGCCTTGATGCGATCAAGCGCTTGCGGGCGATCTACAGCGGGACAGTCGGCTACGATTTTGATCATGTACAGGATTATGAAGAACGATCCTGGTTGGTCGAACAGGTTGAGCAAGGCGCGTTCGCGCCTGCCCTCAGCACGGAAGCCCGCCGCAATTTACTGGAGCGGTTGGTTGAAGTTGAAGAGTTTGAGCGCTTCCTTCATAGCACTTTTCAGGGCCAGAAACGGTTCTCGATTGAGGGAAACGATATTCTGGTGCCGATGCTGGATGAACTAATCGACGCAGCAGCACAGGTTGGCACCCGCGAAGTGTTGATTGGTATGGCCCATCGTGGGCGATTGAATGTCCTGGCCCATGTTCTGGGCAAGCCCTATGCGGCGATCTTCTCCGAGTTCCACCATGCGCCAAATAAAGAATTGGTGCCTTCCGAAGGCTCACGGGGGATCAATGAGGGGTGGAGCGGCGATGTGAAGTATCACCTGGGGGCGCGGCGGGTGGTCCGCGATGAAGAAGCGTTCGCCGTGCAACTAACCCTGGCCCATAACCCCAGCCATCTTGAGTTCGTCAATCCTGTGGTAACTGGCTCAACCCGTGCTGCCCAGGAGCGGCGGCACGCTCGCGGGTTGCCCCAGGTGAATATTGACCATGCGTTAGCCGTGACTATTCATGGCGACGCGGCCTTCCCTGGCGAAGGGGTTGTTGCTGAAACCCTGAACTTGTCACGCCTACCGGGGTATCAGGTTGGTGGGACGATCCACATCATTGTCAATAATCAGATTGGTTTCACCACCTCGGCCCAGGATGCGCGCTCCACGTTATATGCCAGCGACCTCGCCAAAGGGTTTGAGATTCCGATTGTCCACGTCAACGCCGACGACGCTGAGGCCTGTCTGGCGATGATTCGGCTGGCTCATGCCTATCGACAACGGTTCCACAAAGACTTCCTGATCGATCTGGTAGGGTATCGACGCTGGGGGCATAACGAAGGCGATGACCCCACCTATACGCAGCCGTTGCTCTACGCCAAGATTACACCCCACCCAACGATTCGCACGAGCTACGACGCGCAGTTGCAACAACTGGGGGCGGTTGAGGCTGGACGCCTGGAGCAACTGACCGCGACCGTGCGTGAACGATTAGAGCAGGCGAAGGTCGAAGCCGAGGCAGGCAACGCGCATAGTGAAGGGGGCGCGTTGGTTGATGCGCCCCGTACCACCACCTACCAGACCGCTGTTGATGAAGGAGTGTTACGCACGATCAACGCGGAATTGCTCGAACGACCCGAAACCTTTCGTCGGAACCAGAAACTCGAACGGATTCTTGGCCGCCGTGGTGAAGCGCTTGATAAGCCCAAAGCGATTGATTGGGGGCACGCTGAAACGCTGGCCTTTGCGACGATTTTGGCCGATGGCACTCCCATCCGCCTCAGTGGTCAGGATGCGGAGCGCGGCACATTTGTGCAACGCCACGCCATCCTCAACGACCTGGAGACTGGCGAGAAATATTCACCACTCGATAGCTTGCCAGAGGCAGAAGCCTCATTTGCCGTCTACAATAGCCCGCTTTCTGAAGCTGCTCCACTGGGATTTGAGTTTGGTTACTCGATTCATGCGCCAGAAACGCTGGTGCTTTGGGAGGCGCAGTTTGGCGATTTCGCCAATGCCGGTCAGGTGATTATCGATCAGTTCATTGCGGCGGCGCGGGCGAAATGGCGACAGGAATCATCGATGGTCCTCTTGTTGCCACACGGCTATGAAGGCCAGGGGCCAGAACATTCCAGTGGGCGCCTGGAGCGATATTTGCAGCTAGCAGCCGAAGATAACCTGCGAATCGTAAACCCAACGACTGCGGCCCAATATTTTCACCTGCTGCGATTGCAAGCTGCCACCTTGCTCGATGCGCGACGCCCATTGGTGGTGATGACGCCAAAGAGCCTGCTACGCCACCCGCAGGCAGGCTCCAGTCTGGCTGACCTTACTACGGGTACCTGGCAGCCAGTTATTGATGATCCGCTGCCTGCCAATGACCGCGATGCGATACGCCGGGTGATTTTCTGTTCTGGGAAGGTCAGCGTCGATCTGGTGACCAGTCCCAGCCGTGAGGCAACCCCAACCGTAGCGATCGTGCGCCTGGAACAACTCTATCCATTCCCCGAAGACGAAGTAGCGGCAACGCTCGCTGGTTATCCGCAGGCGCAGGAAATCGTCTGGCTGCAAGAAGAGCCACAAAATATGGGTGCCTGGCACTACGTTGCATTGCGGTTGGAAGCATTACTCACGGACGAGCAGCGGCCATTGCGGTATATCGGGCGTTCACCACACGCCAGTACTGCTGAGGGGTCGGCAGATGTCCACGCCGCTGAGCAAGCACGGATCGTTAATGAAGCGTTCGCTGGGGTGCCAACGGCGCAGGCTGTGGAACGGGAGAAAGAATATGTCCGTTGAGATCAAAGTGCCAACGCTTGGCGAATCAATCGTTGAGGCGACTGTTGGGAAATGGATGAAGCAAGAGGGCGATACAGTCGCGGCAGGAGAACCATTAGTTGAATTGGAAACGGACAAGGTAAATATGGAGGTTGCTGCACCCGGTGCAGGGGTGCTTCAATCAATTACCAAGCATGAAGGCGATACGGTAGGTATTGGTGAGGTGCTGGCGGTCGTTGGCGGCGCGAACGGGGCAGAGGCTGCTGCGCCTGCGGGCCAGCCTGCCGCTGAAACACCCGCGAGCGAAGCCCCTGCCACGGTTGCCCCAGCCGAGGCTACGCAGGCGAGTGTCGCTCCTGCCGAGGCCGCTGAAGAGGGCAACAATGTCGATAGTGGGCGTTCTACACCATTGGCTCGCCGGATTGCTGCCGAACATGATCTGGATATTCAGCAGATCAAGGGCACCGGGCCAGGGGGGCGGATTACGCGGGATGATGTGACCAACTATATTCGCCGTGATACCCCATCCCCTGCTGCTGTAGCCACTCCGTCGCCTGCCGTACCTGCTGCCCCAGCTGCTTCGCCTCCCGCTGCACCGACTGCTTCGGGTCGCCCCGAAGAACGGGTGCGGATGTCGCGCCGCCGCCAGACGATTGCGCGGCGTTTGGTCGAGGCCCAACAGACGGCGGCCATGCTGACTACGTTCAATGAAATTGATATGACTGCCATTATGGAAGTGCGGAAGCGCCGCCGCGATGCGTTCAAAGAGCGTCATGGAATTGGGCTTGGCTTCATGTCCTTCTTCACGAAGGCCGTCGTGGGTGCGCTCAAAGCCTTCCCTCGGTTGAACGCAGAGATTCAGGGCGACGAGATGATCCTGAAGCAGTATTACGATATTGGGATCGCGGTTGGGGCTGATGAAGGGCTGGTGGTGCCAGTCGTGCGCGATGCAGATCGGCTCTCCTTTGCCGCAATCGAGCAGCAGATCGCCACGCTTGCCGAGAAGGCCCGGAACAACAGCCTGAGCCTTAGTGAGTTGCAAGGCGGTACATTCACGATCACCAATGGTGGCATCTTTGGGTCGCTGCTCTCTACCCCTATCCTCAATACGCCCCAGGTGGGTATTCTGGGGATGCATACGATTCAGCAGCGGCCCGTGGCGATCAACGGTGAGGTGGTGATTCGTCCGATGATGTATGTCGCCCTTTCCTACGATCATCGGATCGTTGATGGCAGCGAGGCGGTACGTTTCCTCGTGCGGATCAAAGAACTGGCCGAGGATCCTGAATCGTTGCTTTTAGAAGGCTAGGGTCAGCAGCCAAGGGACGTGTAGGCCTAACCATCGTGCAATGCAGAAGAAAGGAAGCACCAAATGCCCGATGATGAGATCACTGCAGCCACGCCTAAAGGATCCCCTGCGGCAGTGGACGATTGGACGCCAACGGAGCAAATCAGCTGGTTTCCTGTCCTACCCGAATCCGAGCTGGACCCGCGTGTGCAGGAACTGATTGGGCGGCAGCGGGAGAAGCTTGGTGCCCCAAATAATGTGGTACGAACGCACTCCTGGCGCCCCGAGTTGATGCTGCGCTGGCTCGAACTCTACGATTATATTACCCGCGGTCCGTCTGGGCTGAGCCGGATTGACCGGGAAATGATTGCTGTGGTGGTTTCAGCAGAGAATGGCTGCCTCTTGTGTCAGGTGAATCACAGTGCTGACCTGCGGCGACTCACTGGCGATCCCGTGCTTGCTGATCGGGTGGCCCTCGATTATCGGCGGGCGGGTCTCGATCCCCGTACCCGGGCGATGCTTGACTATGCGCTGAAGGTTACGCGCACCCCGGTTGATTGCGAAGAAGGCGATATTATCGCCTTGCGTGAACACGGTTTCAGCGACGAGGATATTTACGACATTATCAACACTGCCGCGATTTACAACTTCAACAACCGTGTCGCCAGCGCCGCTGGCTATCTGCCAGACCGCGAGAATCACGGGCGTTACCGCTAGCCCACCCGTTGCCGTTCAGCGGGCTGCCCAACAATCTGGTTTGTCCTGTGGCAGAGGTCTGTTCAGCACAGACCTCTGCCAACGCCTGCCCCCATGGTACTTGGCAGCAGTTGGGGGCCCTAACGCCGATTGCTTGCTGATCGCCACGTATCATCGCGTCTTTGATTGGCCCTGGGTGGCGCAACAGACACGGATGATTATCGATACGCGCAATGTGCTGGCTGGGATGCCAACAACGGCGCAGATCTGTACGTTATAAAAGGGGATTGGTTAGCAGGTTAAAGGGGCCGGGCGACTGCAGTCGCCCGGCCACTCGCCCACCATGGCAACCCGGCTTGCCTATCAATCTCCCTCCTGGCAATTCAGACGACTGGGGTGAGGGTGGTCTGGGTGTGGGCAATTGCTGGGACGATGGTACGGCAAGCCGCTGTAGCTAGGGCAGTTGTCAGTACTTCTTTCCTTCGGCGATTGGGCTACTGTTGGTGACAAATCGCCCGAAGCCCTAGTACTTTTGGCTAGAGCGAAACCCGCCATTTAGGACCTTGGCTGTGACTTCCGCATCATCTATGCTCAGGAATAAGCCAATAGTTGATTATTGACTCCTGATTAAACTACGAGCGATACACGTGGTTGATATTGACAATACCCGCTCTGTTGAGCAGTTAGTTGCGCTTCGACAACAGAGTGTTGCTTTGCAAGACCTCATCTTAGGGTTGCAGGTAGAGGGGGACCTTGCTCCCCGGCTTGACGCGCTCGTAGGAGCCCTCCAGCAAGTACTTGGCGCAGCCGATGGCTGGTTTACTGTCGATGAAGCAGTCTTGATGTTGTTGGGAGCTCTACCAGCCCAGCGCTTGCGGAGTAATTCAACCGACACAGCCCTCTGTATTCCGCTCGCGCATGCTGGAACGGATTTCGGGGCGTTCTATTTTCTTGAGAAAGCAGACGGCCAACCATTTTCGCCTGAAGCGCTGGTGTTGGCGCGGCATATCGTCGACCAGATGGCTACCCTGATCGCCCAAACCCAGCAACAACGATTGACCGAACAGCGGCTCGCCCGTGCAGAGGCGTTGCGCGATATAGCACATACACTCAGTACGGAGCTTGACCTTGATCGGGCGTTGATGTTGATCCATGAGCAAGTATTGCGCTTGATCAAGCACCAAAATGCCTGGGTTGCTCTGTATGATGAGTTGAGCGGGAATGTGGCAATCCCTTTCTATGTCACCGATGGCGGACGTCGTCTTGATCGGCAACAAGTACTCCAGCCCCTTGGTAAGGGGATGGTTTGGGAATTGTTAAATGGACGGCAGTCCATTAATACCGAAAATTATTATGAGGAATGTGCCAGGCGAGATATTGCGCCAACTGTCGTCATTGGCAGGCCGCTGAACAATATCATTGCCTGGCTTGGGGTTCCCTTATTCAGTAGTGGGCGCCTGGTTGGGGCAATGGCAATCCAACGGTTGGATGTACCATTTGATGCTGATGATCAGCAATTATTGGAGTTGTTAGCGGGGCAGATCGCGATCGCCATTGAAAATGCTCAACTCTATACTGAAGCGCGCCGCCTTGCTTCTGTCGATCCCTTGACCGGCTTGACGAATCATCGTCGTTTGTATGAGTGCCTTGACGAGGAAATTGCCATCGCCGCGCGCAAAGCTCGACCACTTGCCATCATCATGATTGATCTCGATAATTTCAAATACTTCAATGAAACATACGGACATCCAGTTGGTGATCAAGCCTTACGGATTGTCGCGGACGTACTACGTGCCGAAGTGCGCCCAACCGATATCCTTGGTCGCTTTGGTGGTGACGAGTTTATGGCGATCTTGCCGGGAACTGATGCTGTCGCCGCCACAGCGTTCATGACGCGCATCCAGACCCGGTTGAAGACCCACTCCCCATTGTTTGGCGAAACGAGCCCCACCCCGCTCTTCCTCAGCGCGGGAATTGCCGTTTTTCCACACGATGCCCTGACCCGCAGTGACCTGTTCATGCTGGCGGATAGTGCGTTATATACCAGTAAGCGCAGCGGTCGGGCTACTGTAGTCACGGCAGGGATTCATCCCCAGTCAGCGGCGCTGCTGGCGCATACCAGCTTTGGCGTAGTTGAAGGATTAGTGCTCGCGGTTGATGCGAAAGATAGCTATACTGCAGCCCACAGTAATGTCGTCGCTGAGGTCGCCGAACTGCTAGCGGTGCTGCTCAACCTTCCTGAGCATGAGCAGGTGATTTTGCGGACTGCTGGGCTGTTGCATGATGTTGGCAAGATCAGTATTCCCGACCGCATTTTGCGGAAACCTGCGCCGCTCACCCCTGAAGAGTGGGCGATTATGCGGCGACACGTTGAGTTTAGCGAATTGATTATTCGTGGTGTACCGGGCTTACAAGACATTCTTGATCCCATACGTCATCACCACGAACGCTGGGATGGCAAAGGGTATCCGCTGGGGCTGGTGGGTGAAGAGGTGCCACTCTTAGGACGGATTATGGTTATTGCCGATGCATATAGTGCAATGACTCTTGATCGACCCTATCGTCCAGGGATGACGGTGGAGGAAGCGCTCAACGAGATTGCCTTCGGTGCGGGAATCCAATTCGATCCATACCTGGCAACAGTATTATGTACCCCCGCAGTGCGGCAGATTCTTGAACGCTCTGCCAAACAGAGTAACATTGCTTAGCAGCCACTACTGCATGGGCCACGCTATCTCCCACTGTACGCGCCATGCCTGAGCAAGTTATCCTTAGTCAGGGTAGAAGCGTTGCGTGCGTGTGAGAAAGTTGAGGACAGATGCAGTATGGAATCCTTGGCGGTGGTGCCTTAGGGTTGGTGGC
>JBDHWF010000132.1:0-10711 GCA_039810045.1 Chloroflexia bacterium
GACAACATCCAGATGACGGTGGAGTTGACGAGTCCGGTGGCGGTGGAGGCGGGGTTACGCTTCGCCATCCGCGAAGGCGGCCGCACGGTCGGCGCCGGTGTCGTTACCGAAATTATTAAGTAGTTGTAAGGCCACGGTCGGTCAGGCATCTGCGCCGCTGTGGAATCGGGTGGCCCTGGCTTTGTATGAAGCTGGGGCCACACCACCGATGAATGAGGAAGGAGTTCCGCAATGGCAAAGAGGGGCAAGGCCGACCGGATTGTCATTACGCTAGAATGCACTGAGTGCCGCGAGCGTAATTACACCAGTGAGAAGAACCGCCGCAACGACCAGGCCCGCCTGGAGTTGAAGAAGTTCTGCCCACGCTGTCGCAACCATCGGTTGCACCGCGAAACTCGCTAGGCTGTATCAATCACCCGTAGCGAACTCAGGGTGGCTCCAGGAAAATCCTGGAGCCACCCTTGTTCTATCCTGTTGTGGCTAGCGAGGATTGTCGCGGTGCATTATTTCAGCCAGCCGCGATCCTGCAATAGCTGACGCCCTAGCAAACCGAGCAACACCTGCGACTTCCCACTATTCTCTGGATGAAACTCAAAGCGGGCGCGCTCAAAATATTGCACCGTGTAAGGCTTGCCATCAATCCGGCTTTTTTCGGAGAACTCCTCGGTGAGCGGTAGCCCATAGATGAACAAGCCGCCATATTGCTCCCAGTATTCGCGGAAGACGCCACCAAGATTATGCCCAGTTTCAGCAAAGTAGCGTTGGTTGGCAATGGGGGTAGCGGCTTTATCAGTGGCGTGATAGTTTCGCCCCAGCAAGCCAAGCAGCACTTCATAGTCAGTTCCGGCATGCTCAGGGTGCAACTCAAAGCGGGCGCGCTCAAAATATTGCACCGTGTAGTCCTTACCATCCGACTCACTCGTTTCGGTGAACTCCTCAGTTAGGGGATAGCCAAACTGCGCCAGCCCCCCAAACTTATTCCAGTAACGCAACGTGGCTCCACGGAGGGTGTGGCCTGTTTCGGCGAAATAGAGGAGTTCGTTGCTGAGATTGGCTGGCTTTACTACGGGATCAACGGGGTTTCCAATCACGTTGACGATTGGTCCCATCAGGCCAGTTGCCCACGATTGCATTTTTTCTTGCACCAGCCCAAAGACTAACTTGCGCTGGCCGCCTGCCTCAAACCGTACTTTACAGGGCACTTCAACAACATCGCCTGGATTCAGTGTTTTGCCAAAGCCCCAGCGGTAGGGCGCCTTCTCTGGTTGACTTGCTGTAGCACTGCCTTCGATATCGGCCACAATGCGGAAACGCCCTAAGACCTGGGGGGCTTTCTTCTGGTCATAGGTTTCGCTTTCGCCGTAGACAATCCCTTGATCGAAATAGGAAGGAATAATCGATGTCCCAGAATTCTTCACCGTGACCGTGACGGTGTAGGTTGATTTCGTGGTCACCTGGTTCGCAGCACTCTTAATCCCCACGATTTCTACATTCATCGTTGGTGGTGCGCCAAGGATATTGGCGACGCCGCTACGAACTGTGGGTAGTCGCGTATAGAAATTGTCGCCAGGGCATGAGGTGCTGAGTACATCCCGATGCCCCACAATCGTGGGGATCATTTTATCGATGAAGAAATATTTGCCTTGTGGATCAAGGTAACGGCCAGTATAGGCTGCCAGACCGATCAGCGCTGTTTCCATGGCGGGGGTGGCGTAGGGCGGCAACGTAGCGCGTGGTGTTGGCGTTGGTGAGGGGGTAGCGGTTGGGGTTTTGCTGCCCGGTGTTGGTGACACTGAGGGTTTGGGCAAGGGTGTTGGTGGAGGGGTGTTCATGAACTTTCCTAATAAACCAATCCCTACACTGCCATAGTTGTATTGCAATGCGTGACCACCAACAACGTTGGGTCCGCCATAGCGCCCTTCGTAGACTGTGCCATTGCGGTCGATGAGGAAGTTATAGCCAATATCGCCCCATTCTTGCGTCACTGCGTGATAATAGTAGATTGAGCGGATTGATGCGCGGGGGTCTTGCTCATTGGGTGTATCGGTGTGATGGACGATAACTTTCTCCACCGTGTAATACTCACGCTCCCAGATCTCCTGGCCGTTCTTGTCGAGCCGCAGCTTTTCATCGCAACCCCACCCAGCGCGTGCGATCACTGGAGGGGCGGCGGCGGCGAATGCCGCGAGCGTTGGTTCAGGTGGCGGCGTATTGTCGACGCCAGGATCGATATAAACCAGGCGCAGGTCTGGTGGTGGCGCAATAGTTTGATCAGCCTGGTCGGTTGCGCGACACCGTACGAACTGACTGGTCTGCACCAGGGCCAATTCTGTAAAGCGGCGGGTGGGGCGTCCAGCAGTTTGTTCCGCAGTAGGCCCGTGACTACTGGCGTGTAACGTCTGCCATTCACTCCAGGTGCTACCATCAGCGCTGACACTGATCTGCACGTGGAAATCATCTGCGGTGCTGGCTGACCAATGCGCGCCAAGTGCGCCAAACTGGTACGGCGCGCGAAACTCCAGCCAGCTAGCGAGACTGAAGGCTCGGACTGAATCGTCGAGCGCCCATTCGCCAGCCTGGGTTTGGGGTGGCACTGTCGCTGCCGCGCTGACAACTGGCGGTGTGGTGGCGGCAGTGCGGGCCAGCCCAATCAGTGGTAGGGTAGCGAGAGCATAACCACCATACCGCAGCAGTTGCCGCCTGGTAAGATTCCGTATCTTGCCCTGAGCCTGAATTTCATCCATGACGTAAGCCTCACCGTAGTTGAGCGCCTCGGTGAGCCATAACTGGCTAGTAGAACCGGCGCGATTGCCCCAAAGTCTGTATCAATAACGTCATTGTACGGCCACAGTTGCGATTTGTGGGGATTTTGGGGGTTGACATAGTACTTTTTGATCAGTACGGACACTGAAATTGGTGAAGATTCACCCAACAGGAACAAAATTCTCAGCGAGCCGATCTTTGTTTTGATGCAATCAGTGCCTGCTAACGCGCGATAAACCTGCTGTAGCGACCACAATACGCCCGCTGCGTAGATCTTATTGTTGGTTATGGCGCTGGTTTGGGCGGTTGCCGCTTGGCGGTGTGGCCGTTGGTAGAGCTGGCGTTGGGGGCGCAGTTGGTTGAACCACTGGCGTAGCTGGTATCCGCTCAACCACCACGCGAACTTGCTGGGCAGGATCGGCGTTGAGTTCTGCGGGCTTGCTAATTATCGGGCGCACATCGTATGTGCCTGCTCCTCGCCCACGAAGATCGACCTGGGCTGTCACCTCACCTGCATTAAGTTGGCGGATTCGTTCGCGTGGGCCACTGAGGACTACAGCGATTTCGCTGGGGGTAACGGTGGCGCGTAGTCCTGGGTCGAGCAGGATATTGACTTTGACTCCCCCGATCTGCTGCTGTTGCAGCTCGGCAATGATCTCTACTTCCACATTGATTGTATTGCGCTCTAGTACGCGGGTGCCGTCTGGCAAGTTGAGTGCTATGTCATAGACGGAAAATGACTCTCGCTTGTCTGTGACATCGATTGGGGCAGTTGAAATCACAATCAACTGCGCGAGTACATCTGGCGGGCCATCAATCGTAATCGTTGGCGGGCTGATGCGCGAGTTGCCTACCCGATAACCTTCAGCAGGGGTTCCTTGAATATTCGGCACAATGCTGACGGTGCGACCAATGCGCTCGATCGTGACTGTCGCGGTCACATTACCTGGTTCGATGGTCACACCCGTAACGGTTGTGCCTGAGTTGTTCCGTGCTTCGGGGACAAACTGTGCTTCAAAATTATCGCGGCGATCCCCAAGAACAACTGGTAGCACCACACGTTGTACTTGTGCGACCTGGCTAGCAGGTCCCCGTATTGTCACCTGCCGCTGTTGGGTTTCAACATTCCCGATGCTGTAGGTCAGCACTGGCTGCCCTTTTTCAATCTCTAGCGGAAAATCCTTGGCGACGATGCGGTCAGTCGTTACCGCTATTGTTTCTGGAGCAGTGCTAACAATCCGTACACTGCGATGACCAACTACGCGTGCTTGCACTGGTAAATTGGTACTTACTGGGGTGGTGATCTCTGCAAGGTCGAGTGCAATGGGAATATCGAGCGTGGTTAGCCGATTGAGTTCTGATTGCGGCCCTCGCACAGTAACACTGACAGCTGGAATCTTTGCTTCATTGAGAATAATCAGGTCGCTCGCCTTATTGATGATGGTAGGGGTAATCGGGGGAATTTGGATCTCGATCTCTGGATCATCCTGAGTGGTGACCCACCCCCAGAGGATCACTGCCAGGATCAGGGCAAAGAGTGCCCGGGAGATCACCCCTTCCCCCAACCGTTTGCGCATCGCCTGTATTCGTTCACCCATTGCTGTCATCCTCGCAGCCGTGGGCGTAAGCCGCGTCGTTTGGCTGGTTCTTCGTTGGGCGTTGGTTCAAGCAATGTCAGGAGGGCCGCCCGGAGTTGATCTCCAGTAAGGTCGCGGTTAATCCGACCATCGTGGGCTAATGAGATCCCTCCAGTTTGCTCTGAGACAATCACGGCAACGGCGTCGGATTCTTCGCTGATCCCCAGGGCAGCGCGATGGCGTGTGCCGAAGGAACCAGGGAGTTCCCCTTCGGAAAGGGGCATGATACAGCGCGCGGCAACGATCCGATCACCACGAACAATCACTGCACCATCATGGAGTGGTGAGTTCTTGAAAAAGATATTGATCAGGAGTTGACGGGTCAGCGTTGCGTCCAGACGAACCCCTTTATCGGCATACTCCTGGAGGCCAGTTTCGCGCTCGATGATGATCAATGCTCCGATCCGCTGGCGACCCAGGGAAGTGCAGGCACTCACCATTTCCTCGATCGCTGCCGTGCCGGGGTGGGGGTGTTCGGTATTGATAAAGGGCAGGTTCGCCCAATTTCCCGTTTGCCCAATCTGTTCCAGGGCGCGACGGAGTTCGGGCTGGAAGATGATCGGAATGGCCAGGAGTAATGCTGGAAAGGCACTGCGGAGAACATAGCGCAGTGCATTAAGTGGCAGTACTGTGCTGATCAGGATTAGCAGCACGGTGAGAATGATTACCCCCCGAATCAGTGGCACGGCACGGGTGCCTTGGGCAATGGTGAGCAGCACGAAAAAAATCGCTGCGACCACAATAATGTCGAGTGCCGCAGCAAAATCTAGGCGACTAAATAGCCAGAAAAGGTCAGGCATGCAACTCCCTTGCGATTCAGCGGGGGAGGTGGATCTGTATCCCTATTCTACCATCTTGAATCGTGTGAAGGGTATGCGTTCGTCACGCAGTTGATTGCTCGGTGTTAGGCCGATCCTGACCAGCGTGGCTTAGGTATTTTCACTACGAGCACTGAGCGGCACTCTGGCACGACGCGGGTATTGCCGACTAATAGGGCTTACTTGGGCGGCTGGTGGCACGGCGTATTGGGCGTCCAGTTGGGCTGATCGTGCCGATATTGCGCCCGCGCAGCCGATAGTCGGGGGCATCGATCATGACATCCTGACAGAGCCCACCATCGAGCAACCGCGAAACGATCCGGTCATCGATCTGTGAAAAGTCGTGATTGGTGGTAACAACGGTACTTAGCCGTTCATTATATCGGTAATTGAAGATCTGAAAGAGCTTCTCTTTGGCCCAAGGGGTAGCATTCTCCGTTCCAAGATCATCGAGAATCAAGAGTGGTACATCGCGTACGTCTTGAAAGCGTTGATCGTAGGCCACTTCGCTGGCGGGATTGAAGGCCGCCCGCAAATGATCAAGCAGGTCTGGCACAATCGTAAAGAGCGCCCGCCCCCCCTGGTGCGTAATGTAATAGTTGGCAATGGCGGCGGCGAGGTGAGTTTTGCCTGTGCCGCAGCGCCCCATGAAAAAGAGCCAGGGCTTCCCGAACCCATGCGGATCAGCCGCATAGCGCAGGGCAGTGGCGCGGGCTGCTGCTACCTCCGGGTTAATCCCTGGGTCAAAGTTCTCGAACGTTTTGTCCTCGAAGGCACTGAGGTTGCCAATACGCAATAATTCCTCGTGCTTGCGGGTCTCCTGCTCGCGAACACGACATTCACACGGGACGAGTTGCCCGAAGCGTGGGTCAGTGATTGGCACATTCAGCCGCAGGTATCCCGCATCTTTGCACAGTGGGCAGACTGGCGTCTCAGGCGGGGGAACCTCGCCAGCGTCGGTATCTCTCGGGATCGAACGTTCCAGTGCCTTGAGTACGTCTCCGATGCTCCTCATCAGCACCTCCTCGGCCATCGGTGGCCCACTTTTCGAGAATTGCGCGGATATACCGCCAGTTCCGTTTGTTGTAGCTGACTGCCTCGCCAAAAGCTTCTTCGATCCATTCGAGCGGATACCGCTCGGTCGCTTCGATCAGTTGATCAGCGATGATCGGGGTCAGCAAGCCAACATTCTGTTCGTAGAGCCGAAAAACATTCGGGCGTTCCGGCTCAATAATCGGTGGCAGACCATTTTGTGGAATCAGGGAGGCAGGCGGTAATTCGACGCCGCGCGCCATGCGGCTCAGGGTTTCCCGATTCCGTGGTGTATTGAGCAGATACCAGATTTCCCTTCGTTCGTTCGCCCCTTCTGTCGCTGTCGTTGCCATAAAGCGTAGCATAGTTCCCCGGCTAACGGCGAGTTCAAGACCCCGACCAATACTCTCGTCTGGCTCTTTGGGTGAGCCAAGCCGTTTGAGCGTGGCGCGGAGGGCGGCGTGACGATAAATGGCGTCTTCCGCGAGCGGGACATCGTAGCCGCCAGCTTCGGCCAGTAAGTCGAACAGGCAGAGTGTTACTTTCAGTTCGACGACATCGGCGATCTGTGGCAAGACCTCCGCAATAAAGACACGGGGGACGTGCAGCGATGGTTCTTCTGAGGTGAGGAAGCCCCCAAATCGGCGCGTCATCGTCGTTCCCTTCGTGCAGATCGTGCTGCAGTGATGCCGGATAGTGTAACGAGAGAGACGCTCACCTTAGTAATCAGCTTCGCGGTAGAGTTCAAGGTCAGCAAAGCGGGTCGTCTTCTCAAAAAAGCGCAGGTTGACAACCCCGAGGGGGCCATTGCGGTGTTTGGCAATGTGCAGTTCGGCCAGCCCTTTCTTCTCTGTTTCGGGATCATACAGTTCTTCACGGTAGATGAACGTTACCATATCCGCATCTTGCTCAATCGAGCCAGATTCGCGCAGATCAGAGAGCATCGGGATGTGGCTGGATCGACTTTCGACACTACGGGAGAGTTGGGCCATTGCCAGCACTGGTACATTCAGTTCACGGGCTAAGCCCTTCAGCCCGCGCGAAATTTCGGAAACTTCCTGTACACGGTTATCGCTGCGCCTGCTCCCTTGCATCAGTTGCAGATAGTCGATCTGCACGAAATCGAGGCCGCGCTCGGCCTGTAGCCGCCGCGCCTTCGAGCGCAGTTCCATGATCCCGATCCCCGGTGTATCGTCGATATAGATCTGCAGTTCAGAGAGTTTGCCAAAGGCGCGGGAGATACTCTCCCATTCTTCGTCATTGATATGCCCTAGCCGCAGGCGATGCGAATCGATCCCCGTTTCCATCGAGAGCAGGCGCTGTACTAATTGTTCAGCGGGCATTTCCAGGTTGAAGACAGCGACGGTCTTGCCGTGGAGCGCCGCATTATAGGCCAGCCCCAGACTAAAACTTGTTTTACCAACACCAGGGCGGGCAGCCAGGATGATCAGATCGCTTTTCTGAAAACCACCAGTGAGCTGATCGAGATCCTGGAAGCCAGTGGGAACACCAACCACTTCGCCACGATGCTGCTGTAAGAAATCGAGTTTGTCGAAATATTGTTCGAGCACCTGGGAGATCGAAACGAAGTCGCGCCCGGTGCGCCCCTGGGCGACCTCATGGATCGTGCGCTGGGCGGCGTCGAGGGCTTCATCTGTTTCCAGCCGCTCGTTATAGCCAATATTGACGATCTGCGTACCAGCGGTGATGATCCGCCGCAGAACCGCTGTGCGCTCAACGATCTGCCCGTAATACTCGACGTGGACTGCCGTAGGTACGGCGGCGATCAGGCGCGTAAGCGTCGTAATGCCACCAACGTTCTCTAGCTCATCGCGCCGATCAAGTTCGGCGGCGACAGTCAGTAGGTCAGGTGGTTCACGGCGATTGTAGAGATCGAGGATCACCCGATAGACCGCGGCGTTAGTTCCACGGTAGAAGTCTTCTGGCTTGAGGGTAGAGGCAACCCGAATAATCGCGTCGCGATCCAGCAGGAGGGCACCAAGTACCGATTCTTCCGCTTCCAGATTGTGGGGGGGCAGTCGATCAATCGCCTGCACAGTCCTCTCCTCCGGGGCGGTGCTGCTGGACCGCGTTGCACGCGGCAGGCCGTTCGGCCTCGCCCCTATTCTGCTGACTCGTCCACTGACTCGGCTTCGGCGGTTACTTCAGCCTCGTCGCTCTCCTCAGCAGTGACCTCAGGTGCGGTTTCTTCAGTGGCTTCCTCGGCAACTGGGCCACCTTCAGCCTGCACCACCGCCGTAATCTGCGGCTTCAACCGTCCGACGAGATTGATTGTGACCGGGAACTCCCCAACTTCGTGAATCCCCGCCCCAACATCGACCTTCCGCCGATCGATCTCCTCGCCAAGTTCACTGGTCAGTGCTTCGGCAATATCGGCATTGGTGACCGAACCAAAGAGCCGACCACTTTCGCCCGCGCGGGCGGTAAACGTCAACCGCATCCCCTGGATCCGATCCGCGAGGGATTGCATTGCCACTTCCTGCTTCGCAATCCGGCGTTGCTCGGCAGCCTGACGTTCCTCAACCTGCTTGATCATTCCCGCCGTGGCCGCCTCGGCCATGCCCTGCGGGATCAGGTAATTCCGGGCATAGCCTGGCTTGACATCCTGGAGCGTCCCCGCTGCTCCGAGCTTCTCAACATCCTGGGTCAGAATAATCTTCATGACGGGTCCTTTCCTCCCAACCTCGGTATTCGTTCCGAGTCTGTTGTGTTCCCACCACAGCGCTGCTGTAGCGATAGCACTGCCAATAGCAGGAACCACAGTCGCATCGCACAGGAAACGCCTGTGAGCCTGCTTTGCATCCGTCGCTGGCGGTGTACGGACACCCGGCGACCTCTACTATAGCGGGCGTGGGGCCGTTTGACAAGGACATGGACGCCGCAAAACGGCGTCCTTCCCAAAACCGCGCTCAATTGTAGTATATGTTGGCGTTTCTAGCCCACTACTGGACGACTCAATTGTACTGGCCCAGGGGTGTTCGGAGTGGCGTTACTACCGATCAGGCGTTGTAGCCCTTCTAACGTATAGGGGGCTACTCGTGGTACGGGTACCCAACCGAGGCGCCGCAAAGTTTCGATCCGGCGTTGCCTGCTCGGCCCACGCCGAAGATAGGGGATCAGTCCTGCTTTGGAATAGACGTGCAGTTGGCCGGTAGTGTCTTCGACCAGCACAGCAGCTGTACCGCTGTTCGTGAGTTGGCGATAACGGACGGTAAACCGCTGATTGATTGAGTTGATCATGGCGCTCCTCGGTATCGATAAGGTTCCTGATCCTAAGTATCGTCTAGGAGACGGGGCGCTGACAATAGGAAATACGCCTTTCCAGAAAAGAGATTTCTCCTACACTCAGCACTTGCCACAGTAGGACGTTGACGCCAACCCCTAACTCTGGTAGGCTCCCACCAGAAGTGAATCATCGAGCGTGGGGATGGCTTCGTGTTTGCGCGAAGCCACCAAACAGGGGAAGTCCGGTACGAATCCGGCGCTGTCCCGCAACTGTGATGCGATACTCTGCCACTCTGGCAGTGGTTATTGCTAAGCCAGAACACCTGCCCCACGAGTGCTGAGACCGTCGAGAGAACGGGCGCAAGCAGGGCAGTGGAATTACGGGCCGGTCTGTCATCCATTGCAATGTTAGGCCTCCGTCCTCTGATTAGGACGGGGGTTATCTTTATTAACGGCTGAGTAGGCCATTTGGCTACGCTGTTATATCGATCGCTTCCCTGTTTGCTCAGGCACTCTGGTCAACGCTCGTGATCAGATGAAGGGAAGGGATTGGTATGTCACGAGCGAATGCCCCGTTTCACCGCGTTTGGCTACTCAGTATTCTCCTGCTGTTCTGCGTTACCGCCTGCGGTAGCGCTGGCACCACTCCTACCGCTGCACCAGTGGCGACGACTATTGCTGCTGTGGCTTCCACGGCGACGACACAGGCCGTGACACCAGGGGCAACTACGATCGGGTTGCCCACAACGACCAGTGCGACAGTGACCCGCGCTGCAACGACGGCGGCGACTCCTACCCGACCCGCAGGGGCCACGCCAGCGGCGACACCAAGAACGACGGCCTACCCACTCACGGTGCAGGATGACGCTGGTCGCACCGTGAAGGTAAATCAACGTCCCCAGCGAATTGTTTCGCTGGCGCCCAGCAATACCGAGATTTTGTTTGCCCTGGGGTTAAGCGACCGGGTTGTTGGTGTTGATACGATTTCCAATTACCCCCCGGAAGCAGCGAACAAGCCAAAGATCAGTAATTATTCATCGACCAATCTGGAACAACTCCTGGCGGCGAACCCTGATATGGTGGTCGCAGCAGGGATCACTCGCCCAGATGTGATCACCGCCCTGGAAAGTCGGGGGCTGGTGGTGATTGTCCTGAAGCCCGCCGATTTCCCTGGTGTTCTGAACAATATCTCCCTGATCGGGCAGGTTGCTGATG
>JBDHWF010000133.1:0-10704 GCA_039810045.1 Chloroflexia bacterium
ATGTCGCTTGTCCCTGACTTGACCACACCTCGCGCTCGTGGCATACAGGCGATACGTTACGGTGTTGATCGGCAATTGGCAGTGGTGGAGGCGGTGGTAATGACAGATTCGCCAGGATTCGGAACCGATCTCAGTATGATTGCGCGACTCTCGCAGGCGCGAACCCGCTCGATCAGCCCAGAGAATTTTACGGGAGCCAAAGGCCAGGGCGGTCAGGCGACCGAAGGAACGGGCGCCGCCGCTGCCAGGGAACTGGGGCAGGGCTGGAAAGTTTCGCCCAGCGTGCAGATCGCGCCGGGGGAAACGTTTACGCTGGCTGCGATTGAGGAGCAGGGGGTGATTCAGCATTTCTGGCTGACAACCCATCGGCAGAACTGGCGACGATTGCTGTTGCGCGCCTACTGGGAGAACGATGAACGCCCCGCGATTGAGACGCCAGTGGGTGATTTCTTCTGTCAGGGTTGGGGCGAGTTTGCCCAGGTGAATAGCCAGCCAGTCGCCGTAAATCCACATGGCGGCTTCAACGCGTACTGGCCGATGCCGTTTCGCAAGTCCGCCTTGCTGACACTGGAAAATCTCTCCGACGAGCCAGTGACGGTCTACTATCAGATCACCTATGCCCTGACTGAGGTGCCAGCCGAAACGGGGTATTTGCACGCGCAATGGCGGCGCAGTAATCCGCTGCCCTACCAGGATGTCCATACCTTACTAGCTGGCGTGCGCGGCGGTGGGCATTATGTCGGCACCTACCTGGCGTGGGGCGTGAACAATAATGGCTGGTGGGGCGAAGGCGAGATCAAGTTCTATCTCGATGGTGATCAGGAATGGCCGACGATCTGCGGCACTGGCACCGAAGATTACTTTGGTGGAGCCTGGAACTTTGACGTACCAGGCAGCGGGTACACCACCTTTTCTACGCCCTACTTAGGATTACCGCAGATCATTCGTCCCGATGGCCTTTACCGTAGCCAGATGCGCTTTGGGATGTATCGCTGGCATTTGCCAGACCCGATCCGCTTTGCCGATGATCTGCGCGTGACGATTCAAGCGCTGGGGTGGCGGGCGCTGCGCGATGGGCAGCGGCGGTATCTGCCACTACAAGATGATATTGCCTCGACTGCCTTCTTTTATGGTGCGGCGACCTCCAATCCCTTGCCGCAGACACCGACCGTTGATAGCTTAGAGGTGATCTGAGCGGCCCCCGAGCGGGGCTGAGAAGGAGTAATGGCGATGGTTGGTCGACCATTCTTACAAATCCCTGGGCCAACGAACGTGCCAGAGCGGATTTTGCGCGCGATGGATCGGGCGGTGATCGATCACCGAGGGCCGGAGTTTGCTGCGCTGACACAAGCGCTCTTACCGCCCCTACGCACGATCTTTGGCACCGAAGCAGGGGCGGTCATCCTCTATCCTACCTCGGGAACTGGTGCATGGGAAGCATCGCTGGTCAATGTATTACGCCCTGGTGAGCGTATTCTGGCGTTCAACTACGGGCATTTCAGCGCCTTGTTCGCCCAAACGGCCCGGAACCTTGGCTACCTGGTCGATGAAGTGCCGCTGCGCTGGGGCGATCCACTCGACCCCCAGATGGTTGAGGCGCGGCTGAGGGAGGATGATGGTACGCAGCCGTATGCCGCGCTGCTGGTAGTGCATAATGAAACCTCGACCGGGGCGACTTCGGATATTGGCGCGATCCGCGCCGCGATGGAGCGGGCGGGGCATCAGGCGTTATTGATCGTTGATACGGTCAGTTCGCTGGCGTCGATCCCGTTCCAGTTTGATCAGTGGCAGGTCGATGTTGCCCTAACTGGTAGCCAGAAGGGGTTGATGTTGCCGCCAGGGTTGGGGATTCTCTGTGCTGGACCACGGGCGTTGGCGCGGGCTGAGGGCGGCGGTGCGCCACGCAACTTCTTCGATTGGCGACCGATTTTGCGCGACAACGCCAATGGCTTCTTCCCCTATACTCCGGCCACGTTGCTCCTCTTTGGGTTGCGTGAGGCTTTGACGATGTTAGTGGAGGAAGAAGGCCTGCCCGCAGTCTATACGCGGCATCATCGGCTGGCCTCTGGCGTGCGGGCCGCCGTGACCGCCTGGGAACTCGTCAACCTTTGTACAGATCCGCAGGCAGTGTCCGATACGCTTACCGCCATTGTCTTGCCCACTGCCGTTGATAGCGATCGTGTGATTCGCCACGCCCGCGAACGGTTCAACCTCGCGCTTGGGGTAGGGCTGAGTCAACTGAAAGGCCGGGTCTTGCGCTTGGGTCACCTGGGGGCGTTGAACGAACTGGAAGTGCTAGCGATGCTTGGTGGGGTGGAAATGGCCCTGGTTGAATGTGGCGTGCCATTGGCCTTGGGGAGTGGTGTCGCAGCGGCGCAGCAAACATTCTTACAATAGGCATGATCAGGTACTATTCAGCGACGATTAATCACTGAATACAGGAGGATTGGAGTAGCGATGACCAACCCGCCAGCAATCCGTCAGGTTGTTGAGGATGACGCCGAAGCATATCGGGAGTTGCGGCTGCACCTGTTGCAGGTATCGCCCGATTCGTATGGCTCTACCTATGAAGAAAGTGTCGTTCGTCCGATTGAGCATACGGCTGAACGACTGCGGGTGCAGCGCGACCCTGATCTTGGGATCACGCTTGGCGCATTTATGCCTGAGTTGGTTGGCATGGTCACACTCCTACGCAGCGATGGGGCCAAGAGCCGCCATAAGGCCACAGTCTACGGGATGGGCGTGGCAGAGGAGTATCGGGGGCAGGGGATCGGTAAGGCGCTGATGGCGGCCACCATTGCCCACGCCCGCACTATGCCCGACCTTGAACAGGTCTTACTGACAGTTACGTTGCCCAATCCAGCCGCCTTGCGATTGTATCAAAGCCTGGGATTTGTGACCTATGGGATTGATCGCAAGGGGCTGAAGCTGGGGGATCGCTATTGGGATGAGGAACAGATGATCCTTGAACTCTGACCGCGTTGTGCATAATCGATAGGATAATTGATGGATATTGTGTTCCTTTCAACCACGGCAAAACCAGAGGAATGGGTTGCGCCATTGCAAGCGGCCCTGCCAGCAGACACGATCCAGATCTACCCAGCGATTGCCGACCCCAACACGATTGAGTGTGCCATTGTTGCTGTGCCACCACCAGGGGTTTTGACCAACTATCCGAACCTGCGGCTGATTCAGTCGTTGTGGGTGGGGGTGGAGTCGCTCCTGACCGATACAACGTTGCCCACAACGGTTCCCCTAGCTCGGCTCGTTGATCCTGGCCTGACGGAAACCATGATCGAGTCGGTGATCCAGCACGTCCTCAACGCCCATCGCGACTATGAACATTACCGCAGTCAGCAGGCTGCTGGCATCTGGCGACAGTTGCCCCAGGTGCGGGCGAGTGACCGCCGCGTGGGGTTTTTGGGCCTGGGTGAACTTGGGGCGGCGGGCGCACAGGCCTTGCTGAACCTGGGCTTTGCCGTGGCTGGGTGGAGTCGGCGGCCCAAAGTGTTGCCAGGGATTGAGACCTTTGCTGGTGAGACAGGGTTGGTGCCGTTCCTGAGCCGCACGGAAATCCTGGTGTGCCTGTTGCCCCTGACAGCGGAGACTCGTGGCATCCTCAACGCCCAGACCCTGGCGGCATTGCCAGCAGGCGCGACGATCATTAATCTGGCGCGTGGGGGGCATATTGTCGATGAGGATCTTTTGGCGGCGCTTGATCGCGGGCAGATTGGGCGGGCCATCCTCGACGTGTTTAATACCGAGCCATTGCCTGCTGATCACCCCTATTGGCGGCACCAGCGGGTTGTTGTCCTGCCGCACGTTGCGGCGGAAACTGACCCACACACTGCTGTTGAACAGGTAGTGGAGAACCTACGTCGTCTGAAGGCAGGCGAACCGTTACGGCATCTGGTCAATCGGGCTGCAGGATACTAGCCCTGCGCTTAGGAAAAGTGTGCGCCCACCAGCTTGCACTCACAGCCCCGACAAGGTGGGAGCAAGGCGCGTAAGGTGGTATTCACTGTTGCCAGGGCCTCGGCGGAACCAAGCAGTGGATCATCGGGGCGGGCATCGGGGCCAACCAGACGGGCCACCTCGTCGCGTAACCCTGGTTGACTACTGTCGGGGCCATACCAGAGGGCATTGGCACAAAAGACTGCCGCTTTACCATCATCGCGGATCAGTTCAATCCGCCGTTTCAGTTGGGCCAGACGATGTTCGCGGATGACGATCTCGCGCCAACTGACCTGTCGCGCACTGTTGGAAGCTGGTTGCATCGGCCATAACTCCTTATCCCTCACTACCTGTATAGCACGCAGATTACTAATCGTCTAGCAACGGCAGCCCTTCATTTCTCCTGGTCTGGCGTGGTACTGTTGATTGCAGCAACAACTTGGGTATGCAGTGGGGGGGACTAGGGATGGGACAAGATCAGGATCGTCGTTTCAGCGATGTTGCCCAACGCTTTCAGGAATGGCGCAGTGATCTGGCTGGACAACAGCGCCCTTGCCAGATGATGGTACAGGATGATAGCCAACGAGTAGCGGCTTCCCCAATGCCCCACCAATTGCCAGCAACGGGCAGTGGGGCAGGGACTGTTGCCGACCAACTGGCCGACGATTGGGCGACGACGTTGGCAACGCGCGTGGTGGCCCGCGACCCTGAAACCCTGGCTGACCTTGACCTGCCTGCACACGACCGAACGATCGCCGCCGCACTGAAGACCCTGCAACAGGTCATTCCCGCTGGGGAGCAGCACCATTTACGAACCTTGCTTGATCTCTTGCAAGCGCGTGACCTGAATCTGATCACAATGGTTGGCTATCAGGGCTGGGAGGCTGGGTATAACGCCGCTGTCGATGCTTTTGCTGCATCAGCCGAATCGCTGCAAGAAATTACCGAGGACACCGCTCAGTAACGCCGCTCTGGTGGAAAGTACGCTGATTACGAAAACCTTGCTGCTCTTTTGCCGCTACGCGGTGGGTAGTGTCTGCTGCCTATTGCAAGAGCGGCAGACAGGCTGACAACAGAATCGCCATACTCTTGTCATCTGAATGTTGAATTACCTCCCTATCCTGAAGCCGTTGAAGCGGCGTGAAGAACGCCCAGAAAGCGCTGAGGGAGATGATTCGTTCATGGTTATGGTAAACGTTGTTGAACCTGAAGTTTGCACACCAGATCTCAAAGGGCTAACCAAGGCAGAAGCAACTGCGCGACGATTGCGCGGTGAAGGCAATGAGGCGGAGTCACCAACGAGTCGGACGTACTGGCAGATTGTGCGAGCGAACCTCTTTACGGTGGTCAATAGTATCCTGGTCGTGATTGGGATCGCGCTTTTCCTCCTTGGGCGCAAAAGCGATGCAGTAATTACGGCGGGGATCGTGATCATCAACGCCATCGTCAATACGGTGCAGGAAGTGCGGGCAAAACGGCAGCTTGATCGGATCGCCTTGCTCGTGCATCCAGAAGTGACGGTGGTGCGCGATGGTGAGCGTGTGCTGGTGTCTCCGCGTGAAATTGTGCGCGGTGATCTGCTGGTAGCTCAGCCAGGGGATCAGTTGGTCGCTGATGGCGAGATCGTGGGGCCGGGGCGGATTGAGGTCGATGAATCATTGTTGACTGGCGAGGCCGACCCGATGACGAAAGCGGCTGGAGATCGGGTGCATTCTGGCAGCTATTGTGTTTCAGGCAGTGCCTATTACACTGCCGAACAGGTAGGTGCTGCCAGCCTGGTCAATGGCCTGACGACCGCTGCCCGGAGCTTTCGCCAGATCCTGACGCCGTTACAGCGTGAAGTCGATTGGCTGATGCGGGCGCTGGTGGTGATCGTCGCCTTTGTGGGGCTGTTATTTGCCCTGGCGACAATGGTGAATGAAACCCCGCTCACGGAGGCCCTCCAGATTGCCGCCGTGCTGGCAGGATTGATTCCGAATGGCCTGATTTTTATGGTTACGATTGCTTATGCGATCGGTGCCTTGCGCCTTGCTGGGAATAACCTGCTGATTCAGCAGACCAACGCGATCGAATCATTCAGTAACGTTGATACCCTCTGCCTAGATAAGACGGGGACACTGACGACCAATCGGTTGCTGTTGCACGACCTGGCCCCACTCGGGATAACCGAGCCAGCGTTGCGGCAGTTGCTTGGTACTTACAGTGCCAGCCTCTCAGCCCATAACCCAACCAGTACCGCCATTCTGCAAGCCCTGGCAGGACAGGCTGTGCCAGTAGTGGCGGAGATTCCGTTCAACGCCTCGCGTAAATGGGGGGCACTCACTCTGCCGCAAGGTACGTTTGCGCTCGGTGCGCCTGATTTGCTGGTGCCAGCGAACACGTTACCCGTCGAGCCACTTCGTGGGTGGATTGAACAGGGCTTACGGGTGTTATTGTTTGCGCAGTTCCCCAATGGATTGCCTGCTCAGGAAGGAAATACGCCGCCACGTTTGCCGGAGCAGGTCGTGCCATTGGGCCTGATCGCCTTGCAGGATGAGCTACGACCAGAGGCCGCTAAGACGTTGCATGAGTTGGCAGAAGCGGGAGTAGCCGTCAAGGTTATCTCTGGTGATCATCCAACGGCAGTCGGCGCGCTGGCAACGCAGGTGGGCCTTGGTGCGAATATTCAGGCGGTCAGTGGCAGCGAGCTAGATACCCTCAGCGATGAGCAATTTGCCCAGGTGGCGGATACTCACACCGTTTTTGGGCGGATTCGACCAGAACAGAAAGCTCGGCTGGTGGCGGCGCTGCGGGGTCGCAATCACTACGTCGCGATGATCGGTGATGGGGTCAACGATATTCTTTCGTTGAAAGAGGCCCAGGTAGGGATCGCGATGCAAAGCGGTAGCGCAGCGACGCGAGCGGTGGCGGATCTGGTGCTCTTGCGCGACTCATTCGCCGCTGTGCCAGTCGCCTTTGCCCAGGGCCAGCGGATCGTGACCAGCCTGCGCGATTGTCTGGCGCTCTACTTGGTGCGCTTAGCCTATATGCTGCTGGCGATTCTGGCGATTGGGTTAGTCACGAATATTTTTGCCTTTGTCCCGAAGAATACCGCCCTGATCTCATTCCTGACCCTTGGTGTTCCCACCTATGCGCTGGTGGCCTGGGGGCAGCCAGGGGTGCAACGACGGCGTGGTGTGATCGGTGGCCTGGTACCATTTATTATCTCGGGTGGCTTGATGATGACCCTGCTGGCGATTCTGACGTTCCTGATGCTGTATGTTGGGGCTCTTGATTGGCAGTTTTTACAGAAGAATGGCGACTATTCGTTTGATCAGTTGATTGCGGGCTCGCGTAGTGTGTTGACTACAGCGATGGTGTTAGGCGGCGCGTTCCTGGTGGCGACGATTCATCTGCCGATTCACTCCTGGTCAGTGCCACCAACCCGTCGGGAGCAGTTTCGTCCAGCCTGGCTGGCTTTGGGGATGGTTGGACTGTACGGGGTAATTCTGGCAGTACCCGCGCTGCGAAACTTCTTCGAACTGCTCGTCTTGCCGCCAACTGCCTATGCCGCCCTAATCGGGGTGTCACTCGTCTGGGGACTCTGCCTGTGGGGCATCTGGCGCAGTCGGCTAACCGAACGGATCTTGGGGATGCCCGCCATGCAGTTGGCGTAACTACCAGGGTAGTACAGGTACTTGCTCGCAGTCGTCAACGAAGCAGGGAGGTGGGGCCTGAGGCCCCACCTCCCTGTGTCAGATAGGCTGCTAATTAGACCTTGACGGCCAGCATCCGCTCGATGGAAAGGCGGGCACGCTTGGCGATCTCGGGATCGACCGTGACTTCTGGCTGCATATCGCGCAGGGTATTGCGGAGCTTCGGCAGGGTGATCTGCTTCATGTAACGGCAGATGGCGGTATCGTCGGCGGGCAGCACATTTTTGTTCGGGATCTCTTTCTTCAGGCGATGGAGCAACCCCGTTTCAGTGGCGATCAGAATCGTGTCGGAATCAGAGTCCATCGTCCGCTTGACCATCCCCTCGGTGGAAAGTACCCGGGTTTGCGTAGCTGGTAGGCGGCCCGTCTTATTCGCCCAAACAAGTTGGCTTGTGCAGCCACATTCGGGGTGAATCAACAGTTCAGCGTTTGGATGTGCAGCGAGATTGCTGCGAATTTCGCTGGGGCGAATGGCGGCGTGGACGTGGCACTCGCCCATCCAGATCTCCATATTTTCGCGGCCCAACGTTTCCTTCAACCAGGTTCCCAGGAATACGTCCGGGAGGAACAGAATCTTCTTATCAGCGGGAATCGACCGAATCACTGCTTCGGCATTGCCACTGGTGACACAGTAATCGGACTCCGCCTTGATCGCCGCCGTGGTGTTGACATAGCTGACGACGACTGCGCCAGGATGCTGCGCTTTCCACTCCAGCAGTTGCTCGACGGTGATTGAGTCGGCCAGCGAGCAGCCTGCCGTTTCATCGGGGATCAGGACGGTGCGCTCGGGGTTAATGATTTTCGCTGTTTCCGCCATGAAGTAGACCCCGCACATGACGATCACCGACGATGTAGTGCGGGTTGCCTCAATCGCCAGACCGAGCGAGTCGCCAACGTAGTCGGCCACATCCTGAACCTCTGGCACCTGATAGTTGTGCGCCAGGATGACCGCGTCGCGCTGTTTGGCGAGGTCGCGTACCTCCGCTTGTAACTGGTCAATCTGGGCTGGTGAGAGTGCATCTGCTGCGCCATTGGTGAGTACTGGTAAGGTAGTGCGGGGCATAGTAAGAACCTCCCTCTATCCGAGAACTATCCCAATTACAATACGATCAAGGAGAAATCGAGCGCGCCCGCCGAGTGGGTCAACGCCCCAAGTGAGACATAATCGACGCCAGTGTTGGCGACTTCAGCGAGGTTAGCAAGCGTTACGCCGCCACTGGCTTCCAGCTTCGGACGGCGACCATTGCTGCGTTGCTCGTTCGCTCGCGCCACTGCTGCCCGCAGCCCATCAGGGCCAGTGTTATCGACCAGAATGACATCGGCTCCAGCGGCGATCGCTTCGTCGAGTTCTGCGAGATTGGTCACTTCTACTTCGACCATTTGCATCGGGGCCGTGCGTCGTTTGGCAGCGTTGATCGCCGCCGTAATCCCTCCAGCCGCTTTGATGTGGTTCTCCTTGATTAGGACACCGTCATCGAGACCAGCGCGGTGATTGTGGCAGCCACCGATTCGCACGGCGTATTTTTCCAGCACGCGCTGCCCCGGGGTGGTCTTGCGGGTATCAAGCACGGTGCAGCCAGTGCCTGCCACTAGCGCTGCTGCTTTGTGGCTGGCGGTAGCCACGCCAGAGAGTCGCTGTAAGAAGTTGAGCGCGGTGCGCTCGCCAACAAGTAGCGAGCGGGCGGGGCCTTCGATTCGCGCCACTACGCGGTGATCACCCAGCGATCCTTCTGGCACCAGCGGTGTGACGACGATGCGTGGGTCAAGTTCGGCGAAGACAAGGGCGACGACTGGTAGGCCACAGACGACTCCTGCTGCCTTCTGTCGAATCTCAGCCGTGGCAGTGGCCTCGGGACTGATCGTTGCCTCGGTAGTAATATCGCCACGACCAATATCTTCAGTCAGCGCCAGATTGATTAAGGCCCGCACGCCCGCATTTTGGTTCAGCGCGGTTTGCAGCATCGGGTCGGCCAGTTCTGTTGCAGTACTCATTTAGCGATCTCCTCAAATGATGGGGCGGTATCACGCCGCCAGAGAATATGGCCGCGCCACCTGGCATCGGTCTCTGGTGCATCGGTGCGATAGTGTGCGCCGCGACTTTCCTGGCGCAGTAGGGCGGCCTGTGTCGCGAGGGTGGCGACCAGCGTGGCATCAGCAGTGGCAGAGTCAGTGAACGTCGCCAGCGTTGCCAGCAAGTCGGTCAGGCGTGGGGCGTCGCGCTCAACCCCCAGATTGCGTTCAAGGTGATCGCCCAGAGTGGCGTAAAACTGTTCGGCTGACATGTTGACTGCGGGCTGCTGGGCTGGTTTCGGCAGTGATTGGTGCGTTGGTAATGCTGTGTGTTGCCAGCGGGCGCGGGCTGTTGGTTCGTCGCTCAGTGCGGCTTCGGCAGCCTCACGGCCAAAGACCAGACATTCCAGCAGCGAATTTGAGGCGAGGCGATTGGCCCCCTGCACCCCCGTGCAAGCAGCTTCGCCAGCAACGTAGAGGCCCGGGATGTCGGTGCGCCCCGCACTGTCGGTGCGCACGCCGCCCATGCAGTAGTGCGCGGCTGGGGCGACTGGCAGAAGGTCGCGGGCGAGGTCTAGCCCCCATTCGCGCAGTTGGTTCGAGATATTGGGGAACCGCTCGTGGACGAACATTGGATCCAGGCCGCGCAGGGAGAGGTACACCGGGCCAACGTCGCGGCGATGGCGAGCGACGGCGCGGGCCACGATGTCGCGGGCCAGCAGCGGATTGACAATCGGTTGTTCATCTTCATCAACCAGCTTGGCCCCTTCGCCGCGTAAGGCTTCGGTGAGCAAGTAGGCGGATTGCCCAGGCAGTACCAGCGCGGTGGGGTGAAATTGCACGAATTCAAGGTCGGCCAACGCCGCGCCAGCGTGGTAGGCCAGGGCCAGCCCCGCGCCCCGACTGGCTGGGGTATTCGTCGTGCGCGCCCAGAGGGCCGCATAACCACCAGTCGCCAGCACCGTTGTGCGGGCCTCATAGCTCTTGTTTCCACTGCGTACGCCTTGTACGCGCCCATTGTGCACCAGCAGTTCATCAGCGGGTG
>JBDHWF010000134.1:0-10563 GCA_039810045.1 Chloroflexia bacterium
CGATCAGGCGGTGACGGTCAGCGATCTGCGGGTTGATCTGGCTGCTGGACTGCGCGTTGAGCCATTCCCAGATCGGCAACGGGCGGCCCTGGCCTTTAGCTTTGACTGGGAATCGGCGATGGGTGGGTTGATCCACTCGCGCAGTAGTAGCGAAGGCGAAGGGAAAGCGATCGACTTGCGCGAAGATGGCGGCCCATCGGTGGCTGAAGCTGAGCAGCGGGCGATGCGGATGCGTGAGGGCGCACAGTTCCTCGCCGATCTCTTCGCCCGTCACGGTATCCACGCCACCTTCTACGCAACTGGCTATAACCTCCTGGGCGGCAACCCGACCTGTCAGAAATTTCTGGGCGATCCAATCTATCGCAATGCAGACAAGGCGCATGGCTGGGGCAGTGATTGGTGGCGAACGCACCCCTGGTTTGGCGATGATCCCTGTACAACCGAGGCCGATGCCCCGGCCTGGTACTTCCTGTCAGAAAGTCAGGCCCTGGCGGCAGCAGGCCACGAGATCGCCTCGCATTCATTCAGTCATCTCTATGTGCGCGGGGTAACACCAGAGCAACTGGCGGCTGATCTCGCGCAGTGGAATCAGGCGGCAGTGGCGGCGGGGTTGCCTCCTGCCCGCTCGTTCGCCTTCCCCTGGACGAGCAGCAATAGCCTTGATGGGCGCTTTTGGGCGGTGTATGAGCAGAGCGGGATGACGATCCTCACGCGTCTCTATCAGACGCAAGAGCAGCCGCTGCCGCACCCGTATGAACTTGACCGAATTGCGGGCCGCCCGCTGTTAATCGCGTACCCAGATTTCTACCTCGCCTCACGACCAGATGCTCGCCTGGAAGCGCTGATGCGGGTGGATATCACCCTGGCAGTGCGGGGCTACCACAGCCTGTGGGATCATCCAAACGAAGTGATCGAGCAGGGTGGGCAGGCGATCTGGACGGAGGTTGTCGATTATGCCGCTGCCCAGCGAAGCAATGGCCTGTGGATCGCCCCGGTCACGGAGATTGCTACCTACGGGATCGCTCGCCGTCAGGTGGCGGTCACGGCCCTCCCCGTAGCTGGTGGCACGCGGGTGACGTTAGAAAATCGCGCAGATCGCACCCTCAATGGTTTGACGCTCAACGGTGATCATGGCGCGTCTGCCGTGATCAGCGAATTTGGCCCAGGCGCAACTATCAGGATAGTGATGCCACGATGAGCGCTGCTGCCCCAGGTCGTGATGTTGCACAGTTGTTGCATCGATTGGCTGGCGTGCTGATTGGCGCGATCCTGGTGATCACTGTGGTGCATCACGGCCCAAGAATTATCAGTTTTTGGGGTGAGATGCTGCGCTGGCCTTATCCAATGCAAGGCTCGGAAAGCCTGATTGTCTGGGAGGCGCAGCGATTAGCCGATGGACAAAGTATCTACGTGGCAAACGATCCCAACCGCCATGGTTTTGTCTCTGGGCCATATACGCCCCTCTATTTTCTGGCCGTTGCTGCCACGTTGAAGCTGACCACGACAGTGTACACTGGTGGGCGGTTGATTACGCTTGGCGCGTGGCTGATCTTGCTTGTTACCACCTTGGCGTTCGTTGGGGCGGGGAAGCAGCGCGAACGCTGGCTGGCTGGCTTGATCGCCATGAGCGGTCTTGCGATCTTTACCCCGGGGATTCTCTGGGCCGTGCGAGTGAAGCCAACGATCCCCGCTTTGGCCCTCGCTGGACTGGGGTTGCTGATTGTGCAGCGTACCTGGCGGTCTGCGGATCAGCGATACCTCTGGGCGCTGGTGCCGCTGATCGCGGCCTATTTCACCAAGCAAACCACGCTGGCCGCGCCGATAGCGGCAACCCTGTTCCTGCTGTTCTATGCAGGCTGGCGCAAGGCGGGGCGCTTTGTGAGCGTGGGGCTGCTCGGTGGTGCAGTGCCGTTTGCCTTGTTGACAGTTCTGACAGAGGGACAGTTCTTGCGCCATATTGTGACGGATCGGCGGTTGGCCTGGGAACCGCAACTGGTGCTGAACTTCGGTGGCCTTTTTCTGCGGGACTATTGGCCCTTGCTCGCCGCAGCGTGTGTGGCCGCGCTGCTGCTGGTACGGTGGCGGGAGCGCTCAATCGCCCCGCTCTACTTTGTCTGTGCGACACTACTGGTAATCACTATCGGGGTTGAGGGTGCCGATCACGATCATCTGATTGAACTGGCCTTTGCCAGTGCGCTGGTCTTCGGGAGTGGGCTAGCTGTGGCGCTGACGCGCACTGGCGCTGGGCGTTGGTGGGTCTGGCCGCTGCTCAGCCTCCTGGTGGTGCAAGTGTGGACGGCCTGGGAACCAGATCGCTGGTATGCCAGTGAGTATGTTGCGCCGAGTCAGCAGGTACGCCGACAACTCGACCTGATCGTGACCAATATCCGTAATACGCCAGGTGATGTGTTAGCTGAAGAGATCGGTCTGATCATCCTGGCTGGGAAAGATGTGCCCTATGATGATCCGCAGGCGATGGCTGCCCTGGCGCGGGTGGGGCGGTGGGATCAGCAGCAACTCCTGGATGACCTGCAATCGCGGCGGTTTAGCCTGGTGATCTTACCAGCGAATCCCCGCGATGCACTCTGGACTCCTGAAGTGCTGGCGGCGATTCGGGCGAACTACGACCTGAAATTTCGCGATGTCTGGTTTACCTACACGGCCAAGCCCTGAAAATCTTAGGCGGTTGCACTGTTTTGCTATTTGAGCCAGTATTGCAAAGTGCGATATACTTCTTACTCTATGAAAGAAGCGAGCGCCGTCACAGTCACCATATTCTCACCGCTGCTTTGCTTATCGGTCGATAGCCTATTGCAGTCTCTGGCAGAACCAGGCTTCTGAGAGGCGAGTAGCGATGTTGGACCACAGACGGGTTGCGCCGCGCATCGTATCAACGCAGAGCTTTGCTGAACTATTGCGCCATTATCGCCTCGCTGCACGATTGACTCAGGAGGAGTTAGCTGAGCGATCTGCTGTTAGTGTGCGAGCGATCAGCGATTTAGAGCGTGGCGTCAAGACGCGCCCCCAGCGCGAGACGGTTCGCCTGCTCGCCGCTGCGCTTGGATTGACAGATACCCAACGTGATCAATTTCTGGGCTCTCGCTCCTCAGCCGAGCCTGGATCAGCCACTGAGGATACACGCCTAGCCCTCGGTAATCTCCCTGCGCCGCCCACGCCATTGGTTGGACGGCAGGAAAGTACCACTACTATTGCCGCGCGCCTGCGCCAGTCCGATGTGCGCCTTCTGACAATCACTGGCCCAGGCGGGGTTGGTAAATCGCGCTTGGCTCTCGCCGTAGCCGAACTTCTGCAGTCTGATTTTCCTGATGGGGCATTCTTTGTACCACTGGCAGCACTGGATGAACCAGCGCTGGTTGCTGCTACGATTGCCCGTGTATTGAGTGTTGCCGAGCGGGGTGGGCAGCCAGTAGCCGAGATGCTCCCTGCTGCGCTACGGGAGCGGCAATTACTCCTAGTGCTCGATAATTTTGAGCACCTGCTGCCGGCAGTTGAGGCGGTTGATACGTTGCTGGCGAATTGTCCTGGGGTTCGTATTCTGGCAACGAGTCGAGCTGTGTTGGGATCATCCTGGGAGCATGAGCAACCATTAGCGCCACTCAATGTTCCTGCCAGCGGTGAGAACGATCTGGCAGTGATCGCTGCGGTTCCAGCTGTAGCCCTATTTGTACAGCGGGCGGCAGCAATTCGGCCTGATTTCAGCCTGTCTGTCGATAATGCCCCCATCATTGCCGCGATCTGCCGTCGTCTTGATGGGCTGCCCTTAGCGATCGAGTTGGCTGCTGCGCGCCTGCGCCTGTTGCCGCCCGCAACCATCCTAGAACGCCTTAATGCGCCACTGCGGCTCCTTGCTGGGGCAAGTCTTGCCTTGCCCATGCGACAGCGGACAATGCGTACGGCAATTGCCTGGAGCTATGATCTGCTGCCACCAGAACAGGCCGTGGCCTTCCGCCGTTTTGCCGTCTTCGCTGGTGGTGGCACTCTTGCTGCTGCGGAGGCAGTCTGCGCTGCTGGCGATCTTGCTGCTGATCAGGTCTTCGATGCAATCGGCGCATTAGTTGATCACAGCCTATTGCAGGCGATGGCAAAGCCAACTGCCGATGATATATCGCCCACCGATTTTGTGGAATCTCGCCTCTCAATGCTCGAAGTCGTGCGTGAGTTTGGCCTAGAACTGTTACAGGCGAGTGGTGAGGAGAAAGCGACCCGTCAGCGGCATGCCACCTACTTTCTTGCGCTCGCTGAAGAAGCCGCCCCCGCACTCATTGGGTCGACACAGGCCCCATGGCTGGCACGACTGGAGCAAGATCATGAAAACCTGCGTATTGCCCTGAGTTGGGCAATCGAGAATGCCGAAGCGGATATGGCCCTCCGTCTTGCCAGCAGTCTGACTGACTTCTGGCGAATTCGTGGGTATTTTCGCGAAGGGCGAAGCTGGTTGGAGCGTGCGCTGGTTGCAGGCACTACCCCAACAGTGGCGCTGGCAGAGGCATTGTTGGGAGCTGGAACCCTTGCGTGGCGCCAGGGCGACTTAGCTGCTGCCGCAACACGCCTGGAGGAGAGCCTGGCTCTCGCACGCGAGTTGGGGGCGGACAGAGTCGCTGCGGGAGCATTGCATTATCTCGGTATTGTCGTCTCACACGGTGGTGACCTTGCGCGGGCGCAGGCCCTTAATGAGGAGAGCCTTGCTTTGCGGCGCACGCTGGGTGATCGTCGTGGGATGGCTGCTGCCCTCAACAGCCTTGGTGAGCTTGCTCGTCGCCGTGATGATCTGGCTCAGGCTGAGAAGTTTTATTCTGAAGGTCTGGAACTCTATCGTGCTGTAGGCTACACCTATGGTCATGCTGTTGTTCTCCACAATCTTGGTGAGGTTGCGCTTGCCTTGGGCCAGTATCAGCAGGCAGCTAGTTACTTCCGCGAAAGTTTGACCCTTCACCGTCGCCTGGGTAATACGTACAGTATTGCCTATCAGATTGCTGGACTTGCTGGCGTTGCTGCGCTGTCGGGCGAACCGAAGAATACTGAACACGCGGCGCGGCTCTTTGGCGCGGCTAATGGGATCTTTGCTGCGACCGGCGCATTGATGGATCCTGCTGATCGCCCGAACTACGAGCGAGCAATGGCAACCGTCCTCACTGCGCTGGGCGAACCAGTGTTCACGGCTGCGTTCGCTGCTGGTCACGCGCTCAACCTCGATAATGCTATTGCCGAGGCGCTCTCCTACACCGCTTGATTGCCTGAGGAGCAGCGCGCTTTTCTCCAGCGTCTAACTATTCCCAAAGCCATGCATCATGCACCTGTACTCATTTGTGTGGGTGTTTGTGTGGGTTATACGCTGATTTGTGCATGGTGCATCTCCCTAATATGGCGTAATCTAGGTTCAGGCGACGAACTGATACATTGCAGCAACGACTTGAGAACATCGCAGCACCGCCTTGAATGTCAGGTCTTCGCTTGCCCAGGATGAGGTAGCGGGTTGACGAACGTCCCCGCCCTAAACTTGCCAGTTGGCCCCCTGCCTCATCAACTCTGGGTAAAGTAACAACTGGCGCAGTGTGGCATAACGCTCCACTGCGCCAGTTGTCGTTGTGCGTGCGCGAGGTGATCTCGCAGGAGTAATTTGACGCACCACTACTCACCTCATACAATCGCAGCCTCGGCACGGTGACCAAGAATGACCCTACCATAACGGAGGATGCAATCGATGAAGATGCTGATTGCGGGTACCTGGCCGCCTGCGTACCTGGCCCAGGTGCGCGAGGCCTTCCCTGATGTCACTTTTGTGCAGACGCCGGACCCTGCTGAAATGCAGCGTGAGGTGGTGGATGCTGACGCAATCTTTGGTCAGCCAGGGCGGGACGTAATTCTGGCAGGCAAACAGCTACGTTGGATTCAGTCGCCGAGCGCTGGTGTGGAGTGGATGTGGAATACGCCGGAACTTCCCACCCTCGATATTGTCGTGACGAATATGCGCGGAGCGCACGCCGCGACGATTGCCGAGCATTTCTTCGCGATGATCCTATATATGACCCGCCAGTTTCCGGCGCTTACGGCGGCCCAACGTGAGCGGCGCTGGTTGCGCCCGGTTGAGCCTGCCCCGGTGGGGCTCTCTGGCAAAACACTTGGCGTGCTGGGTCTGGGGAATATCGGCAGGGCGATTGCTCAGCGGGGTAAGGGCTTTGATATGCACGTCATCGCCGTCGATCTGAATGACGTAGAGCAACCACCCTATGTCGATGAACTCTATCAGCTTGACGGTTTGAAGCAGATGCTCTCGCAGGCTGATTTTCAGGCGGTGGCGATCCCGATCACTCCGGAGTCGCGGGGCTTGATCGGCGCGGCAGAACTGGAAGTGATGAAGCCAACGGCATATCTGGGCATCATGTCGCGCGGCAAGATTGTCGATGAACAGGCGTTAGTGGGGGCGTTGAAGGAGAATATGCTGGCGGGGGTTGGCGCTGATGTTATGGCGACAGAACCACTCCCACAGGAAGATCCGCTCTGGGATGCACCCCGCGTGATCCTCTCGCCCCATATGTCGGGCCAGTCGGTGCAGACTTCGGCGCGGGTTGCCGAGATTCTCAGTGAGAATATCCGGCGATTCCAGGCTGGTGAGGAACTGTACAACATCGTCAGCAAGGAACGAGGCTACTAGTCGCTGTGCGATTGCTGGCATAGGAGGAAGACCATGCCACTCACATATCAGGTGATCGAAAATTGGGAGCAACTACCAGCCGAGATGACGCACCGCGATGTTGTTGGCGTTGGCGTCGATGCAGCGGATCGGGTCTACCTGTTTACCAGACAGCAGGCCCGCGTGCTCGTCTATGAGCCAGATGGCACGTTTCTGCGCTCGTGGGGCGAAGGGTTTTTCACCGAACGGGCGCATGGCCTGACGATTGCCCCCGATGACACAATTCTCTGTGTTGATGAGGGTAGTCAGGTCGTCTATCGCTTCACGCCAGAAGGCGAACTGCTCCAAACGATCGGCACCCAAGGCGTAGCCTCTGACACGGGCTACGATGGTTCGCTGGAGAGTATCACCCACGGTGGGCCGCCATTCAATCGACCCACCAACATCGCGGTTGCGCCGAGTGGCGATCTTTACGTTTCCGATGGCTATGGCAATGCCCGCGTCCATCGTTTTCGGGCCGATGGCACCCTCGTGCAATCCTGGGGTGAACCGGGGACTGGTCCAGGGCAGTTTAATCTGGTGCATGGTGTGGCGGTGGCGGCTGATGGACGGGTTTTCATTGCCGACCGCGAGAATGATCGCATTCAGATCTTTAGCCCCGATGGTGAGTTTCTGACTGAATGGACGCACATTCAACGGCCAACGAATATCCGCTTTGACCAAAGTGGCCGTGCCTTTATCAGTGAACTTTGGCGCAAAGTTGGTGACAAGTCATTTCGGTTGGGTACAACGCAAGTGGATCAGCCCGGTCGTGTCAGTGTCCTGGCCCCAGATGGCACAGTGCTGGCCCGCTGGGGCGGCCCCGACCGTTGTGCGCCGGGGAACTTTGTTGCGCCGCACGATCTCTGCATTGATTCTCGCGGCGATATCTATGTTGCCGAAGTTACCTGGACCTTTGGAATCAGCCTGGGCGAAGTGCCAGATGGCTGCCATATGTTCCAGAAATTCGCACGCGTTGCAAGCTAACGGCTGACATCCAGCGGTTGGAAGCCGCGTAACCGATGAGTCGCGGGGAAGCCTTTGCCTTGAGCAAGGACGCCGAACCGCCCCATGCCTCCCGGGTCGATCAGGGCGAGGACAGCGGTGCGATCTGTAAGATAGGCATCGAGGGCGCGGCCTGGGGTTTGGGTGGCAACCAGTAGTTCGCCCAAGCCCAGGTTGGTGAGGAACTGGCCCTGCGTGGTGAAGCCGAGAGTGATTAGCCCATTGGCCGCTCCAGTCCGTTCGAGCGCGCCGAAATCGATGTGGGCGGTCAGATCCTGCTGGCCGATCTGCTGAAACGGTTGGTCGTTGGCGGTGTGCCGGAAATAACAGAGGAATGTTCCCTCACGGCGTTTTGGCGCGTAGAGTTCGGCTGTCTGGTAGCCATAGTCAATCGTCAGGATGACCCCACGATTGAGCCGCGCCGCTGCCCCCTGCAACCACGCGCCCGCTGCCAGGTTGATCTCCGCGTGCTGCCCCTCGGTCAGGGTAACGCCACCGGCAAGCATAGCGGCGGCGAGGTGCGGCGAAGAGGGCCGATCTATTACGTCAGCGAACGATGCTGCTGCCTGATCCCAATAGACATAACGCTCCAGAAGTTGTCCATCTGGCCCACCAAGCAGCCGATGTACGGGAAGGGCATCGACGAATTCGTTGGAGATGATGACGCCTGTGTAGGGATCGTTTGCTGCCATCTGATCGATGGTCGCTTTTGCCGCGAGGTTCGTTGCGGCGAGTAGGGCGGTGGCTGTTGTGCGGCGATGGGGATTGGTTTCGTGGAGACGGTAGGCGATTGCGGAGAAAAAGGCTGGCGCAAGGTCGCGGGCGGCGGATAGGATGTCGTGCGCTAAGCGTCCACCGCCCGCCCCATATTCAATGATCGTGAACGGATCTGGTTGCGCTAGCACTTGCCAGATTTCATGGAGTTGCTGCATTAGGCAGACCCCGAAGAAGGGCGAGAGTTCGGGCGCGGTCAGGAAGTCACCCCCGCGCCCAGGCCGCTCCGTTGCTACCTGGTAATATCCGTGTGTGGGGTGATAGAGGACGATTTCCATGAACTGGGCATAGGTGATCTTGCCGCCTGCCGCTGCGATTGCGGCGCGTAGGGCAGCAATGAGTGTGGGATCACTCAGGTCGCGCTCTGATTCGGCTGGCGGCGGTTGATTCCAGATCATAGCGGGGAGTATAGATGAAAGGCGGAGGTGATTGCCTCAGCGGTCGCGTAAGTTGTAGACATAAAATAGGGGTACACCTCCAGGTTCGTAAATGATCTTCACTGGCACTGCCTGTTTGCCTTGGGCTTCGGCGTAGGCCAGGAACTGTTTGGTGCGGTCAGGATAGGCGGCAGGCACATTATCGCCATCAGCGCGGTGGGTGATGTAGATATTGTTGGGGTCGGCAAAGAGCCGGTCGAGGGTAGGGTAAAAGTCGGATGGTAGGCTACGGCCCTGCCCATAAATCTCTTGCGGATCGACGCGCCCCAACGTCAGCAGTTGCAGATTGTATTTCATCCCCCAATCCAGGGCATAAGGTCGATTGTAGTGATAGCCATCGAGTTTTGGGGTGTCGAGAAAGCGCGCCAGTTCGTAGATGCGGTCGGAAAAACTGCTCTTGCCGCCAGTTTCACTCAGCAGTTGATGGTATTGGCGGGTTACAATGACGTTCCCAATGAGCAACGGAATCAACAGGAATAGCGCAGGGAGAACAGCCATCAGGCCACGTAATTGTGGACGATGGCGGAGCCCCCGGATCGTACTAAGCAGCAGTTCACCGACAAACGTAACAAACGCGCCAGTGAGCAGGAAGGGCAGTGGCAGGAGTAAAAGCAGATGGGTGGCCTCCAGGCCGGACAGCGTGAATGAGCTTTGAACCAGGATCGCCAGGATCAGGATCAAGAGGGCGATCGTGCGGTTGCGATACTGTCGATAGGCGGGAATCAGGCAGACAATTGCCAGCAAACCGATAGCGCAGAGCAGGAAGGCTGGGAGGACGAGCGGATTCGCCCGATTATCGCCGAGAAACCAGAAGTAGGAGCCTTCAAGGATTGTTTTGAATGCGCCGAAACGTCCGAATACGTTGGTGAGAAAGGCACTGTTGTCGACTCCTTTCTCGGTTTGCCCTGCGTTTGCGCGGATAATTTTGAATGTACCGCCCGACAGAACGTTATAGGCGATCAGTGGGGCTGCGCCGAGGAGGAAGCCGCTGATTCCAGCTAATAAATCGCGGCGGTTGAAGCTGAGAGGTTGGTTAAGCTTATGGCGGAAGGAGCGGCGGCGGCATGATTGCCCATTGGCGGCAAGCGGCCACCACCAATCAAGCAGCCAGATCGCGACCCCAGCGGCGAAACTGGCGAGGATGAACCAGATAAAGAGAATCTTCGTGCTGAAGCCAATCCCGGTGAGCAGTCCAGCAAGCAAGAGCCAGCGTGCTTGCCGTTTGCGCTGCCATACCAGATACGCCACTATCGCCCCGAGCGCCAGCGGGACGACCTGACTGACGACATAGACACCCAGCCGTGACCAGAAAATGAAGGAGGGGCTGCTGGCGAGCAGGGCGGCGGCGACCACCCCAGCCACACGCCCGAACAGTTGCCGCCCAACGCAGTAGCTCAAAATGATCGCGATCACTCCAAACCCGATCGTCATCGCCCGCACCGGGCCAACGCCAGGGCCAAAGATGGCGAACAGCGGCAACACGATGTACATACTGCTGACGCCCTGATAGTCGCTAATCATCAGCGGCAGATCGTAGCCGAACAGGTGGAGCCCAACCCCTCGATTTAGTTCGACCGATTGACCGAGGATTAATTGCATCGCCGGAATCACATCGTACGCTTCGTCGTTGTACAGTCCTGGCAAGCGCCAGTGATA
>JBDHWF010000135.1:0-10470 GCA_039810045.1 Chloroflexia bacterium
AAGTTGTACTGCCCGTGTGTTAAGCAAGGCTTAAGGGATCGCAAAGGGAGTGTTAATTTTTCCCCTGCCGCCCAGACGAGATAGCCTGATATCAGGCCATCTCGTCTGTCTTCATGCCAGTGTCATAACGGCGAACAGCGTTAGAAAATGCGGCCCTGGATCTTCGTTGTCGTGCCCATCATCACTAACGTGTTCCAGAAGAAAATTGAACCCCGCTGGCAATTGCCAGCGGGGTTATTTGGACATTACGCGCTACCTTGTTATGAGGCTGCCGTTGTGGTTGTTGTCGTTGTATGCCTGTTGAAGATCCGTCCGGGCCGCCATGGCGCACCCAACATCGGGAGAATGAACCGATCCGCACCCCAATACCCGGCTACCTGCCAGCCCAGCATCATCAGTACCGACAAGACGAAGAGGACGGGATTGGTGCTGGCTGTCCCAGCGAGCATGAAGCTCATATTCATCAGTGCACCGAAGAAGGCAGCGATCCCGACGAGGCCACCAACGATGATCCCGACGCCGACCAGCACTTCACCCCAAGCGATCAGTGGGGCAAACCAGGACTGCCACTTATTATCGAGCATGAACTGCAAGAAGTCGCGGAACCATGCATAGGTAATTGGCCCTTTCCCAGTCTTTGGATCAATGGCTACTGCCCGTGTCCAATACCCGGCCAAGGCCGAACCACCACCAACCCAGGCAGAATCTGTGACTTTGTGGAACCCTGCCTCAAGCCAGGAGAAGCCAAGGTAGAGGCGCAAGGCCAACCACAGCGGGGCCGACCGCGTATCATGGAAGAGGAACCGGGACAAGGCTGGCTGTTCGACCACAGTTGGCTCATCGTCAAGCCGATTCTTGCCCATATGATCATAGACCAGTGTCGCAATAGCGCCAGCCACTACAATCAAGCCCAGCACCGCAAAGAGCGCCCCCGCGCCTGATGTTACATCTGCGCCAATCTGGAAAATAATGAATCCCACCACAATTACCGCTGCTAGGACTGCATCCCGCGTCTTGACTTGTGTCATCTCGGGCCTCCTTCTCAATGGACACTGCGTTGTTATCTATCAGGTGTCCTCTGTACTCCCCAACAAACCTTTGTTTTCCAGTAGTAGGATAATGGCCCGACTTTACGGGTGACGTTGCGCTGTGTAAATGAATCGTCAATAACTACAGATAAGGCGCAGACAACTCGTTTACACCATGCGCTCCGCCAACCTCTTCGATCATTTCTGTTTACATACTATTTACGAAAAGCAACGGCCCAGGCGACACACGCTACTATGATGAGCATAACAAGCAGTAGGAATGGGATAGCGAATGGAACTAATAGGGCAACATTCCCCACAATCTGAGCATTCTCTGCTGATTGCAGCTATCGCTCGTCTGGCTGAGAGTGGGCCATTTACCCCTGTTCAAGAAGCCCTGCTACAAGAGCTTGTCGCCCTTGTTGCAGAAACGCCTACCACCCCACCAGTAACTGCGAGAACACAAGTCGCGGCATCAACGCCCACCCTCGTTGATGCCGAAGCCCGCTTTCGCGGGTTTATTGAATCGGCCCCCGATGGTGTAGTTATCATTAACGAACTGGGCCAGATCGTGCTGATCAATCGCCAAACAGAGATCCTATTTGGCTATCAGCGTGACGAGTTACTGGGGCAGCCACTGGAAATCCTGATTCCTGAACGGTTCCATCATCATCATGAACAAGATCGCACGAACTATATTCGCGCTCCACATACGCGCCCGATGGGCGTGGGGCTATCCCTCTATGGTCGCCATCGTGACGGCCACGAGTTCCCAGTGGAGATCAGCCTGAGTTCCTCAAATTCTCCTGATGGCCTGACGATTACGGCAGTGGTGCGCGATGTAACGGAACAACGCCGCGCCGCCCATAAGCTACAACAAACGGCGGCCCTCCTGGCCCGCCAAACCGCTGAACTTGCCCGCTCAAATCAGGAATTGGAACAATTCGCCTATATCGCCTCACACGATCTGCAAGAACCGCTGCGGATGGTCGCCAGCTATACCCAGCTCTTGGCCCGCCGCTACCGGGGGCAACTCGACGCGGATGCTGATGAGTTTATTGGCTACGCGGTCGACGGAGCCAATCGGATGCACCAACTGATTCAAGACCTCTTGGCATACTCACGCGTTGGTACACGCGGCCATCCGTTTATCGTTGTCGATTGCAACGAATTGATCGATACAGTGACGAGTGACCTCGCGCCATTCCTTGAAGAAACACGGGCGACGGTGCGCCATGCCCCACTTCCAACGGTACTGGGTGATCCCACACAGGTGCGCCAACTCTTCCAAAACCTGATCGGCAATGCGCTGAAATACCGCCAGCCAACGGTGCCACCACTGATCCAGATCACCGCTGAGCCAGATAGCAGTTGGTGGCACTTTACCATTAGGGATAACGGGATTGGGATCGCCCCAGAATACTTTGAGCGGATCTTCGTCATTTTCCAGCGGTTGCATACGCAGGACGAATATTCTGGTACGGGGATTGGTCTGGCGATTTGCAAGAAAATTGTCGATCGGCATGGCGGTCAGATCTGGGTAGAATCAACCCTGGATGCTGGCACCGCCTTTCATTTTACCCTCCCTCGAGAAGATCCAGGACAGGAGGGCCGTGATGGCAATGACTGAGCTTGATTATCAACCACACCGAGCAGTAGAAATCCTCTTAGTGGAGGATAATCCGGGCGATGTACGCCTCACCCGTGAGGCACTGCGCGAAGGAAGTTTTCGGAATAACCTCAATGTGGTGAGTGATGGCGTAGAAGCACTGATCTTTCTCCGCCACGAAGGGATCTACGCCAACTCGCCTGAGCCAGACTTGATCCTGCTCGATCTCAACCTACCCCGCAAAGGCGGTCACGAAGTGCTCGCTGAGATCAAAGCCGATCAAGCCCTGTGCCATATCCCCGTCGTTGTGCTCTCCACATCGTCCGACGAAGCAGACATTATTGACTCCTACGCCTTACACGCAAACTGTTATATTACGAAACCAGTGGGCTTCGAACAGTTTGTTGATGTGGTGAAGGCGATTGAAGCATTCTGGCTAACGATAGTCAAGCTCCCGAACCACTAGCGAATATGGGGCCAATGCAACGTAACTCCTTTGCACTACTCCTGATTGAAGATAATCCAGGCGACACGCGGCTGATTCAGTTGATGCTGACTGAGGCAGTTGACTCAGCATTCACGCTCACGTGCGTTGATCGGCTGGCGAAGGGCATCGCTCAACTCACTGCCGATACCGCTGCATTTGATGCAGTGCTGCTTGACCTATCGCTCCCTGACAGCCAGGGATTGGCAACCTGCATCAGCGTGCGCCAGGTCGCTCCAGACCTGCCAATTGTCGTCCTCTCTGGGCTAGCTGACGAAGAAATGGCGATGCAAGCGTTATCGCACGGGGCACAAGATTATCTGGTCAAAGGGCAAGTTGATGGGAACACAATCCTCCGCTCACTCCGCTATGCCATCGGGCGACAGCGCGCCGAGACCGAGCGACGACACCTGCTCGCCCGCGAACAAATCGCCCGTGCCGAGGCCGAACGATTTGCTGCTGAACGGGTCGCTATCCTGGGTCAAATTGCCGATGGAGTAGTCATCGCCAACACAAGCAGTCAGGTTAACTTTATCAACGCTGCCGCACAACGGTTGCTTGGTCGCGCCAGTGGACCACTTGACATCGGCTGGGCCGATCCCAATGGTGTCCCCTTGGCCCCCAGCGATCACCCGCTCACCCGAGCCAGTATAAACGGTGAGGCAATCATCGATGGCGAGTGGCTGATTACTCGACCTGATGACACAACAGTGCTGGTGCAGGGCAGTGCCACCCCTGTACGCACTGAAGGGGATCGCCCCCTGGGAGCTGTTCTCACGTTGCGCGATATCACAATGCGGCGCGCAGTAGAGAACGAACGTGAGGAGTTCTTCGCCAATGCCTCACACGATCTGCGCACACCATTAGCCGCGATCAAAGCGGCCATTGGCGTCGTGCTTGCCAACGAGCCAGCCACAATGCCCCCACCACTCCATCGGATGCTGACCAATATTGACCATGCGGCCAGCGAGATGACCCGGTTGGTTGACGATCTGCTAGAGCTTGGTCGCTTACAACGTGGTCGCACTTCGCTCACCCTGATCTCCTCAGACTTGCGTACCATCGCCCAGCAGGCTGCCCAGGCGATTGAGCCATTACTGGCCGAGCGCGGTCAACACCTGACCCTGGCGCTGCCAGATACCCCGTTGCCTGTGCTGGTTGATAGCCCAAAAATCGAGCGGGCAATCCTGAACCTGCTTGGGAATGCACAAAAATACGGGTATGATGGTGGCAAGATCACATTACGGGCGGAACTGCTTCCTGGTGAGGTGCTGCTCGTGGTCGAAGATAATGGCCCCGGTATTCCGCCAGAAGATCAGGCGCGGATCTTCGAGCGCTTCTATCGACCGCGCACCGCAGCTTCACGCCAGATCGTGGGCAGTGGCCTGGGGTTGCCAATTGTCAAAGCATTAGTTACCCTGCATGGTGGACGGGTCGCAGTCGAGAGCACCCCTGGCGTGGGCGCAGCATTCTCCATCGCCCTGCCCCTCGCCACCGAGATCGCATAAGCGGGCCGGATAGCCCAAAGGAGTTCAATGAAAATCCTGGTCGTTGATGACGATCCACTGATTCTTGATGCATTGACCGTTGGCCTATCGTTGCAGTGGCAAGATGCCGAAGTGATCGCCGCCGAAGATGGCGAAGCTGGTTTGGCGATGTTTTATGACCAGACGCCAGATGTGGTAGTACTCGATATCAATATGCCACGCAAGAATGGTTTTGAGGTCCTGCAAGAAATTCGGCGGATCTCTGATGTACCAGTATTAATGCTGACTGCGCGTGGTGACGAAACAGCGCAGGTACGGGGCTTGGAAATGGGCGCTGACGATTATATTGTCAAACCCTTTAGCCATCTCGTCTTGTTAGCGCGGATCAAAGCGGTGCTACGGCGGGCTGAACTACCGCCACCTGTTGCCGCTGCCCCCGACTTCGTGGCTGGTGAACTGACCATCAACTTCCAAAATCATGAAACGACCGTGGCGGGCGAACCAGTCAAACTCACCCCGGTTGAATATAAACTCCTCTTTCATCTGGTTCGCAACGCTGGTCGACTGATGCCCCATCGAACGCTACTCGACCGCGTATGGGGTGCGGATTATGTCGCCTCGAATGACTACCTAAAAGTCTTTATCAGTCGCTTACGGGCGAAGATTGAGCGGCCCGGTGGGCTGCACTACATCACTACCGAGCGCGGATTAGGGTATCGGTTTATCCGCCCACAAGATCTCCCACCAGCGCAACAGTAGGCTGCAACCAGCGATAGCCTCTGCCACTAACGATCGCCACAGACGCATCGTGTACGAGAGCAGTGCGCAATAGCCAGTGTGCCATGCACTGGCCCAGTATCCTGATACAATGTTAACAGGGGGGCAGTAGGGAGATCAGCATAATCCGCTGCTGTGACGACCACCACAGCGGGAGACCGGCGGGGAAAGGAAGCACCGATGACCAAGAAAATCTTAGTGCCACTTGATGGCTCTCCATTATCGGAACGCGCAATCGCCTATGCTGAGTCAGTTGCCCAGCGCTGGCAATCCGAATTAGTCTTGCTTCGCTCGGTCGAAACAGTCCCTTCAGCAGCGCTCATGATGGCCGAAGCTGCTGGGGAATTCTCCTCGGACGTTGAAGTATATCTGCGCAAGCACGCCGACGAGATTAACGCACACGGCCTGAAAGCGATTACCCGTATCGCCTATGGCACGCCCGCTGATGGGATCATTCAGACCGCCAAAGACGAACAGGTTGACCTGATTCTGATGGCGACCCATGGGCGTACGGGCCTGGGGCGGCTGGTCTTTGGTAGTGTAGCCGAGGCAGTGCTGCGGCATACCCCAGTACCCCTGCTCTTGGTACGATCCTGGGATGAGTCTGCTGCACCAGCAGCAATCAGCGGGCATCCCCATGTCCTCGTCCCGCTCGACGGCTCAGCATTTGCCGAGCAAGCCTTACCTACTGCGGCAAATATGGCCATGGCGCTTGGCGGCAAACTGATTCTGCTACACAGTGTTTCACCATTTGAGTCTGCAGCAATCCCGGCGTTTACCACGCTTGAGCCACCCCAGGAACAGGCTGATCACCTGGCGATTGCAAAACACTATCTGCAAGATCTCGTGGTGCGCGGGGTAACGAGTGGCTGTCAGGTAGAGTTTGACGTTCGGCTGGATGTTCCCACCCTGGCGATCGCCGAAGCCGCCCGTGATCACAATGCCGCACTCGTAGTGATGGCGACCCACGGTCGAGGCGCACTTGGGCGAATGGTACTAGGAAGTGTGGCCGACGCAACGTTGAAACATACCCGCGTACCATTGCTGCTTGTCCGTCCGCAGGGCATGGCGGACGACACAAAGGCGGAGCGCAAAGCGCCCTAACCCTGCACCTACTGCAAAGCGACTGCTTGGGCAGCCCTACTCTGCGGCGCAGTTAATCGCGTGCCCAGAATTTCCACCAGGGCCGTGCCTCACTTGCTACGGACGCTGCTTCTGCCATTGCTGGCTGATCAACGTAGGCTTTTTCTGGCTGCTCAAACTCTGTGCCAAGGCGTTTCGACCATTGGGCCGCCTGTTCAGCCTTCGCCCGCGCAGCCCCCCGTGTTTCGCTGGTGATTTGCTCACCCAGTTGAACATCCATCACCCGCCCACCAAGGGCCTGCGCCAGCCCCAGCGCCAGATCGCAGCCACCGTCAAAACTGCCAGGTAACTCGCGATAGAGCAATCGTAGGGTTAGTGAGTCGATAGGGGCACCCGGACGCTCGGCATTCAACAATAATTCAGTCGCTGCCGAGCGATATGATTCGGCATCACGACGCCGTAATTGCGGAAACTTCGCAATGGCCGCTTCAGCAGCAGCAAGCGTGAAGGTTTCCCCTTCTGGGTGATCAATCAGGAGATCGTAGCTCATCTTCCTCCTCTAGCGGTTCATTGAGGGCGAGAAAGTAACGTAAATCGACACAGTATAATCTCCTTATCGCACAGAACGTTCCGCCCGCCAATCTCTGGATCAGCAGACCAAGCGTGGGGTACTGGTAACGTCCTGCGATGGGACTAGCAAAAGTGGCGCAATTGTCGCTGCTCGCACCACCGCAGGCCACGATAGTGAGGGTTATTGGTGACTGAACTAGCTGATGCCAATCTGCCTACTCGCATGGTTATTCGGCGGGTGAATCATCGCTCACTGCTTCGCGTAGGGATGAGCCTTGGATGGGTTATCAGTTTTATCCCTGCGTTGATTATCAGCAGCAGTATCGCCTGGATTGCCCACGGGATCTGGAAAACGCTTGACGGGATGACACCCTGGCGACCGTGGGACCCCAATACCAAAATCGCTGGTTTCGCCTTACCAACTCCAGAGTTCAGGCCGCGTGAAGCCTTGAATGTGGATAGTCTCTACCAAACCCTGGCCCCAATCGGGGCACACCCCTTTCTTGGCGCAATAGCTGGTACGATCCTGCTCACAATCATTGGGGGTATCATCGTCGCTATCATCTTTCTGCTGGCAGGGATCGCATATAACGTCTTTGCGCTGATCACTGGGGGCCTGGAATTGGAAATGGCTCCGCGCCGCCAACGCCGCAGCGCGATCAACACCAGCCGCACCACTCGCCGCGGATCACAGCGGCGACAATCACGCCTGGACGACGATGAAACACCCTTAGAGTGGTGAGGCGGTTGCGCTATTCGTCACCGAGCGCGTCAGAAAATGGACCCCAACCGCAACGGTGGAGTCGCCAACCCATGGCCCAGCGTGTCGCTGGCTCGCGCACGACCATCCCTGTTCGGCAGCGGCCTTGAGAAACCGTTGGGCGGTATCCCGCCCTGGTTCCGCCAGCCAAAGCGTGCCAGTTGGCGCGAGTAATCGCCCTACCAGGCTCAGTAACGGCAGAATATCGCGGCGCTCGTAGAGAAGATCGGCGGCCAAAATGATTGGATACCCACCGATCGCCGCGGCACGTTGCAGCAGATCATCGCTCGGCAACCGCCAGTTAATCGCCAACTTCTCTGGTTCACGACCGACATTGCGCAACGCATTGTAATGGCAGAGGTCGAGCGAAATTGTCGAATAATCAGTAACGAGCAGTTTCGCCCCAGCAGCCAGGGCAGCAGTGGCCGTAATCCCCAAGCCACACCCCAATTCAAGGACAGGCTGGCGGGCAAACTCCTGCTGTCGGCTGAGGACAACATCACCAAGCGCGATCCCGCTGGGCCAGATCTCGGCCCAATAGGGGAGCTGTTGTTCAGGATCCTGCTCGGCCTGATCGAGTAAGTGATCATGGTCAGATGGCATCAGAATCGTGTAGGTCTGGCCTGCGCGTGGTAATGTCACCGCTTGCTCTTTCAGTGCAACCTGCTGGGCCAGCCGCCGCTGCAACCGCATTAAGCGCTGCTCCGTTGTCCCCTTCAGCGGCGTACTCACTGCGGGATACTGAGCGCAATACGTCGACTTTGCCAGAGATACCAGGCGGCAAGCGTGCGGTAAGGCCGCCATTGCTCGCCAAGCGCCAACATCTCCTTACGCTTAGGGCGGTCGGGCAGCACATACAAACTTTGCACCGCAATCACTACCCCCAGATCATCGATGGGCCACACATCAGCCCGCCCCAGCGAGAAGATCAGGAACATCTCGGCGGTCCAACGACCAATCCCTTTGACCGCAACTAACGCGTCAACGACTGCCTCGTCGGGCAGTGCCGTCAGGGCGTCGAGATCAAGACGACCATCAACAATTCGCTGGCTGAGGTCATGCAGGTACGCCGCCTTCGCCCGTGAGCAACCAACGGCCTGCAATTCCTCTACGGGCAGGGCGACGATATGCGCGGGAGTGAGAACTGGATCAGGGGCACAGAGGGCAAGCACGCGTTCAAGGATTTTCGCCGCTGCCTTGATCGAAATCTGCTGCGATACAATCGCATCAACCAGCGCGTGATAGTAATTGGTTTCGCGGGTGAGGGTACACGGCCCCACCACGTCAATCAGTCGCGCCAACTGCGGGTCTGTGGTGCGTAAATGCGCGATCCCTGTGGCAATCAAGGCTGGATCAAGGACAGTACTCATTGAGGCGAGTCCGCAGCGGCATCATGCAGACGGGCTTGTAAAAATTCAGCTACTGCTGCCAGTGATTCATCCCTCACTTCGTGCCCCATCGCAAACTCACGATATTCTGCTGCAAACCCCGCCCGCTCCAACACCTGACGAATTCTCCGGCTAATCCCAATACTGATCACCTGGTCATTGACGCCATGCACAACCAGTAAGTTGCCAGCCTGGGCACTGGTCAGGACAGCCGGGAGATCGTCCGCCTCGGGCAAAAAGCCGCTCATTGCCACCAGGGCAGCATATGGGGGAACCGCCCGTAACCCTGTATCCAGCACCATCGCCGCCCCTTGCGAAAAGCCGATCAAGGCACTACGCGCAGGCGACACACCAAAGCGCTCATGAACCGCGCTGAGGAACTGCTGCAACTGTTCTCGCACCACAAGGAGCTGTGGGGAGATTGGTATACCAACGCGGGCAGCTTGTTGTCGTTCGTGGTCTGACATAATCGGTTCATACCACGAAAAGCTACGCGCCCATTCACCAAGATCGAGCCGATTCGGGGCCTGCGGAAAGATATACCGCCAGCGTGGATCCAGTGCTGGTGCTAATCCTGCCAGATCGTCAGCATTACTACCGCGACCATGCAACCCGATCACGAGCGCAGCATCATCAGCAGTTTCCGTACTTGTCACCTCGACATACCGCAATCCAGCTAATTCGCCGCGCCGTCCAGACCAATTCCCTACCATCACGCTTGCCTCGTCCTTAACTTTGTTTTGCCTGGATCTGTTTGCGAATCTCCAGCGGGGTCATCCCATTAGTTGGACGACCGACGACAGCATCAAGCGATTTGCGATCATTAAACCCTCGCGCCCTGGCCCAACTCCAAAACTCGGTCCAGCCATAGTTGGCAAGGTCAACGACTTCATCTTCGCCATCATCAACTGCTTCACGGGTAAATGGTGGTGGATCTGCAACGTGGCGTGGTGCCGGACGTAATGGCGTCGCGGGTCGAGTTTCGGCCCGGGCAGGCACCGTCTGCACTGGCTCGTCAGTCCCTTCAGTAAAAAGATCATCCAGATCGTTATCATGCGCCGTAGCAACTGGCGCAGCCGTAGGCTTCGGGGCCTGGGCTGGCTCACGAATTGGCCGAGGAGCCAAGCGACGAGCATCTGCTGGAATCGGCTCGGGACGCGGCACCAGTGGTGTCGCCGTTTCGCGCTGTGGCACCGCCGCCTCTGGGACGGTCACAGTACGCTCACGTGGCCCATCGTTAAGGATAGGCGCGGGACGTGGCCCAGCGGTCTGCTCGACCTGCGC
>JBDHWF010000136.1:0-10421 GCA_039810045.1 Chloroflexia bacterium
GTAGACTCAATGCCGACCGCCCAGTGAGCGAGAAAGCGCCGTATAGCTTCCGCGCTACTGGATCAGTGATCAAGTTCCCTGGCTTCCTGGCGGTCTACCGCGAAGGGCGCGATGATGGGGCCGATGATGAACTCGATAAAGACGCCCTGCCCGTGCTAACAGCAGGCGAACTGCTCGACCTGCTCAAGCTCTCGCCAGAGCAACACTTCACCCAGCCACCACCACGCTTCACCGAAGCGAGCCTGGTCAAAGCGTTGGAGGAACAGGGGATTGGGCGGCCAAGTACCTATGCAGCCACTGTCGCCACCCTCCAAACGCGCTTCTACGCGGAGATGAATGAGAAGCGCCTACAGCCAACCGATCTGGGCCGTGTGGTCAACGACATCCTAGTGGAGCATTTCCCGGCGATCTTCGATATCGGCTTCACCTCACGGATGGAGGAAGAACTCGACGAAATCGCCGCCGGGGAACGCCCGTGGGTGCCAGTGCTGCAAGAGTTCTACGGCCCGTTTGCTGCATCAGTGGAGCAAGCCGAAGGATCGGTTGGGCGCGTCAAAGTGGCCGATGAGCCGACCGATGAAATCTGTGAGAACTGCGGCAAACCGATGGTGATCAAACTCGGCAGGTTTGGGAAATTCCTCGCCTGTACTGGCTTCCCCGAGTGCAAGACCACGCGGAATATCGCGCAGGGCACGGGCGTCACCTGTCCGAAGTGCAAGCAACACGAGATTGTTGTCAAGCGTTCGCGTAAAGGTGGTCGTGTCTTCTACGGTTGTAACGGTTATCCAGAGTGTGACTTTACATCGTGGGATCGCCCGCTACCAACCCCTTGCCCAGCCTGTGGTGGCCTGATGGTCGAAGCTGGGAAGCGTGGCAGTGGCGCACGTTGTATCGTGTGTGGCAATACCTCACGCGAAGGAGTCGCCGCAAACCAGGAACTGGTTACTGCTGACTAAGCAGCCCAAGGTAAAGCAGCCCCCAGCGCCAACGGCGAACAAGCTGGGGTGCTTGCCCAGCCTGTAGCAGAGCGGCAAGGCAAAAAATCGCCACGATCAATACAGAGGTGCGCCAATGACCAGCAGTTCTCGACCACGCGCGCACGCCACCACGATCCTCGCCGTCAAACGTGATGACCAGGTTGCCATTGCGGGCGATGGACAGGTTACGCTCGGCGATGTTGTCGCCAAGCATAGCGCCCGTAAAATCCGCCGCCTCTACGATGGGCAAGTCCTGGTGGGCTTCGCTGGCGCAATCGCCGATGCCTTGACCTTGCTGGATCGGTTTGAGGGCCAACTCGAAAGCTGGCACGGCAATCTCCGCAAAGCCGCAGTCGAAACGGCGAAGGATTGGCGCACTGACCGCGCCACACGGCACCTGGAAGCCGAACTGATCGTCGCTGACCAGACGACGGTGCTACTCTTGTCTGGCGATGGCGATGTCCTGGAACCAGATGATGGCGCAGTGGCGATTGGGGCGGGCGGGCCATATGCCTATGCCGCCGCCAAAGCCTTGCTTGATCATACCGAGCTAGAGGCCAAGGCGATTGTAGAAGCAGCAATGCGGATTACTGCCCGGATCTGTATCTATACCAACGATACGCTGATGGTCGAGGCAATCGCGGCGGATGATCCCAACGCCGAGGCAGACACCACCGAGATCGCCCAGAGATAGCCACAATTGGTGGAGTAAAACGACAGATGGAGAATCTTATTCCAGCAACAATCGTCAGTGCCCTTGATCGCTACATCGTGGGCCAGCGCGAGGCGAAGCGGGCATTGGCGGTGGCCCTACGCTCTCGTTTCCGCCGCGCCCAACTTCCTGCCGACCTGCGCGATGAAGTGGGGCCGAAGAATATTCTGCTGATCGGGCCCACTGGTGTTGGCAAAACTGAACTCGCTCGCCGTGTCGCCAAACTCGTTGATGCACCATTCATCAAAGTTGAAGCGACCCGCTTCACCGAAGTAGGATTTGTGGGGCGCGATGTTGAGACAATTATCCGCGACCTGCTTGAACTGAGTATCGACCAAATCGACGCCCGCCAGTTTGAGGAAATTCGTCCGGCTGCCGAACGCGCGGCTGAGGAACGGATTGCTACCTACTTGCAGCAACAACGCGAAGGGCAAGCCCCCGCCGTCCGGCGCAGCGCCAGCCGCCGCGGTAGGCGCGGCAGTGCCGCCTCAGCTGCAGTGGAGCCACGCGGACTAACGACAGCAGCCAGTAATCAGCAACGGCATCACCTGCTCACGCAGATTCAGGCCAGGCAGCTTGAAGACGATCTGGTTGAGATTGAGGTAGAGGTAGTGCCGCCTGAACCGTACGCATTCAGTTATGAGGGTGCCGAAGCAGCGGGCCGCATCTTGCGTGGCCCAGCATCCACCAGCCCAGAACGCCGCATCAGGCGCGTGCCAGTTGCCGAGGCCCGGCGGATTCTGGCTGACGAGGAGGCCGAACGGCTGATCGATTGGGACGCAGTGCTTGACGAGGCGATTCACCGTGTCGAAGAAGAGGGAATCGTCTTTCTTGATGAAGTCGATAAGATCGTCGGACAGGGTGACGAGAGCGGCCCAACAGTCTCCGATGAAGGCGTCCAACGCGACCTGTTGCCAATCATCGAAGGAACGACGATCACCACGCGCTATGGGCCAGTCAAGACCGACCACATCCTTTTTATTGGGGCGGGCGCGTTCAACGAGGTCAAACCTGCCGACCTGTTACCAGAGTTTCAGGGTCGCTTCCCCCTGCGGGTCGAGCTTGACCCGCTCGGCGAGGAAGAACTCTACGCCATCCTGACGGAGCCAACAAACGCCCTGAGCCGCCAATATACGGCACTGCTGGCAACCGAAGGGGTCACGTTAGCCCTGACCGACGAAGCCCTGCACGAAATTGCCGCGGTGGCGGCGATGATCAACGAACGCCAGGAAGATATTGGCGCGCGGCGCCTGGTGACGATCCTGGAGCGTGTCCTGGAAGAATTGTCGTTCGACGCCCCTAGCCATGTTGGTGAAGTGGTGACCGTTGACGCGAGCTATGTTCGCGAACAACTTGGCGATCTCGTCGAAGACGAAGACCTCAGCAAATATATCTTATAACCCATCCCGACGTATTCGGAGACAACGATCAGGGCTGGCCCTAACTGGGGCCAGCCCTGATCCTCCAGCCCAAAACACTATGCTCTACAGCAGCTTGCCGCTTGATTGTCGGGGCCGCAGGCACACCATTACCCCACTCCGAGTCCGCGCAGGCGGACTTTGTGGCCGTAAGCCAGCGAGGCGCGACTGCAGTCGCCAGCCACCCCGCTGGACAATCACAACACAAGCGGCGGTAGCGCCACTCAACCCCCTTGCCAATCTGGCACTGATCCACTACCATATGCGTACGTACACCACGGGTGCAGGCACGCATTGAACACCTGCGTCTGTACGACACCGAATTTGTTACCCGAAACGGAGGGCAGGCGATGGCTGATCTGCAGCGCGACGGTGGGGAGACGAGCTGGACAACCCTGAACCGTCGACAATTCATCCGTCGTTTTGGTGGTGCAGCAGTCGGCCTTGCAGTGCTACCCTTGCTGGGGGCCTGTACCACAAATACGAGTACCCCAACGACCCTCCCAACCGAGACCCCTGATACGAACAATCAACCTGCCACCCCAACCGTCTCTGGGCGTCGAACCGTACAGGCTGGCACCACACTCAATCTGCTCCTCACTGGTAGCCCAGCCCCCGCTGCTGATGATCGCCTGCGTGATCTCGCGCTGGAATGGGGCCGCGACCATGACGTGACGATCACCATCGAGACGGTCGGGGAAGCAGGGCTCCAGGCGCGGTTGGCGTCGCCATCTGGAACGACAGGCGTTGATATTGTTGGCTGTCGCGATAACCTGCCCTGGTTGCATTCCAGCCTTTTTGCCGATCTCTCTGCCGAAGCAGAAGAACTCGCCACAACCTTTGGTGGTTACTACGAAACCGCGGCAATGCAGGCGCACGTTGATGGCGTCTGGCGGGCAGTGCCATTCAGTATCATCCCCAGCGCCATCATTTACCGCACTGACTGGCTCAAAGCAGCCGGGGCCAGTACCTTTCCAACAAATCTGGATGACCTGAAAGCCCTGAGCAAAACCTGGAAGGCCGCACGGCATCCGTTTGGCGCACCTGCCGGACGCTCAGCGGAAGACCCGCGCGCCCTCTGGCACGGTGTACTCTGGGGCTTTGGCGGGCGGATCACCGAGGCCGACGGCAAGAAAATCGCCATCAATAGCGCGGAGACCAGCGCGGCAATCACCTGGGCCAAGGAGTTCTGGAACGAAGGCTGCATTGCCGAAGGGTTGCTCTGGGACGACAGCGGCAATAATCTGGCCTACACGAATGCACAAATCGCCGCTACCCTCAATAGTCCCGGCCTCTACCTCAAACTGAAACAAGAGGCCCCAGCCATCGCCGCAGTATCGGCGTTAGCCCCCTTCCCCGCTGGGCCAGCGGGCGAGGCTACGCCTGTCACGACTCGCGCTCATGCCGTGCTACAAACAGCGCCCAATCCCACCGCAGCACGGGCGTTTCTGCTCTGGCTAGGGCAGCGCGAACAAACCGAACGTTATCTCGCGGCAGGCGCAGGAGCGTTCGTCGCCGCCTTGCGTGGCTTTGAGGATAGCCCAATCTGGGCGCAAGACCCGCAGCTAGGAGCCTTCCTGACGGCAGCACAGCAGGGCCGCTGGGTGGGCTGGCCCGCCAAACCATCACAAGCGGCTGATACCACCGTCAACAACTTTATCGTGGTTGATATGTTCGCCAATGTCTTTGCGGGAAAGAATATTCAGTTATCGATTGGCGAGGCCGAATCCGCGCTGCGCGGGATCTATCCCTCGTAAGCAAAACCTGCTCACGGCGATACGAAAAAGGGGCTGGCGTAATTGCGCCAGCCCCTTTCCATGCTGTCCCAGCCGATCAGCACTCAGGCACCGTAGACATATTGGAATTCGAAGCGATAGTTGCCATAGAGCAGGTAGATCCCTGGGCTATTGCGGTAATCGTTGGTATTCGGCGCGTTACGGACATCGATCAAGAAGCCGCCCTTGAACTGCTGCAAGACGAGCGTCTTCACTTCCTCATTGTTTGTAGTGGCATAGCCAAGCAGTTGCCGTACCTGTGGATTATCGCGCCAGACTTTCCCAAATCCGCGCTGCGGATTATAGAGGTTGGGAACCGGGGCGTTCCCGCCGCCAGGGTCCTGCCCTTCAGTCCAGGTATCGTTGAATGAGAGCCAATTGCCCTGCGTCGGATATGAACCAGCCTCAGAAGCGATCACGTAGATCATCCGGGTCGATTCGCGCCAGATCATCACGCCACGTTCGAATGGTTGGATCACGCCATTCTCAGTCGCTTCAGTGCCAGTGGGCAACCCAAGCCGAACACGCACCCCAAGATTGTTGCGATAGAGTTGCCCACGCGCCCCCGTGACATCGTATGGCAAGGCCATGTTGGGGCTGAGCGCGCCCACGATGCGCCGCCCAAACTGCCCAAGTAAGATATTGTACGGGGCCTGGTTCTCCGGGTGCATCTCAAAGCGGGCGCGCTCGAAGTATTGCACCTGATAGGGCTTCCCATCCTCCAGAATTTCCTCAAAAACTTCGGAGATTGGGTAGCCAAACTGTGCCAGATCACCATTGGCCTCCCAATAAGTACGGAAGGCTCCACTAAGGTTATGCCCCGTAGCGTCAAAGTAGGCGGCACCAGAGGCTGGCGGTGCGCTCGATGCCCGAGGATGATTGGGATCGGTCAGATACAACATTCGCCCAAACTGCCCAAGCAGCACTTTGTAGGGATCATTGTTCTCAGGGTGATACTCAAAACGACTCCGCTCGAAATACTGCACCTGGTATTCTTTGCCATCTTCCAATCGCTCGGCAAAGACTGCGGTAATCGGATAGCCATGAATCGCCAGATTGCCGTGGTTACGCCAGTAGGTCAGAAATGGCTCGTCGATACACTGCTGCGTTTCGTTGAAGCATTGTTGGTCTGCGGCCTGTACTCGCGCAACCAGTGAAACCTGCCCCATCGTGAGCAGGGCAATAGCAACAATCAGACTGAGCATTCGCCGAGATGTACGCATAGGTTACTGCTCCTTTCGATAATTGCCTCACACCAAAAAACGACACGCCTTTCAGAGTATCCTGGCACCTTGCTAGTCTGCTCTACAGCATATCAGTACTCTCTGATATGGATGACCAGTCAATCCATTTCTCGCTATTCACATTTTGTAACATATCATCCTGCGTGCACCAGTGCAAGCTTCCTCAGCGAGCCCGAAATGCACCATCAACGGGCAGGGCCACGCCACTGATAAAGGCGGCCGCGTCACTGGCGAGGAAGACTGCGGCATTGGCGACATCGGTCGGCGTACCAAATCGCCCCAGGGGGATACTCGCCTGTAGTTGCTGCCGCAATGCCTCTGAGTTGGTTCCCCCAACCGTATTGACAAAATCAGCGACCATCGGTGTATCAGTCCAAACAGGGCAAAGCGCGTTAACGCGGATATTGTATGGTGCGCCTGCCAGTGCAAGCGATTGCGTCAACTGAATAACCCCTGCCTTTGCCGGGCCATATGCGCCCAAACCAGGCGTACCACCAAGCCCAGCGACCGACGCCATCATCAGGATTGCGCCCCCAGTATCCTGCATTGCGTGAAAAGCGTGTTTTGCACAGAGGAATGGGCCAGTAAGATTGACAGCCAACACCCGCTCCCAGTCTTCACGGGACTGCTCGACAATTGAGGCCGCACGCGCGATCCCAGCGTTCGCTACCAGCAGATCCAGGCGATGCCAGCGCTCGGTTACGACAGACACTGCGGCGATGCAGTCGTCCTCACTGGTAACATCGAGTCGCTGAAAAGAGGCCGAGCCCGCCAGCCCTGCCTGCGTAATTGCGGCGACCGTTTCCTGACCGCCTGCCTCGTCAATATCAGTGACCAGAACAGCCGCGCCTTCCGCGGCAAACTGCCGGGCAATCTCCCGCCCTAACCCTGAACCCGCCCCAGTAATAATCGCGGTCTTCCCAGCTAATCGATTCATCGCACCTTCCTTTACCAACTGGTCATCCCACCATCAACAACAATCGTTTGCCCAGTGATATAGCTGGCCGCATCCGCCGCCAGGAAGACGACCACCCCTTTCAGTTCGCCTGGTTGCCCCAGTCGCCCCAGGGGGACGGCTGCGCTGAGTTGGGTGCCGCCGTGCGCGATCACGCCCTCAGTAAGCCGACTGGGGAAAAAGCCTGGGGCGATCGCGTTGACCCGAATCCCATAGGTGGCCCACTCTACCGCCAACTGCCGCGTCAGCGCAATTACCGCACCTTTCGAAGCACTGTAGCCAGCAGCCCGCAGAATCTCGGGCGACATTCCCGCCAGCCCCATAATCGAGGCAGTATTGATAATCACGCCACGCGCCCGAGGAATCATCGCCCTGGCTGCTGCCTGCGCCAGAAGAAAGACGCCCGTAGTATTGGTATCGAGGACACGGCGAAATTGGGCCGCAAGCATCTCCTCGGCGGGGCTACCCCAGGAGATGCCCGCATTATTGATCAGGATATCGAGTGCGCCATGCTCAGCAATGATCTGGTCGATCAGCGTGGTGACAGCATCAGGATCGGTGACATCGCATTGCTGGGCAGTCACCGCCAACCCCGCCGCCTGCATCTCGGCCTCCGCAGGGCCAAGCCATTCAGCGCGCCGTGCCGTGATAATCACGGTGGCCCCCGCCTCAGCCAATCCTTCAGCCATCTCTCGACCCAACCCGCGTGATCCGCCAGTCACCAACGCTACCCGCCCGGTGAGATCGAAAAGTGCGCGTAGGTGTGGCATCAGCCCCTCCCTCTAGCAATGAATCATTGTCTACGTTGGCCTGATTGTACCCGTTTCTGAAAGATGGGGGTTGACAGATTACCGGCGGGCCAGTAGGATACCTGACAGTACGAATCGAGATTAGGGAGTTCCTGTGTTCAATTCAACGTATATGACTACTACCATTACCATGAAGCGCCCACCGGCTTTGGCCGACGGGCGTTACGGTATGTGGCCGTAGCGTTACGTCAACAAGCCAAGCCGGTGGGCGATGCAGAGGGAACGAGAATCCTCTGCATTTTTGTTTGCCCGAAAGTGATGGTGTTGCCAGGTATCAATTGCCCGTGATACCTGACGACCAACGACTGCAAGAGGAGCGCAGCAATGTTGGTGATGAAGTTCGGTGGGACCTCCGTTGGTGGGGGGCGACAATTGCGCGGGGTAGCGGCAATTGTCGCCCAACATCGCGATCAGCAGCCCGTAGTGGTCGCCTCGGCGATGCGTGGGGTAACTGATCTGTTGCTCACGGTGGCGCAAGCGGCGGCAGCAGGCGAACGCAGGGCTGTTCGCACAACGTTACGGGAGCTACGGGAGCGACATTTCCAGGCAGTCGAGGAAGCCCTGGATGAACAGGCCAACCGCCTGGATGTCCACCGCGAGGTTGCGCTCCGTCTAGCACAGCTTCGGCGCAGCCTGACTGGCGTCATGCTCCTCGGCGAACTCAGTCCCCGTAGTCGCGATCTGATTGCTGGTTGGGGCGAAGGGTGTCTTGTCCCGATTTTGGCTGGAGCGTTGCGCGAACAAGGGTTAACCGCCCAGGTCGTTGGTGGCGAGCGAGTGATTGTCACGGACAAACGATTTGGCGAGGCCAATCCCGATCTGGTAGCAACACAGGAGCGGGCGAATGCCTTGCTCCGGCCATTGGTTGAAGCGGGTGTGGTTCCTGTGGTCAGTGGCTTTGTGGGAGCAACCCCAGAAGGAGTGCAAACCATCCTGGGGCGCGGGGCTTCCGATTATTCAGCCAGTATCCTTGGTCACGCGCTTGATGCCCGCGAAGTCTGGATCTGGACTGATGTGAACGGGGTCCTCACCGCCGACCCAAACCTGGTTCCCGAGGCTCAGCCAATTCCGATGCTCAGTTACGCCGAAGCGGCAGAGCTTTCATATTTTGGAGCCAAGGTCATTCACCCGCGCACCATGGTTCCGACCGCCGCCAAAGGGATTCCGCTACGGATTCTCAACACCTTTGAGCCTGATTTTGTAGGTACGCTCATCTCCAAGGAAGCTGGCTCGATCGAACGCGCGGTACGGGCGCTCACCTCGATTGGGAAAGCAACCCTGATCACGATTGAAGGCGCAGGTCTGGTGGGTAGCCCCCGCATCGTGGCGCGCGCCTGCACGGTCATGGCAAACCACGATGCCAATATCTTATTGCTTTCTCAATCGTCTTCTGAACACAATGTCTGTTTCGTCGTTCCGGCCAACACGGCTGAAGAACTCCGCTTTGGCCTGGAGCGCGAGTTTGCGAACGAACTGGCGCTGGGCGAACTTTCCTCAATTGGTGTAGAGCAGCAGGTCTGTATTCTGGCCGCTGTCGGCGCAGGGATGCGCGGCGCACCAGGGGTCGCAGGGCGCGTCTTTGGGGCCTTGGGGCAACATCAGTGCAATATCCTGGCGATCGCCCAAGGCTATTCCGAGTTGAATATCTCGTTTGTCCTCCATGCTGCCGACGAAGCCCGCGCCATGCAAATCCTCCATGAGGCAGTGATCATCAATGAGTCCCCAATAACGACAAATGGCACACGCGAAATGGCCGCCGTCTAACCAGACACAAGAGAGGAGCAGATCATGGAACCAGCACAGCACGAACGGATTCCAGTTGGCGTCTTGGCAGCAACTGGCGCGGTAGGGCAACGCTTTGTACAGTTGCTCGCCGATCATCCCTGGTTCGAGTTACGGGAGGTTACTGGCTCAGAACGCGGTGCCGGACAGCCATATGGCGAGGTGGTCGCGTGGCGGCTGCCCGGTGGGCCACCAGAAGAAGCCCGCCAGTTGATCGTCCGTGGCCCAAACGAGTCCCTGACCAGCCCAATTCTGTTCTCGGCGCTGCCAGCAGAATCGGCGGGCGAAGTAGAAGCCCGCTTCGCCAGTGCGGGGCACGTAGTCTTCAGCAATGCCCGCAATCATCGGATGGAACCTGATGTCCCACTCTTGGTGCCAGAAGTGAATGCGGATCACGCTGAGGCGTTAAATACACAACGCGCGGCCCGTGGCTGGAACGGGGCAATTGTCACCAATCCCAACTGCTCAACGATCCATATGGTGCTGGCTCTGAAACCATTACAAGATGCCTTCGGTCTGGATGCAGTGCTGGTCACGACCTTACAGGCAGTCTCCGGCGCAGGGTATCCTGGCGTCCCTTCGCTCGACATGATCGATAATGTTGTCCCCTATATTGGTGGCGAAGAAGAAAAGATGCAGAGCGAAACGCGCAAAATCCTCGGCGATTTCGCTGCTGGTCAGGGCTTCAGCGATGCACCAGTCGTCGTCAGTGCCACCTGCACCCGCGTGCCAGTACGCGATGGGCATAC
>JBDHWF010000137.1:0-10360 GCA_039810045.1 Chloroflexia bacterium
CTGCTTGGCCTGAGAACAATTTATATTATTGTCGTCATCCTCTACTGCCTCTGCGCCGCCCTGATTGCCTCATTGCCGCGCCTACCGCGTGCAGACCAGCTGGCGGCATCTAGTATCCGCCGAGATTTACAGGAGGTCTTACAGTTTCTTGCCCGTGATCCGCTCCTACGCAAAGCGATTACTTACCTGACGATCGCAAACTCCGCCTTTCTCATGCTTTCAGCCCTCGCCCCAGATTTTGTCTCAACCACCTTAGGACTCTCGCCAGAACGGCTGATTATTATCATTGGACCAGCGGGCCTGGGTATGGGATTAGGGGTCTTTCTGGTAGGGCGTCTTGGCTGGCGCTTCAACCGCGAAACCCTGATTGATCGGGCACTCCTGAGTTTGAGTATCCTCCTGCTGCTCTTTACGATTTTGCCCACCTACCTCACGCCGTATGATCCGACAACATCAGCCAGCGAATTGACGACGGCGGTCATCGCCGCAATGGTGCTGGCAATCGGCCTAGGGTTTGCCAATGCGTTTATTCTCATCCCGAGCCAGACCCTGCTTCAGGAACGTTCAGATGAACGGATCCGCGCCCGTGTGCTCGCTGCGTTTTTCACCGTGTCCAATGCAGTAGCGTTGCTCCCAATCTTATTTGCGGGGATGCTCGGTGATCTGTTTGGCGTTGTTGCCGTCTTTGCCGCCCTCGCCCTACTTACCCTCAGTGGCGCACTTTTCGCAGAGTTTTCACGCAGGAAACGCACGCACTCGAATCGACAATAAGGGTGTACCACCACACTATTGTTGCTACAACTATTGCAGACGCGGCAAGAATGCGTGAAGATAGGGCGCAAATCATGGAGCACGCGTCAGCAAAGGTGTCGCTATTTTCTGAAAACCTCTCAGACATGGATTAGCGGAGGCAACAACAATGAGCACAATTTTTGTTGTTGAGGATGATCCGCAAATCGCCACTATGTTGGCAGACTTTCTGGAAGATGAAGGGTATGCGGTACATACGGGGGTCAATGGTAGTGCGCTCCTTGCAGCGTTTCGGTCACCACCAGACCTCATTTTGCTTGATGTCATGATGCCGGGATTAGATGGGATCGAATTCTGTCGACAGTTCAAAGACAACCCACGCACAGCGCATATCCCGGTGATATTCATCACCGCTGCAGCAACGGACTTGATCACCGCCCGACTCAAAACTGTTCGCTATGAGAAGCTGATTCGCAAACCATTTACCCTGGTCGAAATCCTCAACACCATCGAATATTACGTCAACTAAAAGATCCTGATCACAGTTGGTGGTGCAATTCTTGCGAGAGTATTTTTCGCGCCTACTGCCAAACGGGTAGTGGGCCAAGATGAGAAGCATGGAGGTATCATGGCCACATTCGACGAAATGATGCAAGCAAATCCCGACATTCGCAATCAGTATGACTGGTGGCGTGGCGCACGCCAGGAGAAGGGCGAAGATCCTGTGGATTGGGATGCTTTCCGCAAGCATATCGTAGACATCGGCCAGGTCGATCCCGGCAATCGCCCGCCAGACGACTGGGTGGGCGAAGACTACAAGGCGGCTAACGCCGACTGGTGGGCCAACTACGCCAACCGTTCCTAACTGACACCAGCAAAGGCAGAGGGCTTTCTGGCCCTCTGCCTTTTTCGTGTCTTGAATGGAACTATTCGCTGACTGGTTGTTGATCTACTTTGGGCGCTTGCGCTGCTGTTTCAGCCCGCCAAAATGCAATCGCCAGCAAAATCACCCCGATAGAGATACACGAATCAGCCACGTTGAAAACATACCAGCGCCATTGATCATTCAGGCGCAGGTCGACAAAATCTACCACATAGCCCAATTGCGCCCGATCAATCACATTGCCCAAGGCGCCCCCGATAATCAGGGCAAAGGCAAACTGTTGCAGCGCGCGCACCTCGGCCAGCGAACGAAACCACAACCAACCAACCACGCAAACGGCCAGAAGAACGGGCAACCAGACTATCGCTGAGTTCTGGAAACGACTGAAAGCGGTGCCCGTGTTACAGACATAGGAAATACCAATATGGTCACCCAGAATTGGCGTGAAGGTCGTATTGCCACAGGGGCCATAATGGGCAGTTACCCACCGCTTCGTCAGTTGATCAATAGTAACGAGCACTGCCGCCAACAACAGCACCAGCGCTACCGCTTGTAGCGGACGCGGGGAACCCCAGCCCTCTGGCTGCTGTACGCCCGCCTGCTCCGGCGGTCCTTCTGTCATAGCACTATCCTTCGCTCTGCTCAAGATGATCGCAGGGGGAAACAAGGCCAATGCCACCCCGATCGATCATGATATCTGGGAATCTGCGGTCATTATTGTTCTGGTTCAACAACCATCGACGCAATCTGCTGCGCCAGCTGATCCAGGCCAAACGGCTTATAGAGGATCGGCACCCCTTTTTCTTCTAATACTTCGTACCACTGCTGCATCTCGCCAGACGACACCGCAGTACAAAGAAGCACGGGAATATCCCGTGTTTGTGGATCAGTGGATAAGAGATAGAGTACTGCCAACCCACCGATCTCAGCCATCCGCACATCAAGGATCACTGCATCTGGCAAAATTGAGCGGACAACCGAGAAAGCCTGCTCTCCATGAGCGCAAATATCAACATGATAGCCTTCATCAGTCAGAAACTCGCTCATCAGCTCGGCAAGTTGGCGATCGTCGTCAACAACAACAATCGTTTTCTGCCTCGTCTCTGGCGTCACTGGTTGTGTCATTGACCTACCCAATAATTCCAAAAGCTTGCTGCTAGATTTCCGTCAACGCAGCAATAGATTTTACCAAATTCCGTTTCGCACTGTACCATAAAAACGCACCAACAGCCGCATTGATGGCAGCGAGTGCGTCACTATGGTAAACCAGCTACCGTAGACAAGGTGCCGCGCAGATCCTGTACACGAAATTGTATATGCTAGACTACCAGTTGCTTTTGGCTATTGGTGCAGCATCGGCATCGAACACAATCGTTGCGTTATCAGGAAGGAGCAAGCCGGGATGTTCCGGCAACTACGGGGCAAAATCATCCTTTCGCTGATCTTTGGCGTACTCGTCATTGCAGCCCTTTCGTTGGTTACCGATGTCAAACAACTGCGCGTCGTCCTCAGCAATTTCAACTGGGCACTACTGCCGTTGATTCTAGGGCTGACCCTTTTCAACTACGCCTTACGGTTTGCGAAATGGCAATACTATCTGCGCCTGATTGGCGTGCGGAATATCACGACTCGTGAGAGCTTCGGGATCTTCTTTGGGGCATTCACAATGGTGATGACCCCAGGTAAGGTTGGAGAACTGCTCAAGTCATTTTTATTGCGGCGCGTCACTGGCACCCCCATCGCGGCTTCTGCCCCGATCATCTTCGCCGAACGTCTTACCGACGGCGTTGCAATGGTGTTCTTAGCCGCGTTGGGGTTGGTAAATTTCCGCTATGGTTGGCCAGTATTGGTCATTACCCTGGTGGCCGCGTTCGTAGCACTTGCCCTGGTACAGCACCGCCCTACTGCCGAACGAATACTCACTGCCCTGGAACAGATCGGGCCACTCTCCTCACGAATTCACCACCTGCGCCACTTTTATGAGAGTAGTTATGAATTACTACGGCCACGCCCGTTTGGGCTGGCGGTGCTGTGTGGCCTGGTTTCCTGGGCTGGCGAATGCGTCGCTTTTTTCCTGGTGTTGCTCGGCCTGGGGCTACCGGCTTCCTGGTCGCTCCTGATCTCCGCCACCTCCATCTTAGCCCTCTCAACCTTGATTGGCTCAGTCTCGATGTTGCCTGGGGGATTAGGGGCCGTTGATGCGAGTATCCCGGTCCTGCTTAATCTGGCGGTATCTTCCCCGCCGATGACCAATGATATTGCGGTCGCTGGGGCGTTGCTGATTCGTTTTGCGACACTCTGGTTTGGGGTAGGTCTTGGCGCAATAGTTGCAATTATCTATCGACGGCTCTTTAGTGATATTCCTGTGCTTGATGACCAACAGGACCAGAGAACTGAGGCAACGCAAAGATTCGCCAAAACGAAATCCTGAGCCGTTTTGCGGCAAGGGATCGTAAATAGAGCAAAGGGCCTGCTTGTGTACGATCTTTGCGAAGGAGCGAAATGTGACAGATACCCCGAATAGCAATACCCTGACCTGCTCTACTTGCGGCGCGACCAATCCAAGCGGGAGTCGCTTTTGCGAACGCTGTGGTACGCGCCTGACCATCATCAGCCGCGAACAATCCAGCCCCACCCCGATAGAAGCTCCGGCAGATACGCATCATCGACCAGAGCGCCCAACGTCACCACCGATCAGTGGTGCAGGAGATCAGGATAAAGAACCAGCCGATTTCAGCGATACGGCGGAGAAGCCAGCGGAGCACCTGGCAGATACGCCGCACGATGCAACAGTCACGGCGATGCGGGATGCTCCCACAGTCAACTTCGATCTGCCCGATCTCCCCAAAGCACCTAGCGATGATATTCGTAATGCCCCCACCCAAACATTTGACCTGCCATTTGTGGCAGAGAAGCCGGCACAGGAGCCATCGGACCCCGCGGAAGCACCCTTCACCACGGCGGAACCCGCTGATCCCCCCGCTCCGGATCGGCCTGCGACTGAAGCACCCGCAGCTGATCCAGCGACTGCCGATACCCCCGCCGAGGATCGGAGCAAGCAGCCCATCGAGTATGACACAGCAGTAAGCGGGTGGGATTACCAACCGTGGCGACCACAGACACCAGCAGAGCAAGAGCAAGCACCGCCACCACCGCCTGATCCCCAGGCAACAGGAACACGACCGGCAGTGAGCATCCCCACGCCAGATTCAGCTTCTTCGACTGATGATCAGCGTGGGATAGCCCAATCAGACCAGCGCAATCAAGCCGCCAATCCGCCTGTACCGCCACCGGTATATAGCAATCCTGCTGGCACTGTGACGTATCCCACCGGGGGAAATCCACCCCCCGCGGGCTATCAAGGAAGCTACACCGCACCACCCAACGCGGGAACGCCAGTAACAAGTTATCCACCAGCGCCAACTGCAAGCGGCCCTTATCCAACCCCAGCAAGCGGGAGGAATAATCGGACACTGTGGATTGTGCTGGGCGTTGCTGCGGGGCTGCTCTTTATCTGCGCGATTGCCTGTGTCTTGATTATGCTTCTTGGGGCAGCGAATGCCGCTGGTAGCGCAACGTTTGCTACCGCAGTAGCAACGACCACGCGCCCCTAGTCACCACTAACAGCGTATTGCCTGACTAATCGCCTAGTGCTGCCCCGCAGCAACGAGTTCAGCGGCGATTGACCTGGTTAATGCTTGAGAATTTTCACACCGCCAAAGAGATCCTGACCAAGGTTCGTGTGGATCAGTCCCTTGACGTACGGTTTCACCAGAATGATATCGGTATTGTTGTAGAGCGGCACTAATGGCAGATCGGTCAAGAGTTGCTTCTCGGCCTGTTCATAGGCCGCCTGACGCGGCGCTCGCGCTGTAAGCTCTTGGGCCCGGCGCAGCAGCGCAACAAACTGCTTGCCAGCCTCCTGTTGTGGATAACGACAGTGCCAGAAATCCTGGTCGCCACTGCCAAAAAAGGCGTGATACCAGTTCTGCGGATCTTCATAGTCGGAGAACCAAGCCCCTGTATACAGTTCAAATGGCTGATCACGCCGTGCATCGCGCCAGGCAGAAAAACCTTTGCGATCCAATTGCTCCAGGCGAATCGCAATCCCTGCCTCTTTGAGATCGGCCTGGATTGCCTGGGCGATCGCCTTTGCCGTGGCCGTATCAGTGTGCGTATAGACGATTTCCTGGCCGCTATACCCTGCCGTTTGCAACAACTGGCGCGCCTTTGCTTTATCGCCTTTCATATCAACCACCAGTGGGCCTTGCTCCAGATAGCCCAAAATCCCCTTCGGAACCAGCGTTGCCTTGGGCAGAAATTGCCCTTTCAATACGACGTTGCACAAATTATCGCGGTTCAAGGCAACGTACACCGCCTGCCGAAACTCAGGCTTCGCCACGATTGATTTCGTGTTCCCAGTGTCAAAGATCAGGAATCCAGTGCCAGAGACCGGCAGTTGATTAAACTCCTGGCGCAACGTGGAATCGCCTTTGATTCGTTGCAAGTTCTCTGGTGAAAGGCTATTGACAATATCGATCTCGCCGCGCTGGTACGCTGGCAATGAAGCCGTCGTAATATCCTGGTAGATCTGGAACGTAATTTGCTGCAACGTTGGCTTCTCGCCGTAATAGTTTGGATCAGCGACCAGCACCATCCGCTGATCATGGGCCCACTCTTGGAGCCGATATTTCCCCGCCGTCACCATATTCCCCGCTTCCACCCATTTGGCTTTGTACTTTTCCAACGCTGCCGCCTGCAATGGAACATAGGTCCAGGTGGACGCCAACGCCAGGAAATAGGGGGCAGGTGCCGCCAGCGTAACAACCAGGGTGATATCATTTGTCGCCTTGACCCCCACCGTGGCCGGATCACTGCTCTTGCCTTCGTTATAGTCGCGCGCGCCTTTGATCGGATAGAGTGCGGAGGCATACTCCGAGGCAGTGTCGGGGTGGAGGTTCCGCTTCCAGGTCCACTCGTAATCCTGCGCCTTCAAGGGGCTACCGTCAGAGAACTTCAGGCCAGCGCGCAGGGTGAAGGTATAGGTCAGCCCATCGGAAGAGATGTCGTAGCTGGTCGCATGGCCAGGGACAATCTCGCCCTGCTGGTTGGCAAGGACCAAGCCATCCCAGCAATTACGAATGAATTGCACCTCAAAGATCGCCGTTGCTTGGCCAGGGTCGGCATGGGTCAATTCAACGAAGGGATACCGCAGTTCTTGTTTATCAGCAAGTGTGGCCGTTGGGGGGATCTCGCCACCTAGCAATGTTCCCTGCGGCGTAGTCATTGGCGCGGTACTGATGGTAGGCGTCGCTGCTGGCGATGCCGCACGGGTCACACTGGCAACTGGAGAGCCAGTCGCACGCGTGGCAGTGCGATTAGGGGCTACAGTCGCCGGGATATTCGCCACGGTGGTTGATGTCGCCGTAGTGGTCGATGGCGTTGCTGGGGCAGTTGGGGGTGTTGTTGCACTACGGCAAGCAACCAGGAAGAGGCTGATTGCGGTGCCAGAGAAACCCAACTGCGTTGCCCGCTGCACAAACTCACGTCGCGATATTTGCCCACACGATAAACGGGCGATCAGGCGCTCTGCTGTAGCTCGTTGGTGCTGGTGATCCTGCGACTCACCATTGCTCATGCGCACTTCCCCTTAGCTATCGCTCTACAATCAGCTATCGGTTCGGCAGAGAACTGGCGTACGGTACATACCAATCCCTGCCTCCATTATCAAAACGATCAAGCAGGCCAGTCACTCACAGCCGCTGCGGCGTATTTGTGCTAACCCGCCAATAGTAGATGACCGTTATCCTGAGTACTGTTGTGGTTATTAACGCTTTCCTTTCAGTAAACGATGCCAAGAACCGCCGCAAGGGTAGAGGGGGCGCACTGCTCTTGTCAAGGACTGTCGATAGCGGTAAGCACTGATAAATTGTCGTAATAATCGTCAATTATCTACAATCGCCCGATTTTTTCAGCAATACTGTTCCATTCTCTTCTTGCTTTATGCTACCCTGTGCAAAGCGGTGCAAAGTGGCACCACCGAATAATCCCAGCGAGAGGATCAGACGATGGGAGAACGCGTTCGGCGGCTCAGTGCCGCAGCAATTATCGTCCTGATAGTGGCCCTGACTACGCCCGTAAATGTACAGATGGTGGCGGCAGAGCCAAGCCTTGACCTCAATCCCTGGCGCGGTTCCTGTAAAACGGTTGTCACCGCGCTTGGTAGCGGCTTTCTCCCTGATCAGGCCCTGACATTCACGGCACAGTTAGAAGGAAGTAGCGATGATTTGGCGGTGGTCTTCGCCCAAAGCAAGGTCGCTGCTGATGGTACCGTAACGGTCAATGCAAATATTGCGACCATCGTTCCTGGTTGCACGAACCCCGAGGCTGTCGCCGGGCAACAATATCGACTCAGCGCCCGCGACAGTGCCACGAACTCATTGCTGGCCTACGCGATCTTCGCCATCACGGCCCCCGAAGCAACGCCAACGATTGCGCTTGAACCCGCTGATGGCCCCTGTGCCACCCAGAACCCCATTGTGATCGTCCGAGGAGGCGGGTTTCCACCGAACAGCAACGTGACGATTGGCATCCGGTCAGCCGCAACCGAAGCCTCGCTCTTCCCAGGAACAATCGTTGGGCCTGATGGATCCTTTGCCGCCCCAATTCGGCTGATCGGTTGTGGGCCAGATACCCCTTCCAATTCGCAGTTCTTCATCTTCGCCTATAGCGGTAATCCAGCAAACGGCGATCCGCTGAACCAACTGGCGGCGGCAATCTACAATACAGGCATCAATACCGCGGGCCAACGCTGCTTCACCGAAACCGGCTTCTGTATTGCTGGCGAGTTTCGCGCCCGCTGGGAAGCCACAGGTGGATTGGCGATCAATGGCTATCCCCTCAGTAAGGAGTTCAAGCAACGCCTGGAAGATGGCAAAGAGTATACCGTGCAATATTTCGAGCGCGTCCGTCTCGAATATCATCCTGAAAATCAGCCACCACAGAATATTCAGTTAGGACAATTTGGCCGCCAGATTCTGAGTGGCGTCAAAGGTGCGCCGACTGAGCCAGTCAGCCCACATGATGGCAGCGTGTTCTTCAGCGAGACAGGCCATACCGTTGCCAACGATTTCTTTGCCTACTGGCAAACGAACGGTGGGCTGAACCAGTTTGGCTACCCGCTTACTGAGGAATTTACGCAGCAACTCGCTGACGGTAAGACGTATACGGTGCAATATTTCGAGCGGGCACGGTTCGAGCGGCATCCCGAAAACCAGGCCCCTTATACGATCCTCCTGGGACAATTTGGCCGACAGATCTTGCAAACAGCCAACCCACCTCGCTAACCAGTACACAGCCAGCCAACGAGACAGGCCACCCTAAACAGTGGGTGGCCTGTCTCGTTGATCTGCGTTTGGTTAGATGGGGCTATACATCCAGATTGACGACTTCTTTCGCGTGGGTCTGGATAAAGCGGTAGCGTGGTGGCACGGCATTCCCCATCAGCATATCGAACGTTTGGTCTGCCGAGGCGGCATCTTCCAGCGTCACTTGCAAGATCGTCCGCACCTGGGGGTCCATCGTTGTCTCCCACAGTTGGTCGGGATTCATTTCGCCAAGACCTTTGTAGCGCTGAATCTCTGGCTCTTTGCCGCCCGCCGCAGTGGCTTTCTTCAGCATGGCGTCTTTCGCGGCGTCATCATAAACCCAATGCTTCTCTTTCCCGATTTGCACGCGATAAAGTGGCGGTTGAGCAATGTAGAGATGACCATCACGAATCAACTGTTGCAAATGCCGAAAGAAGAAGGTCAGCAGTAAGGTACGGATATGTCCCCCGTCCTGATCAGCATCGGTCATAATAATCACGCGATGATACCGCAGTTTGCTGATATCAAACGTTTCGCCAATCCCCGTACCCATCGCAGTGACCAGCGTGCGAATCTCATTGTTCTGGAGCATCTTATCGAGTCGAGCCTTCTCGACATTCAGGATCTTCCCACGAAGCGGCAAAATCGCCTGGAAGCGCCGATCCCGGCCCTGCTTGGCCGAGCCGCCTGCGCTATCGCCCTCGACGATGTAGAGTTCGCTTCGTTGTGGATCACGTTCTGAGCAATCGGCCAATTTTCCTGGCAGCGTCAGGTTATCAAGCGCGCCTTTCCGTTGCACCAGTTCGCGGGCGTTGCGGGCGGCTTCCCGCGCCCGCGCCGCCGTCAGACATTTATCAATGATCCGCTTCCCCGCCGTGGGGTTCTCCTCCAGGAACATGGTCAGCGCTTCGCCAACCGTGGCTTGCACAGCCCCAGCCATATCAGCATTGCCAAGCTTCCCTTTGGTCTGCCCTTCAAACTGCGCTTCAGGAAGCTTCACGGAGATAATCGCCGTCAGCCCTTCGCGAACATCGTCGCCAGAAAGGTTAGCGTCTTTCTCCTTCAGCAAACTATTCTTCCGCGCATACTCATTGAGGACACGGGTAAGGGCCGAACGGAACCCTGAGACGTGTGTACCGCCATCAACAGTGTTGATATTGTTCGCAAACGAGTGAACCGACTCACCATACGTATCGTTGTATTGCAGCGATACCTCGATATTGTAGGCGTTGATCTGCCGTTGGACATAGAATGGTCGTGGGTAAAGGACTGTCCGATTACGGTTGAGATGGCGCACAAACGAGACGATGCCGCCTTCGAAGTAGAATGAAACCTCGCGATCAGAACGCTCGTCGATCAG
>JBDHWF010000138.1:0-10297 GCA_039810045.1 Chloroflexia bacterium
CCACGTCATTACCCCCCAGGGGTCAGCCGGATCAACGTCGGTTGTTACGAACCTGCTGGCTGATTTGCGGCGGGCGATTCTGGATCGGCGGACCATTCGCTTCCGTTACTATGCCCGCCACAGCACCGATACCTACAGTATTTTGAGTGAGCGGGAGGCTGATCCGTATAGTCTGATACACGTTGCTGGGGCGTGGTACCTGATCGCGTTTTGCCATCAGCGGCAGGCGTTGCGGCGGTTTCGGCTGGATCGCATTGAGCGTTTCACGATGACCGAGCGGCGTTTCGCCCGCCCCAGCGAGGTGCCACTGCCCGCGGAACGGCGCGATGATGATCGGCAAGTGGTGGTGCGTGTCCTCTTTACCAGCGAAGCGGCCCGTTGGGTGCAGGAATCGCGCAACTTCTATTTTGTGGCCCAGGAAGAAGTTGAGGCCGGATTACTGGTCACGCTGCGGGTGCGGCGTGAAGAAGAGATCTTGCCCTGGCTAATGGGCTGGGGGCGGCAGGCCCGCGTCTTGGAGCCGCGTTCGCTCCGGGTGCGCTTGCTGAACGAGGTGCAAGCGATCCTGGCCCAGTATCAGGCGCAGTAACCAGACCCGCCCTTGTTTGGGCAACGGTGTTGCCCGCTGCTACGCTGTCAGCCGATAGAAGCGTTGGGCATTGGTGGCCCAGAGCTTTGCTTTTGCCGCTGGCGCGAGGGTGGCAGTGAGTTGCTCGAGGGTGGTGACCCAGCGGGGGTACGATGATGCCTGGAATGCGACGGGCCAATCGCCCCCAAAGAGCAAGCGATCTTCGCCGAAGGTCGCCACAATATGTTCAACATAGGGGGCGAGGTCGGCGGGAGTCCAGGCAGCATGATCCGCTTCAGTGACCAGGCCGCTCAGTTTGCAGGAGACATTGGGAAAGCTGGCGAGCGTTGCGATCTGCGCGCGCCAGGGATCGAGGATGTGGTGTTTGATATCTGGCTTGCCGATATGGTCCAGCACGAAGCTGACCTGCGGGCATTGTTCGACCAGCGCGATAGTGCTGGGTAATTGCTCGTGGGTGATGCAGAGATCGAACGAAAGGTCATAGTCGGCCAGGAGTTGAACCCCGCGTACAAAGCGTGGTTGTACGGCAAAGTTGGGGTCTGGCTCGCCCTGAATCAGGCGGCGCACACCTTTGACCAGGGGGCTGAGTGTGACGAGGGCATCGAGATAGGCGCGGGCCTGATCGCCGAACTCAAGCGGTGCCCAGGCGACAATCGCCTGGAGGCGGGGGTCTTCGGCGGCGTGGGCGGCGGCCCACGCCACTTCGAGCAGACCATAGGCTGGCGCAACCTCAACCTGGAGATAGACCATTGCGGTAATCGGCAGCCCGGCGGTATGCTGACGAAACTCGAAGAGGCTATAGGGTTTGTCAAGGATGGGGTTACCATCGAGCCAGCGCATCCGAAAATGCGTCGGATCCCAAAGGTGTAGATGCGCGTCGACAATCGGGCGATCAGGCATTGATTCCTCCTTGTATGTGCTGGATATGCGCTGGTTCGCTGTTGGTGCTATCGTAGCAGAGCAGTGGCTGATCGGGGGAAGGTGTCCCTTTCCTGTAGAGCGACAGAGGTATGGCGTACGTTAGTACGAAATCTGCCAGAATGCAGGACCATTACCCCCTGTACTCAAGTAACGATCCTGGGCAATAACATGAGGAGTATCGTGAGTGCTGCTAGTATATTTGGGCGCGGGGCTACTGCCCTACGTTTCTTTGGTGGTATAAGTAGTTCGCAAGACTCTGTAGTTCTGTTCAGTGCCGATGTGGAAGGTCAACGAGAAGAGCGATGGGCAGCATAATTCGTGCAAATCGGGATCGCCTCTGGCTGATCTGCCTTCTGATCGGTACGCTGGGCCTTGGGACCTATCCGCTTGCCACCTCGACCGTGATCAAGAGCTACATTTCCGTAGTCTATCCTCTCCTCCCCGTGCTGACGATCAGTCTGGCGTTGTGGCTCTTTCAGCCACGCCATCGGGGGATCTGGTATGCGCTGGCGCTGGGGAATGGCTTTGTTGCTGGTGGGGCATTGTATCGGGCGGTCTGTACGACGTTGAACATCCCCGTCGCGCTGCCTTCCGTTGCGGATCTGTGCTACGTCCTGGGGTATCTCTCGATCCTCTATGCGGTTATCGGTCTCACCTTTACGAATACTTCCGGCGGGGAATGGATTGTAACGATCGATGCGGGGTTGGTGGCTGCTGGCCTGGGGGGGATCCTCTGGGCGACAATTATTACGCCAATTCTGCAAGATCAGGCCCTGCCGGTGGGTGGTCGGTTGGTCGCCGCCAGTTACCAGGTACTCGACATCGTGATCTTTGCGGTCGTGGTGCAGTTGCTGATGGGGTTCTGGCAACGACCAGTTGTCTTGCGGCTGCTCGCTGCAGCGTTTGGGATCAATTTCTTTGCGGATATCCTCTATTCGATCGCACTGACGAACGGCGGCTATTCCGTAAATGCGGCGCTCAACGTATTTTGGTTACTCGCCAATTTGCTCACGGCGGTGGCGGCACTCCACCCTTCAATCGTCGCAAAGCCGCAGCGGGAGATGACCAACGATCAACTGACGCCGGCCCGGGTAGTGCTCCATGGTATTTCGGGTTTATCGATGCCAGGGTTGATGCTCGGGCAATACCTGCTCAATCAGCCAGTGGATGTGCCAGTGATCGCCGTTACCTGGTCAGTGATGGTGCTGCTGACCCTGATTCGGGTGATGGTACTCTTGCGATCGTTGCAGCAGCGTGAGGCATATTACCGCGCCTTAGTGCAGGATGGCTCGGATGTCGTTGCGGTAGTTGATGAACGGGCGCGCATCCGCTATATCAGCCCGTCATTGGAACGGATTTTGGGCCACTCGACCAGGACATTTACGGCCCAGCCCTTGCTCAAATGGGTACATCCTGATGACAGTATCCAGGCGCAACGCGATTTTCGGCGGTTGGTCGAAAACCCAGGGATCACACAAACGATTATGGTGCGCCTGAAGGGTGATGATGGCGAATGGCGGCATCTGGAATTGGCTGGGACGAATCTGCTCAAAGACTCCAGTGTGCAGGGAATTCTTCTCAATGCCCGCGATGTGACGGCGCGCAAAATAGCTGAAGTACGTCTGGAGCATCAGGCGTTCCACGATATGCTGACCAATTTGCCGAACCGCGCCTTGTTCGTGGATCGTCTGGGTCAGGCGCTCCAACGCACCTCGCAGCATCAGTCGCATCTGGCCGTACTCTTTCTGGATCTGGATCTCTTTAAGACGGTCAACGACACGATGGGCCATTCTGGTGGCGATCAGCTGTTGGTCGCGGTTGCCGCACGGTTGCGTCAGCAGGTGGCGGCGACCGCGACGGTAGCGCGGTTTGGTGGCGACGAGTTTACCGTGCTGATCGAGGATATTGCCGACGATGATGCAGCCGTTCAGGTAGCAGAGCGGATTCTGGCCTCATTCCGCGAACCGATCATGATTGGCGATCGGTTATTGACGGTTGGTACCAGTATTGGAATTGTCGTTGATCGGGGTGGGAAGAATACCGCCAGCGATCTGCTGCGTTATGCCGATGTTGCTTTGTATGAAGCCAAAGGGGCTGGGAAAAACTGCTACGCGCTCTTTGATGTTTCGATGAGCGTGGCGGCGGTAGAGCGGGCTACCTTGTTGGCTGAACTTCGTTGGGCGATCAAGCGCGATGAGTTGGTCTTGCATTATCAGCCGCTGGTGGATCTCCATACCAGGCAAGTGGTGGGCCTGGAAGCCTTGGTCCGCTGGCAACACCCGGTACGCGGGTTGGTGCAGCCGGGGGTATTTATTCCGCTGGCTGAAGAGAGCGGGGTGATTATCCAGTTGGGTGACTGGGTCATGCGCGCGGCGGCGAAGCAATTGCGCCAATGGCGTGAGGTTTATGGCGCCGATTGCCCTCGCGTGAGTATCAATATTTCTCCTCGGCGGTTGCAACAGGGCCAACACTTGCAGGCGTTACACGAAATTATCGCTGAGGAAGGGATCTCGCCAGCGATGATCGAACTCGAACTAACCGAAAGCGCATTGCTGGAGGATACCGAGCAAATCACGGCGATGTTGCAGGAGCTTCGGGATCAGGGCTTTTCGCTTGCCCTCGATGATTTTGGCACTGGCTATGCCAGCCTGACCCACCTGCACCGCTTTCCAATTGATACAGTGAAGATCGACCGCTCGTTTGTGCGGGACCTTGGGCAAAAACAAGATGGCGAAGTGATTGTGCAGACGATGCTCGACCTTGCCGAGCGCCTGGGAATGCGGGTGGTGGCAGAAGGCGTTGAAACAGCAGCGCAGGTGCAGTATCTCCAGAATCTGGGCTGCGCGGTTGGGCAGGGTTTCTACTTTAGTCGGCCACAACCCGCCGCACAAATCGCGCCAATCCTCGCCGCGGGTGGAATGCTGCTGACGCCACCGCAGCCTGCGAGTAAATCGTCCGCTGGGTTGTTATCTCGGCGTAAGTAACCAGACCAAAGGTGCTAGACTCTCTGGGCGCATAACGCGTTTCGGGTTATCGCGTTTGTTGCTAGCACGATGAGGTGGACGGGGATGCGGCGGCGATACCTTGGTTTTGGTGGCGTGGGCCTGTGCGGATTGCTGCTGGCCTTCTCTGGGTATATGGCGCATCGGGTGACTCGCCCGCGCCGCACTATTGCCACTTTACAGGCTGCGTTTGCGCCACTCCCACACGATGTGACATTTCGCACCAGTGATCACCTGACTCTGCATGGGTGGTATTTCGCCCACGGGCAGCCACGGGCTGGGGTGGTGATCGCCCACGGCTACGGGATGGATCGGGGCGAATGGCTGGAGTTGGCAAGCGCGTTGCAGGCAGACGGGTTCGCCATCCTCCTCTTTGATTTCCGCGCGCATGGGGCGAGTGAGGGTGGCCGTTCGACCATTGGCTTCCGCGAAGCCGATGATGTCATTGCCGCCGTACGGTTTCTGCACACCCAGCCAGCATTGGCGGCGGGGAAGATCGGGGTGATCGGGTTGTCGATGGGGGCCGTCGCTGCCCTGGGGGCGGCGGCGCGAGAACCACTGATCGGCGCGGTCGTTGCCGATAGTGGCTACGCGACTCTTGACGCGATCGCTGTTGGGGGGCTGCGTCTGGTCTTTGGCCTGCCGCCGTTCCCCTTTGCGCCAATCGTCATGCGGTTTGGGGAGTTGCTGACACAGGCGAAGATCAGGGCGGCGCGGCCAATCGATCTGGTGGGGCAGATCGCCCCACGCCCGCTACTGTTTATTCATGGCAGTGCGGATCGGTTAATTCCCGTGGTGCAGTCGCGCCGGCTCTATGCTGCGGCGCGTGAGCCAAAAGCGCTCTGGGTGGTGCCAGCAGTGGGCCATGTGCGGGCGTTTCGCGAATATCCGGCGGCGTATCTCGCCCGGGTCGAACAGTTTTTGACCGCTGCCTTGTCGCCAGTTGCAACGGTCGGGCCACGGGAAGTGGCGCTGGCTGGTATCGCGCATCAGGGAACGTAGGGGCCTGGTGCAGCGTCATTGATAGTAGGCACTGGTGGTAGCCTGCTATACTGTGCCGTTGTGACAAGCTATGCAGTAGGGTGTTGGCTTCCCGCCCACTCGCGCGCTATCCGTGGAGATCAGGTATGTTTGGTATTGGTGCTCCTGAGTTTATTCTGATTTTGGTTGGGGCGCTGATTATCTTTGGCCCCCAGCGGTTGCCAGAGATTGCAGCCCAGGCTGGGAAGGCGATTCGTGATTTTCGCCGGATGTCGGATGATCTGACTGGCGAATTGCGCCGCAGTATTGAGTTCGATCCACAGGCCGAGCAACCAGTACTGACCAGCGAAACAATCGCGGCGAGCGAGACCCCACAGACAATCAGCGAAACGATTAGCGAGTCGCTACGGGTGGAGACTATTCCCAGTGATGACGAGGATGCGGCGGAGAACGCAACCACAGCGACGGCAGCGCCCGAGGCCGAAGATACGGTGATCAGTGTGGCCCCGATGGCGACCAAAGCGGAGCCACTGAACGGGGTGTCGATGCTTGATCAGCCGCAACCATATATCGCCGCCGATGCCTTGCTTGATCATCCAGCGATTGTCGCGCCTGACAGCGCAGCGAGTACAGCGGCTGCCGAACCAACCGAGTATGTCTATGAGCCAAGCACCCCTGCCGCAACTGACTATAGCTATACGGCAAGTACGGTTGACACTGCACCAGTGCCAGCAGCGGCGGTCGATCCCGTAGCTGATGCCTGGGATGCGGTGATGACGACGGAGGCGACTGCGGCCCCGGTGGAGGCGGCCCCTGCGGTGGATACGCCGATCGTTGAGAGTGGCGCGTATGCTGCCCAGCAGTTGCCGTATGTGCCACCACCACGGATCCGCGTTGACCCCACTGCTGAGGTGACGATTCGCGAGAAGATCGAGGCCCAAACCGCCGCCGAAGCATTTCGGGAACGGCGGCGACTGGCGCATTATCAGCGGCGGAATCGGCAGGGATAACTGGCGCTCGGCTGGCTGCGCGTATTCACCCCCACTGGTCGCCAGACAAGCTATGCCTATGGCGGTTTTCTCGGTCTGGTGGGCATCCCTGACACGTTGGCGATTGGCGCGGGGAGAGGTAGGGCAGATGACGACGCAGGAGATCCCCGCCGCCGCGATCGTTACGTTGCCCGTGTGTGACGAGTACCCCGTGAGCTTGGAACTGAATGACGAGCGGGTGGTCACGCTGCTCTGTACTCCGCTGGCCTTGACCGAACTGGCCGTTGGCTGGCTCTACTGCGAGGGCTTGCTGGATGATCTGGCGGAGATCGAGGCCGTTGGCGCGTGCGATCAGTTGAGCCGGGTGCGCGTCTTTGCGGCGACCCAGCGCCCTTTGGTGCAATCGGAGTGGCGGCGCGTGATCACGAGTGGCTGCGGCTCCGGCCACGCCATTGACCCAACCGCGCTGGCGACGCTGCCAGTGGTCAGCAGCACGCTGCGTTTTCCCCTATCACAGCTGGAACAATTGATGCGCGAGGTCGCGTTGTGGGGGCCGATCAAGCACGCGGTGGGCGGCGTCCACTCCGCCGCCCTGATCAGCACTGCGGGGATTCTGGCGCAGTATGAAGATGTAGGGCGACATAACGCGGTTGATAAATGTATCGGGCGGGCGTTGCTGATGGGGATCGATCTGGGCCAGACGGTGTTGTGTGCCACTGGGCGGGTGTCCTCGGAGATGGCGTTCAAGGCATCGCGCTGCGGGATTCCGATTGTGGCTTCGCTGAATAGCACCACCAGTCTGGCCGTGACGTTAGCCCGACAGGTTGGGGTAACGATTGTGGCGAAGGCCATTGGCCGTAAACGGCTGATTTACAGCCATCCAGAACGGATCGTGTCAGACCTACCAGAACCAGTGTCCACCCCACCGCTGGCGCACTAGCCGCCGCCCAGATGCAGACCGATCGGCTATACTCCTGTGCAAGGCCGAGTTGCCGCAGTGCGAGAGTATGGGAGGAACTATGCTGCAGTGTATCGACCATGTAGTGGTATTGGTGAACGATCTTGACACGGCGATTGCTGATTGGCAGGCGGCGGGGTTTACCGTCACGCCTGGGGGCACGCATACGGCTGGCACGACGCATAATGCGTTAGTGGTCTTTGCTGATGGCTCCTATTTTGAGCTGATCGCCTTTTTGGGGCGTGACGAAAAGGCCCAGCAACATCGCTGGTGGTCACGCACGGCTGATGGCGAGGGTTTGATCGACTATGCGCTGCTTTCCAGCGACCTGATTACGAATGCTGCCGAAGCGCGGGGCCGCGGGTTGGCGATGATTGGGCCAGATGATGGCGGACGCAATCGCCCCGATGGTCAACAATTGCAGTGGCGGTCGATCTTTCTGGGGCGTGGCTTGGGCGACCCAACGTTGCCATTTGTAATTGAGGATGTTACGGAGCGCGAGTTGCGCGTGCCAACGTCGGCGGATCTGACCACGCATCCAGCAGGGATCACGCGGGTGGCCGGAGTGACATTAGTCACGAAGAATTTGGACGAATCCGCGAAGGCGCTCAGTTCGTTGCTGGGCACGCCGGGTGAAGATGTCGTTGTTGAAGAAGGTGGGATGCTGCGCTTCACGCTGGGGTCGCAGTGGTTGGCCTTGTTGCAGCCCGGTGCGGATACGAGCGAGGCCGGACAATATCTGCGTGATCGCGGCGAAGGTCTTTATGAGATCACGCTGGTTGCTGGTGATGCGCCCGCAACGGTGGGCAGCGGCGAACTGTTGCCGTTGGGCCAGACGAATAACGCCCGCCTGCGGGTGGTACGCTAGCCAATTCAAGCGGACTGTTTATCGTCAGGGGGGGCGGCGCAACATACGTGTTGCGCTGCCTCCCTTTTTGCTCATAGTTGATAATGCAGTGATGAAGTGTAATGCAGCGGTGCAGTCCCTGGCATCTATCGTACGATATAGGCTGGTGTGAAGATCATGTGGTGCATACCGTGTGACTGAATCCTCAGCGGATCTTCACAACCCTCTCATTTTCGCCAGCAGTCTGAATAACTGAATGGGCTTAGCGCGGCAGCTATTTGCCAGAGGAGGAACAATATGCCTGGGAAATTACCGATTGATCGTGTGCGTGAAAAAGGCCGTGCCGTAAAGATTAAAGAGCAAGAGAAGCAAACAGCACGCGAACTTACAGTTGAGCAACAACGAGCGGGGCGACTGCCAGAAGCGTTTGGTGAGGAGCAACCGGCGGACGATTCGCCAAAGGAGCATCCGAGCGCCGAAAAGCAACGCCCGAGGAGCAAAAAGCAGGAGAAATAATTGATGGCTGACCCTCATATTTTACTGCGTCGTCTGGCGGAAATGGAGTCTGGCGATGCGCCGATTATGACCGTCTATCTCGATATGCGCCCCCAGGTAGGTGGGGAGAATCCAGGGAGTCGTCAGGGGCTGACCATTCTCAAAGATCGACTCCGCGAGATCGAGAAATCATTACCAGTGCGTGGCCCTGAATTGGACTCATTCCGCGAGGATGTGCAGCAGATTGAACAATATCTCGACCGCGATTTCGGGAGTGATGCGGCGGGACTGGCGCTTTTCGCCTGTGCAGAGCAGGATTTTTTTTGAAGAGGTTGAGGCGAGTGTGCCATTTGAAACAACGGTCACATTTGGCCCTACCCCCGATCTTTTTCAGCTGGCGCGGTTGCTCGATGATCTGGAGACGGCAATCGTCGCCCTGGTTGATACGAATACGGCCCGTTTCTTTGCGACCCGTCGTGGGTGGCTGAAAGAGATTCCTGGCCCCAACGATAACCCAAAGTATTATGGGAAACGGGCCGTTGGCGGCTGGTCACAGGCGAATTATCAACGCCATGCTGATGAAGTCCGCACCCAGTTTGCACGGCAGGTTGCCGAGGAACTCGAAAAACTCGTGGATCGCTATGATGCTGTGCATGTGTTCCTGGCGGGCGATGAAGTGGCCTTGCCCTATTTACGCAGAGCCCTTTCTCAGCGTGTGACTGAACTGCTGCATGACGAGGTCTTGCGGCTGGATATTCGTACTTCATCCGATAATGTGCAATCTGATCTGGATCGCCTCTTGCAAGCGGCGGAGGATGAACAAGCGAAAGCGAAGGTTGATCGGCTGATTGGCGAAATTCGTTCGGCAGGCCTGGGGATCAGTGGCGAGGTGGAAACGCGCCATGCCCTTGAACAAGGACAGGTAGATACGTTGCTCCTTGACGCCGGTAGCGAGCTTGGCGAGGGCGCGCGGAATGAATTGATTCGTCTGGCGTTGCTTTCCAGCAGTGAGGTTGAGATCGTCGAAGGCCATGAGCAGTTCAAGCAGCTAGGTGGCGTCGGCGCGCTCATGCGCTATAAGCTGGAGTATTAGTGCAGGAGTGCTGTTAGCCGCCATCCGGCAAATAACGGACAAGCAGCGGCGGTCAGGGCGGCAGCAACGCCCCTGGCCGCCGCGTTTTTTCGCCGCTTGCCGCCCTGCACGACATATCCCCTGAGTTCTGGGGCGAGTTAGGGCGGGCCGGGCACGTCGTGCCGCCGGAGGAGATAGAGATAGGTTGGTTCTCGGTTGAGCCAGGTGGAGTATTCGACCTGGCGAATAGGGCCGTAGAGGGTGGAGAAGTCGTCGGCTGGTTTGCCCGCAATGATATATTCGCAGGTATCGGCGGGCGCAAAAAGGCCAATCCACCAGGGGAGCGGGGCGGTGGTGTGGATATTATTGGCAATCGAATATTCGTAGAGATGGTAGCCATCCCAGGCGGCTCCGGCATCGAGCTTGGTCAGGGGAACGCCCTC
>JBDHWF010000139.1:0-10212 GCA_039810045.1 Chloroflexia bacterium
GCGGAAGTGGGGTAGCGTTAAGTCACGAGCTGCACGTTGCCTGGCCACCCGCCGGCACGCGACAACCCACACCACATCATCCGCTGGCGCTGCTGTGCCCAGCGGATTTTCCGCGCTACTTCCCCGAAGAATCCTACGCCATCGCGACCTGCCACTCCTGGATGCTCGACGACCAACTCCAACACTACCTGCCACCCACCAGCAACCTGCTCCAGTTCCAGCAGTGGTTCCACTTGGCCCCCCCCACCACGCCAGACGACGCTGCCATCATCAACTACGTCTTTGGGCGCGGCACCGCGCTCACCAACACTACCCCGCTCCGTACCAGCCTCGAACGCGCTGTCGCCACCCACCTGCAAACAGGCGGCCACTGGTACAGCCGCGATGGCTGGTTGCTCCTGAACGAGAGCAGCATGGGTAACGCCGATCCAGGACCAAAGCACTAGGAGAAGACATAGGCGCGAGGTAGTGCAGTTGCTATGCTTGGTGATCCGTCGTTGGTAGCCGCGGGCAGGGAGAGATGCAACCCAGCAATGTTGAACAGCGCATGAACGCAATATTCTCCGTCGAATCGCTTCGGGCGCTCCTCGCCAAAGCCCCCGTGATCGTCTTTGCGATCGAACCCAACGGCCACGTCACCATCGCCGAAGGTGGCGCCTATCGGGCGCTAGGCAAAACGGACGAACGGCGCACCCAGATTCGCGAGAGTGTCGATGGCCCACTCGTCATCGACGCCATCCGGCGGGCGCTCGCTGGCGAAGAAGTGAAGATCACCCTCGCCCGCCGCAACAGTATTTTCGATATCCAATACCTCCCCGTGCGCGATGACCAGCACGAGATTATCGGCGTCGTTGGCCTCGCGCTCGAAGTCACCGAGCGCGTGAACGCCGAACGCGCCTATCGGCTGCTCTTTGACAACGCCCTGGAAGGCCGCTTCCAACTCGACCTGACGGGCAAGGCCGAGCATATCAACCCCGCCCTCGCCCAGATCCTAGGCTACCACTCCGTGCAGGAACTGCTCGATACCGACCCCTATTTTGCCCTGAACCTACCACTCAATCTATCCCACCAATTGCTGATGGTGCAGATGATCCTGAAGAACGAGCAACTGATCAGAGAGCCGTTTGAAGCAATGCGCCGCGACGGCACCCAGATCTGGCTGGAACTCACCGCCAATGTCATCTTCAACCTGGAGCAACAGCCAATCGGTATTGCCGGCCACGTCGAAGATATTACCGCCCGGATGAACGCCGAACGCCAACTGGCCGAAAGCGAAGAACGGTTCCGCAGTGCCTTCGAGGATGCCGCCATCGGCATGGCCCTGGTCAGCCCCGACGGCAAGTTATTGCGCGTCAATCAGGCCCTCTGCAACATCCTGGACTACCCCGCCCCCGCCTTGCTCCAACACGACATCCAGGCGCTTACGCACCCCGACGACCTTGAAGCCGACCTCACCCAGGTTCGTGCCGCCCTCAATAACCAGATCCCTGGCTACACAATGGAGAAACGGTACCTGCGTCGCGACGGCAGCAGCGTCTGGGTTCAACTCGATGTCTCCCTCGTGCGCGATGCCGAAGGAACCCCCCTCCATTTCCTGTCGCAGGTGCAGGATATCGACGCCCGCAAAGCCGCCGAAGTCGCCCTGGCGATCAGCGAAGAACGGTTCCGTAGCGCCTTCGAAAACGCCTCCATCGGGATGGCCCTGATCGGGATGGATAACAAATTCGTTCGGGTCAATTCCGCCCTCTGCGCCATTGTCGGCTACTCGGTCGAGGAACTGCTGCAACGCACCTATATTGAGATCACCCACAGCGATGATCGGAGCGAGAACCAGACCCTGATCAATGCCCTGCTCAACCGCAATATCAAAACCTTCCAAATCGAAAAACGGTACATCAGCAAAGATCGCCGGATCATCTGGGTGCAACTCAATGTCTCGCTGATGCTCGACGAACATGGCGCACCCCTCCACTTCCTGACCCAGGTGCAAAATATCGACGCCCGCAAAGCCACCGAAGCCCAACTCCGGCATCAGGCCCTGCACGACGCCCTCACCGGCCTGCCCAATCGCGCCCTCTTCCTCGACCGCCTCGTCGGCGCGCTCGCCCGTCGCCAGCGCCGGGACGAATGGCTTGGCATCGCCTTCGTCGACCTCGATGGCTTCAAGGAAGTCAATGACCAGTTCGGCCACGCGGCGGGCGATACGGTGCTTGCTGCCATTGCCGAACGCCTCCGCCTCCATGTCCGCGCAGGCGATACCGTCGCCCGCTATGGCGGCGACGAATTCACCATCCTGCTGGAAGGGCACATCTCCCAGGAAGACGCTGGCACCCTGGTCAGTCGGGTGATCACGGCGATTGAAGAACCCCTGGCCCTGGCGGGAAACCAACTGACCGTCTCAGCGAGTATTGGTCTGGTCCTCAGCCCACCCGCCGACGACAACGCCGAAGCGATCCTTGCCGACGCCGACGCCGCGATGTACGCCGCCAAAGTGGCGGGCAAAGGCCGCTGGATGCTGTCCGACCGCCACCTCGCCCTGCCCACAAACGCTGCGCCAGAGCAACAGTAGCGGCAGTGCCCCCTACGCCCCCGCAGCCACCAGCGCGCTCCCCAGCGTTGCCCGCCCCAACGCAGCGAAAAAAATCTAGTACTTTATCACCATAGCGCAGGGATAGTCACCACAACCGCCCCTTGTTATGATTATGATGGCTTAGCGTCCCCATCCCGACACCATTGAGCGGTAAGCGTACGTAGCGGTAAAGGTGTTCATGTCATCGCTTGTATCGTTCGAATCAATCCGCGCTCTGCTAGGCCATGCCCCCGTAATCCTCTTTGCCGTTGACCAGACTGGGAAAATCACCTTTGCCGAAGGCGGCGCACTGGCAACCCTTGACCAACCCGCCAACGGGCACCCAACCCGAAGCCGCGTTGGTCAACAAGTCGATGCCCAAGACGCGCTGGACGCGATTCAACGCGCCCTTGCTGGCGAACCAGTCAACATCACCCTCACCCGCAACGACCACACCTTCGATGTCCACTATCTCCCCGTCCGCGCTGCCACAGGGGCGATCACGGGCGTCATTGGCCTCGGCATTGATGTGACCGAACGCGACAATGCCGAACGCGCCTACCACGACCTCTTCGACGAAGCCCTCGATGGCCGCTTCCAGCTCAACACGGACGGTAAAGCCGAACTGATCAACCCCGCCCTGGCCCAGATCCTGGGCTATGCGTCCGTCGACGAACTGCTCAACACCGATCCGTATTTTGGGCTGATTCCGTTCGCCAAGCCAGCGCAACGACAAGAAATACGCACCTTGCTGGAACAAGAGCGGCAACTGATCAGGTTTCCATTTGAGGCGCAACGCCGCGACGGTCAACAAATCTGGCTCGAAATCAGCGCGAAAGTCTTCTACGACCACCAGCAACAACCACTGGGCATTACCGGGCATATCGAAGATATTACCGCCCGCGTCCTCGCCGAACGCCAACTCGCCGAAAGCGAAGAACGGTTCCGCCTCCTGGTTGAGGGCGTCTCCGATCTCGCCGTCTTCATGCTCGACCCCACCGGCCACATCGTCAGTTGGAACTCGGGGGCCACCCGCCTGAACGGCTATCCCGCCGAAGAAGTCATCGGCCAACCACTTAGCCGCTTTTACACCCCTGCCGACCAACGCGCAGGGGTACCGCAACAGTTGCTCGCCCAAGCCGCCCAAGCAGGGCGCGTCGAAGAGGAAGGCTGGCGCGTCCGGCGCGATGGCAGCCACTTCTGGGCGAACTCTATCCTCAACGCCCTCTATGGCCCCGATGGCTCCTTGCGGGGCTTTGCCAGAATCACCCGCGACCGTACCGACCAATGGCAAGCCGAAACCGCCCTCGCCGCCAGCGAAGAACGATTCCGCAGCACCTTCGAGAATGCCGCCATCGGCATGGCCATCGTCAACCCAGCGGGGCAATTTGTGCGCGTCAATCAGGCCCTCTGCAAACTTGTCGGCTATGCAGCAGCCGAATTACTCCAGCTAGACTTCCAGACGATCACCCACCCCGACGACCTGGACAGCGACCTCAGCCAGGTACAAGCCCTGCTGGATAACCAAATCACGAGCTATGCAATGGAGAAACGGTACCTGCGCCACGATGGCAGCAGCGTCTGGGTGCAACTCGATGTCTCCCTCGTGCGCGATGCCGAAGGAACCCCCCTCCATTTCCTTTCCCAGATTCAGGATATTGACGCCCGCAAAGCCGCCGAAGCCCAACTGCGCCATCAGGCCCTGCACGACGCCCTCACCGGCCTGCCCAATCGCGCCCTCTTCCTCGACCGCCTCGTCGGCGCGCTCGCCCGCCGCCAGCGCCGGGACGAATGGCTCGGCGTCGCCTTCGTCGACCTCGACGGCTTCAAAGAAGTCAACGACCAGTTCGGCCACGCGGCGGGCGACGCCCTGCTCGCCATCATCGCCGAACGCCTCCGCCTGCGGATTCGCGCCAGCGATACCGTCGCCCGCTACGGCGGCGACGAATTCACCATCCTGCTCGATGGGAATATCAATCAGCACGACGCCGAAACCCTGATGAGCCGCATCATCGCCGCCACAGAAACGCCAGTGGCGTTTGAGGGCCACCTGCTGACCGTCTCAGCCAGTATTGGCCTAGCTCTCAGCCCACCCACCGATAACGATGCCGGAGCGATCCTCGCCGAAGCCGACGCCGCCATGTACGCCGCCAAACTCGCGGGCAAAGGCCGCTGGATCCTCGCTAATCGGCAAACCGCCACCCAGGCCGCCTTTGCCGCCCTCCCCCCAACCTCATAACGTTGCCACTCCCCCAAGTCCGCACAGGCGGGCCACCCACCATGCCCATCATCTGTTGCACCCACAACGGCAATCACTTACCCATTGCCCCCCTCCTGGCAGAGTTTAGGCAACTTCAGTCGCCCCCCTTCATTTCCCCCACTTACCCCGCTTTCCCTGCGGCTATTCAGCAAACCGCGCCCTGCTCCACCCGCCCCCGCCCAGAATCTTTATCAAAAACTCATCATTGCCCAGAAAATATTCATCAGCAGCATGTATGCTAGAGAGACCCTAATACGGTGATCACTACTCGGGCAGGGGTAGTGGCCCCCACCCGCTAGGGCAAGCAATTTCCTCCTTCTCTCCCGTGTTCCGTGGTGGCCCTGCACCCTCGTAGGGCCACCACGTTTTTGTGCTTGCCTCTGGCGTTTCCGCGCAAAATCGCCCAAATCCCCCAAAAAAACTTGCAACTTCCCGCACTTTCTGGAATAGTACACAGATAAACTTACTATGGGTGGTCAGACCACCAGTGTCGCTACCCCGCAACCTGGGCCGTTCCCCTCATTGCCTGGGTCGCGTAAGGATACTGATAGTAAGCACAGACCCGACACACACCGCATCCAGTTCATCCTGATACCATTTTGCCAAGCGATTGCACAGGTCGTGTGCGAGAGCCAGGGCGAGTATTGTTGAGAGCGAGGGGCGTATGAACGAGCGAGCACCATTAGAACCAATGTTAGGCGGTCTATTACGCAAGCCCGTAGGCGTCATTGTGAATCAGGTCTATCAAGCCCTGCTCGAGGCTGGCTACACCGACCTACGACCATCATACATGATCGTCTTCCAAACAATGTCCACCGCGGGCGATCGGATCACGACCCTCGCCGAACGCGCCCAACTGACCAAACAATCGATGGGCTACCTGATTAACCACCTTGAAGCACATGGCTACGTCGAACGCACCGTCGATCCCCTCGACCAACGCGCCTGGATCATCCGCCGCACCGAGCGTGGTTGGGGCGTCGAACAGACCGCGATGGAAGTCGTGAACAAAATCGAACAAGAATGGGGGGATCATATCGGCAAAGAGAATATGAAAACGCTGCTCCGCTTACTCTACGAAATCAATACCCTGATCGGCGAAGCCTAAGCCCAACTCCGCCCAGCAGCCGCTACTGATACGCCCGGTTGCCCCAACGCTGGGCAGCCGACCTTGCGCAGAACACTGAGCGTCACCGTGTCCTTGCGCCATGCTGTATGCGCGTCTAGCCACAGGAGCGCGTTGCCCCACCACCGCCAGACTCACCCCTCATCGTCCGTTGCCGTTGGCAGATTATGCACCGCGCTGGGGGCCAGCGTCACCTCAAACGTCTCGTGTGGCTTCGCGGGCAACGCCGCCGAATAGCCCTCCAGAATCCCACTCGCCACCAGCTTATCCAACGCCTTCCGCAACGTCAGCGTCCCCTGGCGCGGATTCTTATTCGTAATATTCGCCTTCTCCAACGCCGTCTGGCGCGTCACCGTCAGCGTATGGCTCCGCATCCGCGTCTGCCGATAGCGAAAGAGCAGATAGGCCCGCAACAACTCATGCGTCGCCGAGTGGCTCGCCTTCGACAACTTCTTCGGTTCGACCAAGCGCGGCATCAGCACATACTGATTCCCCAGCCGTCCATCGGGTCGCCGCACCCCTTCATAGAAATTCAGCCGAATCTGCATCTCCTTCGGCAAACCCCGCTGGAACAATTCCTCGGTCGAAAGGCCGCTACTCTCACCATCGTCGAACGTCGCACCGATCAGCGACAGCACCGACTTGCGCATCGCCTTCCGCACTTTCACGCCCCCCTCCCAGGTCGTGTACTCGCCGACGATCTCCAGCCCATGCGCCGTATTCAGCACATTCCGCAACGTCTCCCGATTGCGCGAATAATGCACCCCGCGCTTATCCCGCGTCAGCCCCAGCCGATCCAGCAGATCATTCGTCTCCACCGTCACCAGCGGATTCCGCCAGTAAGGCGGATCGTTGGCGATCTCGTAGAGCAGATGCACCACCCGCGCCCCATAGGCCCCCAGAAACGGGCGAATCAGGTCGATGATATTATCAATCGTCTGCTGCGGCAGTTCGCTCGGCAGTTTCATCTGCAACGCCACTGTGCGCTTCTGCGCTGTCACCACCCCCACCTGCACATCCCAGGCCGCCGGGGGCGAATGAATCTCCGTCGCCTTCGCCGCATAGACCTTATCAACGGCCACCAACGTCTCATTGCCGATCAGCGTCTGCTCAGCCGCCGGAATCACCGACTCCCCAACCGCGAGCGCGCCCCCCTTCAGCTTGGTATGCGTCACGCGCACCAACTGCCCCAACTCTTTCGAGAGGGGCGGCGCAATCGTCGTGAACGCCAGCACCAACGCCATAAACGCCTGATGGGCATCGCGAGCAATCGCGCCCGCCTGCCCCAGAATCGGCGTCTTACTGCGCTCAAACCAATCGATCACCGGGAACAGGGCCGAGCGTTGCAACGCCGCCGCATCCGGCCAATGCCCCTCTGGGCCAAGCGCAATCGCGATCAGGCTCCGCAGCGTCCCAACGACCAGTTCATCGACCGCCGCCTCGTCCAGACCATCCGGCCCCAGATCGCGCAGCACCGCCCCCACGTGGTTCGTCGCCAGCCACGAATCGGGCGGATCACTCGCCGACTGCGGGTCGCGGTCCGTCGTCGCGCCAGTCAGCGACAGCGCGGGCAGCAGAATCGTCCGCCCCACCTCGGCGGCGAAGACCAGATCGGCATACCAACAGAGCGTCGCTGGCTCCCAATCGCGTTCCCGCCCCAGATTCAGCAAAATCCGTGTCAGATCGAGCGCAGCGCGGGGGTAAATCTGCCGCCCTTTGCGCCGCAGACAAGCCACCAGCCCCACCTCGCGCAGCGCCGTCAGATCGCCCGAAGCAACCCCCAACGCTTCGCAGGCCGCCGCAAAGGTCAGCCCCTCGCCAGCGCCAGTATCGACCACCGTTAGCGCGGGGGTCGCATTATCTTGCCGTAGCATCCCGGCTCCTCTCCGCGCGCACACCACCCTGGCACAGGGATCACGCACCCACCGACAGGGCAAATACCTGCGTACGTACTAGTTTACGCCCGATCACGGCAACCCGTCAAGCGGGCAACGGCCAGCACGCCCAGCACACCGCCACCGCATCGCGTACCGGGGCGTTGGAGCGCGGGCATTGTTGTATGAGTTGTATGATCGGCGGCAGTGGTCGCTGATACTAAGACAAGATCGGAGAACGCAATGCGGCGGGCATTGGTCGAGGTCTATCTCCATCTGATCTGGGCCACCTGGGATCGGTTGCCACTGCTGGCGCCACCGCTCGACCGGCTGGCACATCGCACCATTGCCGCGCAGGCAACCGCGCTGGGCGCCACCGTAGTAGCCGTCAATGGCTTAGCCGATCATGTTCACCTGCTCGTACAACTCCCCGCAACCTGCACCGTAGCGCAACTGATGCAACGGGTCAAAGGAGCCTCCACACACCTGCTGCATCAGCAGCAACCAGCGCAATTGTTCAAATGGCAGGGCGGCTACGCAGCCTTCTCCGTCAGTCCACGTTCCGTTGGCACCGTCAAAGACTCCATCCTCCGCCAGCAAGAACACCACGCCCAACACCGCCCCCTGCTGGCCTGGGAAGACCAGGTATTGACCCACCCTCGTTGCCGCCGCAAACACAGACTAAAGCCTGGGCGACTCACCATGGCATCCACATCTTGTCCATTGCTCCAATCTTGGCAGAGTTTAGGCGACTTCAGTCGCCCAGGCTTCGTGGTATTGAGATGCTAGCTTATGCGCCCGGCTCGCCCTCACCGCTTGCCCCGCCCGCTGCCTCCGCAAAGCGTACCCGCGCATACACCTCTGCCAGCGGCAACGTCAGCCCACCGCCAGTCAGCAACTCGATACTCGCCGCCAGCCCCTCCGCCTCACTCAGCCACCAGCGCCCATCCGCCTCCCGCCGATAGAGCGTCAGATGAGGCCGCTCCTGCGCGATCAGCAGATACTCCTGCAACGACGGCAGGCTGCGATAGTAGGCAAACTTTGCCCCCAGATCGAACGCCGCCGTCGAAGGCGACAGCACCTCCGCCACCAGCGTCGGATTCAGCAGCGTATCCACCGCACTATCCTGAAACTCCGGCGCACCACAAACCACCACCAGATCAGGATACAGGTAGGAGCGCCGGGTAGGCACCCACACGCGCATATCGTTGGCAACAGGCTCACACCCGGTGTGGTTGAGTCGCGTTGCCAGAGCATAATAGGTATCGCCAACGATCAGATTATGCGCCCAACTGGCCCCCACCATCGCCACAACAGTGCCATCGTAATACTCATGCTTCGTCGTTCCCCGCCGCTCCGCTGCTAAATACTCTGCTGGTGTCAGCAGCCCTTTCGGTTGACTGACCACATTGCCCTCCTCGCCGCGCAACCTGCCCCAATGACCATTCCTAGTCTACCAAAGCCCCGCCCCACCGCCCCATGGCGTTTGGATCAACATACAAGCCGTGATTGCCCTTGTGGGTGGCCCCAGCGACTGTAGTCGCCCGACCCCCACACCCCCACGCAGTCGCCCCCACGCACCATTGTTGGTATATTTGCTGCGTTCGTTCTACCGTTAGTAGGAAACCAGCTATGCCAGAGGAGTGATCAGGATGAGTGATTCCCAGCAAGAAAAGCCCCCGCAGCCAGCCGAACCAGCCGTTCCCGCGCCAGAAACCCTGCCCAATGCCGTACCGATCTTGCCCGTCCCAGGGCAATCCCGTGGCGGCGACTTTGCCCCAGGGCAGGCCAGCGCCGCCGTCCCCGTCGTACCAGTGGAAACCGAAGCCTATCCCCGCCGGGGCCTCACCTGGATCACCCTCCTCCTGACGATCTTCCTCGCCTACTTCCTCTACAAAGTCGAGATCGTCGTCATCACCCTGATCGTCGGCATCTTGTTCGCCACCGCGATCACCGGGCCAACCGAACTGCTCACCCACCGCCTGCGGATCCCCCGCCCCCTTGCCATCCTGCTCGTCTACATCGCCATCCTGCTCGGCCTGGCCCTCTTTTTCTACCTGATCATCCCCCCAGTCCTGCAAGAAGCAACGCGGTTCGCCAAAGAATTACCAGACCTGATCACCAAATGGCACGACCAGCTGATCAATAGCGGCAACCCGATCATCAGCAACCTGACCCAACGCGCCTACGACGTGATCACCCACCTGCAAAGCGGCGAACAAGACCTCCCCGTTTCCCCCAACATCGCCGTCAACGTCGTCTCCCAGCTTGGTGGTGGCCTGGTGACCCTCTTTACCACCCTCCTAATCGCCTTCTACTGGATCACCGAAAAAGCCCTGATCAAGCGCGCCATCGTCGGACTATTCGCCCCCGGCCAACGCTC
>JBDHWF010000140.1:0-9875 GCA_039810045.1 Chloroflexia bacterium
GGTTTTTCATGTCCTGATAGCCCCCGTTTTACTTTACGGGGTTGTTCTTCCATAAGTGTTAACTGATATAGGCTTGGAGTATGGGTAAAAAGCTTATCGAATTTAATCAGCTTATCCAGTATATGCTTAACAGTACTGGCCGGAATAAATAGTTGAAATTTATTTTTTTCGTTTGAAACTTTGCTGATCCTTACATACTGATCATTATCAAAATGAAAAACGTATGTTACATAAGGCTCGTTTATAATGTAAATGGAAGAGGAGAACATTCCACCGGTTTCAAATTTGCAGCCCTGCTGCTTCAGGAAGGTAATAAATCTGTAATAAAGGGAAGGATAACCTGTTGATCTCATAAAAATGTAGTTTAAATGATTTTCTAATTTTTACGTATAAATCATTCAATCCAGTTATCAATGCTGTATTTAACATAATATTAAATGAATTCCTTTAGTTTCATTTTTATGTTAAATAGAGTAGGATGGAAGGAACTATACTATTTACATGGCCAAAGTAAAGCATTAAATAATTCATAAACCAAAAAGAAATTGAAATAATTATAAACAGGTTTATTAACGGCTCCTGATTTTATTCCAAAATAAAGCCAAGCAAAAAACAAAGCCGGTACAAAAACCAAAAGCAAGTATTAAATATTCTGCATTGCTCATTTTTTTGAGTTTTTTTTGGGATAGGAACTGGTTTTGTGTTTAATGAAAAAAGCCAAGCTGATAGCCTGGCCTTGTTCCTTCCATTACTTGTTCGCGCACTCCTGCGCCACGTAACGTTGACAAAGATAGGCTATATGATTGAATAATTGATTTTTTTGATTAAAGATATTAACATTAATCTGTTTATATTATTTCTTCTTTTTGGTTTTTTGCACCGGATCGCTTATAAGCACATTCCAGAAAATTTTGTTATCAGCTTTCAGATCATCAATATCAAAATTTTGCATTGCGTGTACGCTTTCATTTTCTTTTTGCATTGCTTTTATTCCTTCCTGCAACCTTATTATGTTTTCGTTGGCGCGTGTAAGCTCTTCCTGAACACTAAACAGTTTGCGCTCTATCATATCAGTTTGCTTTGCTGCAATATTGTAGAGCTGAATGGCCAACCAACCTGCAATTGAAACCAATAGGCCGCTTAATGTGCCTAAAATCCAGTTTTTTATTTTTTGCTCCAAGCTGCATTAATACTGCTTTGCAGTTTATATTTTTTTGATTTTTTCTATCAACGCATCTTTTACGGCACTGGCGTTAACTGTTTCATCAACCTTTTTTTCCAATGATTTTTTTATTTTACGTTTTTCAAAAAAACGTATTACAATGCCTACAATGGTGCATATAAGCCAAGGTAGCAACTCTTCTTTTGTTTGTGGTATGTTCTCCATATTTAATTTGTTTTTAGAAACTGTAAAATGATTCTATTATCCAGGCCGATTGTGATTGACTCCAACGCGCAATAAAATAACAACCTTTAGTATCATCCATTTTAATAATTCCTGATCCTAAAAGTGTATTAATTTTTATATTTTTATCAATCATAAATTGACCTGGATTGCCGCTGTCGAGAGTAAAGTCTGCAATGCCCTGATATCGGAATATAACCGGAGTTGTAATATTTCCCAAAACAACATCAGCAATACCAAGAGCGGCATTACTACATATAACTACCCCCGGTGCATTAATCGTGGTATCTGAAAAAGAACTGGTGCCACCTAAATCAATTGTGATTTCAAAATTTGAATTTACATTACCTATGTACGTAGCATTGTTAAAGGTGCCTATTGCGTAACGGCTTAAATCGGTATCTATTAGATTATGGAATTGACCTGTTAAGGTGCGACCGTTCGGGATTGTGAATGTGCTACTACCGGTAATTGTGCAGTTATAAGCATTGGAAAGGTTATCTAATGTAACATTTATCTGAGCGCCCCGCAATCCGCAACCAATCATTATATTAGAGTTATTCAATGTTAGCGTATTGATATAATGAATCGTATTGCCAAGCATTGTGCAATTATTGCCAACGGTTATGATAAATGGCCCGGTGAAGACATTGTTTTTAATCGTAGTCGGGTCGTTCATTACCAGTTGCCCGGATTCCATGATATTATATTGCAATTCGCCCGAACCAATGCCGGTTCCGGCTAATGTAGTATCTTTAATGGTGTTGCCGATCACTTTATTGTTGCCCCAGGGAAACGCCTGTAATGTGCCATGTGTAGAAGTGCTATCAATAACGGTATTGCCGTAAATATCCCTTCGTTCTTTTACCTTGTCGTTTGTTACATCATACAAACAAAATTCGCTGTAAATAGTGCCACCGTAATTGGCCAAAAACACTGCTTCGCGGCTTACGCGGCCCGGCCCTGTGGCGCGTACAATTATTCCACTGTTGGCCACTGTGGGATCGGCATTGGTTATCAGATAACCGGCATCCAACACAAGTGCATTTGCAGCCATATCAGTCAAAAGATTGGCGCGCGTGGTTGTGTAGTATGGTTTATTATCAATATAAGGAATTGCCACCGGATTGGTTTCCTTCCAGTCGGCTTGCTGTTGTGTTACCACGGGGTTAACCGGATCGGTATTGTCAACAATATTTCCGGTAACGCTGTTTACAGTGCCACCACCCGAGCTTGACCGATCATTTACAATTACTCCTTGTCCTATTAATGCCGGCATATTATTTAACGTAAATTTTACGGATTATAATCAATTTATTTGTTCCTGCACCGGTAAATGTGTACTGCCATTTAGTTTGATCAATTTCATCAAAATTGCCTCCTATAACTAAATAATCATTAGGAATTAATTCAACAGAGTTTACCACTGCATTAGTAGAGCCTCTGTTTATGAATGTAATCCCGTTATGGCCCGTTTCAACCTGTCCTGGAATATCTGCTTGTTGTGTAAGTACTGTGTATTTTTTAGCCATTAATCTTTGTTTTTAAGTAAATAATAAACAGCAATTATTCCTGTTATTGCAAGAATAATTTTAACGTTTTTTTTTTAATCACTTCTGAAGCTGCGGAAACAATTTTCTTTAGATATTCCTGAACGGAACCATAAAGGGAATTTAATCTGTTTAGCCATCCCTGAAGGTTAGGGCCTCCAAGTTTTTCAAAATGCAGTTTACGACCGGTATATGCTGCATCTAAAACTAATTTTTCATTATTCCCTGTGGCAAACTTGTTTATTGCATTAACTGTATTGGGGCCAACAATTCCATCAACAGTAAGATTAAAACCATTTTTATTGAGTAAAATCTGAATGGCTTTAACGGCATATTTTGCATTGTATGCACCGGCCCAAATAGCATCAGCCAACATTTCGGCTACAGCTTGCGAGTTTATTTTGTCGCCCTGGATTGCATCCCAATAAAGGTTTTTAAGTATTGCAGTCCAAATTTGATCAGGCATTTCATAAAATAGGGAAGGAGTGGCCGTATATCCGATTTTAGTGGCACTGTTTTTAAATGTTTGCCATGTAATGCCTTTGTTTGTATGATAACCACTGCCATCAGGAACCGGATATTTGCTTGCAGAATCAGTTTTTGCTTTGCTCAATCCTCCTTCATACTTTTTTATCTTTGGTATCAATAGCCTGTAATCTGCCATTTTACTTGATTCTATAGTTAGGCAATGGATCAATAATGTTTTTCAGTTTATACAATTCCGAATCATTCAGAAACGAACTGATATAACTGATCATATCACGTCTATATTTTTGATAAAATACATCAGCCAAAAATGAAACCTGGCTTTTAGTTTTCAGGCTTTTAAATACTCCGTACAATTTATCCTCATCATCATTGAACCATCCTTTGCTATCGTAAACGGCTTTAGCCAAATAATCAGAAGCTGCGGCTGTTAATATCATTGTTCCGGCTCCACCTTTTTTATAAAAATCAGTTGAAAAATAGTTGGCTGTTTGAAGACTTGAAGCCGCGTTTGCGGCTGCTGCATCTGCGGCTGTTTTAACAAGTCCTATTTTTTGCAATAATTTATAACCTGCAAAAACAACTCCTGCAACCAATATAAAAGGTAAATATTTATCTGCTTTTGCATTAGCCATTTGCCGCTTCAATTATAATTGGTTTGTATTGTTTATACATTGCAATATTTGAAGCTGCAATTAATGCAATGCTTTCAATTACCTGAATGTAATCAGCATCAGCTTTTTTCAGAATCTTAATTGAAGCGGCTAACCGTTCCTGTGGTGTTGGCCCTTCCAGTTGTGTTTCTGTTGGTGCTGCATCATTTATGCCGGCCACTCCAGGCTGTAAATATCTCATGCCGTATGCCTGTATCAATGGCATCAGTTTTTCCAGTGCTTTGTCTAATCCTGATCCACCTTTGCCTTCCAGTGCTTGCAATGCTTTTTCATGCTCCTTTTTCAATTCATTAATCTGAATCTGCATTTTCAGATCAAATATTTCTTTAAGCAAGGCCATGTTTCCTGAAGATTCTGTTTTGCTGCCTGAAAGTTTTACCTGGTATTCAAAATTTAAATAATCGCGGCCTCCTTTGGCTTTTTCGGAATTACTTTTATTGCTGATCACCACGCGGCAAATATTCCCTTCCAGATCATCCAGTAAATAATTTAATTCCTGGGCTGACTTTTGCGAATCGCTTTCAGTTTGGTTTTGCTCAATCAACTCCTTGCCATCATAAACTTTCCAGTAAGGTAAATTGTCGTTTTCAACCTTTTTAATTAGCCAATCTTTGTTTACCCGTATCATTCGTAAAAAAAACTTATTGGTAAAATATATCCTTTAACAATCGCTACATTAACATAGCACGTTATCCAACTTTTATCAAAGTTAAAACGGCCTGTAATTGGTAATCCACTTTCAAAAGATTGTGTTCCTATGCCGTTTATTACATAACTCAAATCTGCAATGCTTAAATTTTCAATCACAAGTTTACCCTGCATATCAACCAAATTTAATCCGAGGCATTGAATATAATTAACATTAATAACCGGCCCGCGTGTGCTTCCTGCTTGATCATCATTAAACGTTTTAATATGAATGATTTTTTTACCGGTTAAGAAATTAAGATTCTTAAAATACAAACGTTGATTAATAGCGTTTGAATCTAAAAAATCCAAATTAATTTCGGTTTGAACTACATTTTTATATTGCTTCATAGAAAAACGAAAGTAAACAACAGTAACCGGCTGTTATTCCGGTTGTGCTGTGCATGGTTACATAACTTTTACTTAAATCAACTTCCAGGTTTTCGGAATAAGCTAAAATGCCTCTGTTTCCTATTCTGTTTAATGCTGATAAAGGAATATTAATAATCCCTTCCTGATCATTTTCTGATCCTTTTTTCAGTGTCAATGATAAGCTGAAATTAGGCAAATCAGTTAAATCAATTACAATTCTGCCATTAATTGAACTTTGAAACGTTGCTGAACTGTGGGCCTGTATTGCCTTTATTTTTACATTTCTTAGCTGTGGAATATCACCAATCAAATAACGTTGACCGGCATCGAGTGTATTGAAAACAACTTCTGCCAGGTAATGATTTTTCAGATCAACATTATTTAAATTTTTATTCATAATAAACAGAAATGATTGCTGATTGACCGGCTGTTAATCCGGTTACTGAAGAAATGTATAAATAGGACTTGCTCCAGTTAATAACCTGCGGAACCAATTTTGGATAAATTCCACCATTAACGGAACGAATAAGGCTGAAATATGGAAGTTGATAAATACTTTCCCGAACCTGATCAGTATCTGCACTGGCCAGGATCACATTTATACCAACTCCTGTTGGCACAACAGCGCGGCCATTATAACTAACAGCGTATTGAGTAGCCGTATATGCTTCAATTCCGGTTATTCGTTTGCCTCTTAAGTCAGGCTGATCTCCTATATCATATCGGCCAACTGCTAATGAAGCAAAATTGACTTCAACTTGAAAATGTTTTTTTATTCTGAACATTTTGTTTGTGTTTTAAACAAGTGGGTTGTTATGCCCTTACAGGAACTCTAACTAATTAAGCTGATAGCACCCACTATTTTATGTAAACAATAAACCGAACCTGATTAACCTGCAACGCGGCTTGATCCGTTTTGAATCAAAAATCCGCGTGCAATACATACCACGAAGTTTTGAGAATTTGTTCCACTCATGTTAATTGAAGAAGGGAAATACAAGTTTAAATAATTGCTTGCGCCTCCATCCAGTGTAATGGTTGGAGTTAATTCATAAAATGAATAATCGGGCGCGTTCCACTCTGATCGCGGAATTACTGTAGCCGGACCTGCTCCTTGCTGTGAAGTGCTTACGCGGTAAAAACGTTGTACATCCATTGAATCAATGTAAACAGTTTCATTAACGCGTACTGACAAATAACCATTATAGATATTCATCAGGTTGGCTGCTTCACCTGCACCGGTAAAAACTAACGGGTTGGGGAATGTGTGCAAATGGCTTGTTGCAATTTCGGCCTGTGTGGCTGTAGTGGTTGCGCCTGCTTTCATTATTGCAATGGTAATTTTTTCAACTACAAAAGCATCAGGAAGTTTTAAACGTCTTTCAGTTACGTTTTGGCTTCCCTGGTTTTCCAGTACATTAAATTGAACGTTCGTAAGTGTTGACTGAACACTTTGTTCTAATCGTAAATAGCCAGGTGTTACAATCTTACCTGCATATTTATCTTGACCTTTTAAGTCGTTATACAGCGCGCGTCTGCTGTTTGTTGCGCGTACTCCTAATCCTCTCATTTGATTTTTAATTTATCTGATTTCTAATTTTTTGTTTTTAATTAATAGTCATCACCATCACCAACTGAATCATCATCATCAGCCAGTCCGTTAATGATTCCGTTCATGTCTTCCTCTGTAATTGTATCATCATACAATCCATTGATCAGATCGGACTCAATACCGGTTACTCCTGCCAATTCAGGAACAAAAGTTCCTGCCAGTTTCATCAGTGCAACTGTTGTCATTCCCATGCCTGCATTGCTTACCATTTCTTCCCTCATGGTTGTGAGGTAAATACCTAATGCAGCAAGAATTCCATATTGTACTTTTGGATTGGTGCTAACCTTAGTTAACACTTTTGCGGCTGCAAAATTTGCAGCAATACCACCGGCCACGCTTGCAATTGCCGGTTTTATCTTTTTTGTGAGGTTTTTACTTCCTACTTTTGATTTTGCCATTTTGTTTGTTGTTATAATTTATTTGCGTTTGATTTTTCTTTTTGCTGATGAAACGGCTTTTTTCCATGCCGCTTTTTTTCGTGCTGCTGCTTTTGCTTCTGCTTTCTTTGCAGCTTTGAAGGCTTTGTTTTTTGCAGCTTCACGGAATAAATTAGGCTTCCGGCTTGCTGACTTTTTTTTGCTCTTTTTTGCCATTGTTATTATTTGTTTATTTCTTTTTGTTCATTAGCATTATGGCTGCAATAGCGGCTCCTCCAATCAACAGCATTTTACTGCTATCCATGCCACCGCTTTCGGCTTCTCCATCAGAATCGGCATATCCTCCTCCTGAATCACTATTTCCTTGATCGGCCTCGCTTTTGTAGTTATCAGCATTAGCTCCGGCTTCATAACTATTACCTTGATTAAGATTAGTCATTACTTCAGGATCGGATTTTTGCGCTGCATCATTAACCACGCTATCCAATTGCTCATCTATTATTGCATCCTCTGAAGCACCTCCGCCACCTCCACCTTTAATGCCTTTTAGGATAGAAGCAAAAGCTGATAAAATTGTTCCTGCACTTGCCAGTAATGCAGCAACAGGTGGAAATCCAATGCCTTCAATTTCTATTGTGCCAATTCCGCGAACTCCTTTTGGCCGTTTTCCGAAAATTGGTTTTTTCTTTGATCCGCTTTTAATCGTTTTCTTAAGGCTGTTTGGATTGCCTCCTAATTTCTTCCATAATTTTTCAACCTTTCCAGGCTTTTTGATCATGGCCAATTTTAGTTTGCTTGCCAGTGCAAGAAAATTAACGGCCACTAAAGCCTGAAAACTTTTTCTCATCGGTACAAGGGAAACCTTTTTAACCACCTGGGCCACCTTTTTAATTCCTTTTCCGATTTTTTTGAAAAAACCACCGCGTTTCTTCTTTTTCTTTCTCTTTTTGCCATATATGCCCGAAACGTCCGCATAAGTGCTTTCATCTCCCAAATAACCCAAGTCGTTATCGAATTCACCAATTTTGCTTTTTAGTTTGTTGTTTAAAACATATTGTAGCTTTCCGGCTCTGAATGATCTTTCATTGCCTGAAAGGGAACTGAATAATTCGTTTTTCAGTTTTTTATTCATTGGCGTTAACTTGCCGGCCAATTTCAATTGTTTTAATGCAGCTTTACGCAAAGGTTTCGGCATCATCTTTAAATGTGCTTTTAAAAACTTTCTGCGGAACTTACGGCCAGGCAAACGGAATTTTCCAATTCCTGAAACATCATCAGCCAATGCTAAAACTTCCATTTTATAATCTTTTTTAAATTTATAAGGTTTTTCTTTATTAAATGCTCTGTAAACTCCATCAACAATAATTTCTTTCCCGTTTTCGTCCTCTGTAGTCATATAAACGTGGGTTGGAATATTGCTGTCATCTCTGTAGCCTGCATATCGGAATGTTACCGGCATACCAAGATTGCCTAATATACTTGCTGCAAATAGCGCGAAGCTTTTACAATCTCCGTCTGCATCATTTACAAATCTGTTTGGCAACCGTATCATCTGTTTATGGTTGGGATCGCGTTTATATGTTATTTTGCGCTTCATAAAATCCCAAACATTTTTGGCCGTCTGCATCCTGGAACCTGCTTTAAAATTTTTAGCGTAATCCCTGGTTTGCAGTAATCCTGTTTTATAAAGGTTGTGAATGGCTTGAATAATATCATTATTCAGCGCATCCTGTACTAACAGGATATTTTGGTTTAAAGGTACTGGCAGTAATGGCTCCATCAGGCAATTGTTACCGGCAAAGTTTCATTAACATCAACAGTTCCTCCCAGTACTCCCACTGATCCGGTTACATTTAAACTCATTTGCTGACCGGATAAAAGTGCCTTAACTGCATTAAATACACCAATAACGGCTGTTACTGTTGGCACTCTCATCAATACTTTTACGGCTTTTGTTGTATTGCCAGGCAATTCAATATTTGTATTGGAACTGACTTTTGCAATAGTTTGTCCGTTATAAGCGGCTTTTAAATCAACAGAATTTAAATTGGCCGTAATATCAGACTTGTTTTGAACTCTTAATTCAACCGTAAAAAACAATGTGGTAAAAGCCGCGCTTTCGCTTTTCTTTTTTTCAAAATAAATTTTATGTACTTTGATTGTGTCAACAGAAACCGATTTTACAAGTTTCTTTTTTTGTTGGCTGAAGTACCATAAACCAAAAGCGGCTGCACCAATTAACAGAACATTCATTCAAAGAACTCCCTTTTTGTTTATCATGGCTCAATATTAATTCAGCCAAAGGAAGTTCCCAAAATGGTTTGTTTATGTTTGGTTTTAAATGTAGTTAATTGATTTTAAAATTAGAATGGCTTGCCATATTTCAGATAAATCAGGTTTAATTGGTGTGGGAATAAAATCTTTGCAGTGCCTCTTAAATTGACTGAAATAAGCATTTTCCGCAATGTTTCGCGGCTTACTCCATACATTTCAGCCAATTGTTTTTTGGAAAGCGTGCCGGTTGTGGGTGATTGATTGTTTTTGTTCATTTATTTAACGTTTTACAAAAATAAATCATTTTCAATCAATTAAACAAAATATAGTGGGGTAACTTAAATTCATTTATGGGTTTCGTTTTTGGCTGTATTTTAGCACCTGGAACCATATAATAATATAACGCTATAAATGTTACTGCGTTTATACTTGTGTTAT
>JBDHWF010000141.1:0-9619 GCA_039810045.1 Chloroflexia bacterium
GTATGAGCGAAGTGCTGACCGAAGATTACATTCGTACAGCGCGGGCGAAGGGGTTGCGCGAACGGGCTATTCTGGCGCGGCACGCGCTGAAGAACGCACTCTTGCCGCTGGTCACGCTGGTTGGCCTACGTCTCCCATCACTGGTTGGTGGCACCGTCCTGTTGGAAACGGTCTTTGCCTGGCCGGGGATCGGACGCTTGGGTTGGGAGGCAGTGGTGCGGCGAGACTATCCGATAGTGATGGGCCTGGTTGTTTGTACTGGCCTGCTGACGATTTTTGGCAATCTGCTGGCCGACTTGGCCTGTGCAGTAATCGACCCACGCATTAAATTAGAGGCATAAGGCGATGGCGTCAGCAGCGGTATTCTATCAAGACCTTCCGGCCAGCGGACGACGGCGCAAACGCCAGAGCCGCTGGCGGCAGTTGCTGACGAATCGCCTCAGCCTGCTCGGTGTGGTTCTCCTGCTACTCCTTGCTCTTGGGGCGGCCTTTGGCTCGGCGATCCTGCATCGATTGCTTGGCCTTGAACCGAATACCCTGAGCTGTCTCAGTATGGAACCACCAAGCGCCAAGCACCCACTCGGCTGCGATCCGCTCGGGCGGGATATTGTGACTCGCCTCCTTGATGGCGGGCGAGTCTCACTCCTGATCGGGGTGACAGTCGCCTGCTGTACCACCGCCTTGGGCCTGCTGGTTGGAATGATCGCCGGATATATTGGTGGGCTGACCGATAGTATCCTGATGCGAATCACCGATACCCTGCTGGCGATGCCAACGTTCTTCATCATCCTGGCTGCCGCAGCCTTTCTTGGCCCGAGTATCATCACCACCATCATCATTATTGGCCTAACACAATGGATGGCGACTGCCAGACTGGTTCGCAGTGAGTGTCTGGCGATTCGTGAGCGGGAATATATCCTGGCCGCCAGAGCAGTTGGTCTCTCCCACCTGGGGATTATGCGGCACATTCTGCCCAATATCCTCGGCACGCTCAGCGTCGTTGCTACGCTGGCCGTGGCCTCGGGGATTTTGACTGAATCCGCCCTCAGTTACCTTGGCCTGGGCATTCAGCCGCCCTACGCCAGTTGGGGCTCGATGTTGAGTAATGCCCAGAATTACATCTTTGTTGCACCACTCCAGGGGATCTTCCCCGGTGCCCTGATTATGCTGACCGTCCTGGCGGTCAACTTTGTTGGAGAAGGCATTCGCGAAGCTCTGGATCCTCGGTTGTTGCAACGTTGAGCAGGGTCGATTGCACTGGGGAACCAGGGGAACGCATTACTGAAGGGAGCGAGTAAGGAATATGAGTACGAGGCAAACAAATCGGTTAGCGATCGATGGCGGGCAGGCCGTCCGCACGACGCCATTTCCAGCCTGGCCGATCGCGGGCGAACGCGAAGAACAGTTGTTGCTCGAGGTCTTGCACTCGGGGAACTGGGGTGCGCTCTCTGGCGATAAAGTCGATACCTTTGCTGCACAATTCGCGGCCTTCCAGGGCGCGAAATATGGAGTTTGTGTGCCGAATGGCACCATGGCGCTGGAACTTGCGTTGCGGGCAGTTGGGGTGCAACCGGGCGACGAAGTGATTACCACATCGTACACCTTCATCGCCACGGCGAGCGCGGCGCTGGGGCTTGGCGCAAAACCGGTCTTTGTTGATATTGACCCGGATACCTGTAATATCGATCCCGCGAAGATTGAGGCGGCGATTACCAAGAAGACCAAAGCGATCTTACCTGTACATATCGGCGGACAACCCGCCGACCTTGATGGGGTTCGTGAGGTTGCAGCACGACACGGTATCCCTGTTGTTGAGGATGCGGCTCAGGCCTGGGGTGCTGCCTGGAACGGGCAGCCGGTTGGGGCACTGGGGGCGCTCGGCACCTTCAGCTTCCAGGCCAGTAAGAACTTGACTGCTGGGGAAGGTGGAATTGTCCTGACGAATGATGACGAATTGTATGAACGTTGCTGGTCATTACATAATGTTGGTCGGGTACGCGATGGTGCGTGGTATCAGCACGAGATCCTGGGCTGGAACTTCCGAATGCCTGAGTGGTGCGGCGCAGTCCTGATCGCGCAACTGGAACGGCTGCCAGCGCAGATGCCAGTGCGCGAAGCTGCCGCCCGCTATCTCGATGAGATTCTGACCGATATTCCAGGGATTACGCCACTAACCACTGATCCACGTGTGACTCGTCACGCCCGCCATCTCTATCTGGCGCGCTACGATTCCGCCGCCTTTGGTGGGCGTAGCCGGACGGAGTTTCTGAATGCGCTGCGTGCTGAAGGAATCGAGGGTGCCAGCCCGGGCTATACGCCGCTGACGAAATCGCCAGCAATTACACGGGCGCTGACCGATCTCTTTGGCGCGAATGCCGTGCGTGAAATTGCCCCCTGTCCAGTGGCTGAACAGGCGACCGATGAAGTGATCTGGCTCCCTCAGAATATCCTGCTTGATGATCAGCAGGGACTGGACACAATCGCCACGGCGATCACGAAGATTCAAGCTGCTTGGCGCTAGGCGATCAGCAGAAAGGGAATTGGCATGGCTACACGTCCAGAGCAGATTCCTGCCCAGCCGTTCGTTTGGCTGGGAACCGCCCGCGTCGTTATCACGCCTCCGGCTGGGGGCGAACTCTCTGGCTTCATCGCCCGCACCGCGCCAATGGCTGGCACACACGATCAACTGCACGCCCGCGCTCTGGTTTGGGCGGGCGATCAGACACTGCATGATGCCGTAGCTCTGGTAACACTCGATCTGGTCGATCTGAATCGCGAAACGGTCGAGGCGATTCGGGCAGTTGTCACCGCGCAGGTGGGGATTCCCCCTGAGCGCGTCGGTGTCATCTGCACCCACACACACGGCGGCCCGGCGACTCTGGCGGGCCGCTGGCTGGGAAATCCCGATCCCGATTATCTAGCAGTATTGCCCCGTTTGGCTGGTGGGGCAGTGGCCCAGGCCGCACGGCAAATGGAGCAGGTGGTGCCGCTCTATGGAGTGGGCCACGAGGCCACTGTTGGGCGGAACCGCCGGATCGCTGGTGGGCCCATTGATCCCGCTGTGCCAGTTGTGCGCTTCCAGCGGCTTGATGGCAGCGTTGCGGCGCTTCTGGTCAGCTATGCCTGTCATCCAGTGACCTTGGGGCCAGATAACTTGCTTGCTACGGCTGATTATCCTGGCTACGTGATGCGGACGCTAGAAGCGATCTATCCAGGTGCACTGGCCGTCTTTGCCACTGGTTGCTGTGGGCAGATCAATACCGGGCACACGTCGCTCGATGGGGTACTGGGACGCGGGCAACATTGGCGTAGCTATCGCGAGGCCGAGCGCTTAGGGCGGCTGGTGGCGGGTGCCGCGCTCCAGGCGAGCGAAGGTGCGGCGCATGAAGCGGTGGTGCAACCGATCAAGCTGGCCGCTGCCCCGCTCACCGTTGGCGCAGCAACGACAGAGGTGCCGTTACCGCTTTTGCCTGTGTTGGCCGACGAAGACCTGGCGCGGTTGCAAGAAGAGTGGCAGGCGAAACGTCAGGAACTGATCGAAACAGCTGGTGCTGCGGGGGCGATTGCCCAATACACCGTCTGGCTGGAGTGGGCGGAGGCGGCACGCGCTGGTCGCCTGCCAACGACGATTCATGGTGAAGTGCAACTGCTCTCCATTGGGGCAATTGATCTGGTCTTGCTCCCCGGTGAGATCTTTGTTGAGTATGGACTGGCGATTAAAGAACGTTGTGCTGGTCGCTCTGTGATTACGATTGCCTATACGAACGGCACTCCTGGCTATATCCCCCACCGTTCAGCCTATCCAGCAGGTGGTTATGAGGTCACTGAGGCGTTTCGCTACTATGGGTATCCCTCCTGCTTCGCGCCAGAAGCAGGCGAGGCGCTGGTTGTAGCAGCGGTCAACCTGCTCAACCGCTGATCAGCGATTGAGCAGGCGTGGGTTAGGGGAGATATGACTTCTCACTGGTCTGGTGGCTTATGCTGCCTGCCGTTGGCGTCCTTCTTGGTTGCGATACCAGGCGAGGGTGCGTTGTAGTCCCTCTTGGATCGGTGTGGCGTTGCCGCCAAATGTGTTGGTGTACTTGCTACTATCGACCACGAATGGCGCATTGAACTGGTAGAACATTTCAATCGACTCCCGCGCCACGGGCAGAAATAGGCCACCGAGGCGCAGCATTGTCAGGCCCATGGTTCGCATCTTCAGCGGCGTACCCAGGATTGTGAAGAGTGCAGCTAGCACCGCACGGGTGGTCAGCGTCGGGGCATTGGGCACGTGCCAGATCTGGCCCAACGCTCTGTCATCAGCGCCCAGTGTCGCAAGGGCGGCCCCAAAATCATCAATGAAGGTGAAGGTATGAGGCTGATCAGGGTCGCCAAGGATTTCGGCGGCCTTGCCCGCCAGAGCTGCTGGAAAGACCCGATCTCCCAATGTTGATTGACGTACCGCTGGCCCGTAGAAATCTGCCCCACGACCAATTGCGACGCGTACTCTCCCAGCCTTATGCGCCGCCAGCAGTGCTTCGCTCATGGCGGCGCGCGTACGGCCTTTGCGTGTGGTCGCTGCGTTTGGCAGGTCTTCGGTCATTGCGCCTGCCACCGGGCCATACATATACAGGTTGTCCCCAACGATCAGCTTCGCTCCACTCGCCGCTACACCGGCCAGAATACTCTCTATCAGGGATGGAAATTTCTGCGGCCATTCGTAATATGCTGGCTGGGCGCACTGATAGACCGCTGTTGCGCCCGCTGTCAGCGTTTGTACGACTGTTGGATTGTAAAGATCGCCGCTGCACACCTCGACGTTGGCGAGGGTGGGGTGACTGCCACGGCGATTGACCATCCGTACGGTTGCTCCGCGTTCCAGTAGTGCCCGGGCTGTGGCCTGACCAAGTGGCCCCGTGCCAAGGACAACATGCAGCTCGCCGCGTTGTTCTGTCTGGTTCATCGTGGTGCTCCTTCCTAATCTACTGCTGTCAAATCTGATTGCTTCCTGGAAGCGGATACCGTCTCCACTCCCATAGCCATCACCGTCTTGTCAGGGCCTGAGCATTACGCCAATATCTCCCTCCTAACCTTTTGGCTATTGTGGTACTCCCCAAAACACTTGATGTTCAAAGGCATGAAGTACCTCTCCCCTCAATACTGGGCATTGACATAATCGTGTAATGTTATGAGCGGCGTGCCGTTATGGCAGCGGCGTTAGCCCCAGTAGCCGCAACTGGATCGTGATCTCAAAACGGTAGAACAATTCGGGGTCAGCGATGACTGGGGTGATGTGACCGAACAGTTCCAGCATGATCAACCCTTGCAAGCGAGCCCAGGCCACGAATGCGACGTGAATTACCGTTGCTGGCACTATATTTAGATCGGCAGGATCCAGCATCGCCGTGAAGTTTTCCAGGAGCGCGGGTGGCGCGGCAGCATACTCTTCGGCTGGGCTGATTGCGCCAGCGGTCCAGGCAGCGATCAAGAGGGTGAGCAATGGTGTGAGGCTGCGGCGCACTGCTGGATCAGTGGGATCGTCAGGCGCGTGGTAGCCAGGGATTGGTGTTCCATAGTTCAGCGTGAAATCAGCAGGGTGTTCGAGCGCCCAGGCGCGATACGCCAGCATCATTGCCGTGAATTGCTCACTGTAGGCCGTTGGGGGCAGGGCGTTGCGGGCTTCCTCCAATACACCGCCGAGTGCATCGAAGCCATCAACGATCAGGGCGGTGATCAGGTCGTCACGACTGGGGTAATAGCGATAGAGGGCGGGCGCTGTCAGCCCCATCTCCGCAGCGATCGCTCGCAACGAGAGCGTGGCTGCCCCGCGCTCCGCCATCTGCCGCCGAGCTACTGCTTTGATTTCGCTACGGGTGGCTTCCTGTAACCGCGCTCGTCTGGTCATCATGGTCTACTCACCTATCAAAAAACTCCTTGATGCTATACGCCGATTACTATAGTAAACACTGTAAACTGTTGGAGTAGCGTTGTCAAGAGGTTTTCGGAAGTAAGTATTGTGTTGGTAAACTGCTCTATCTGCGCTTGATGGGGTCGGTAATCAGCGGGAAACGTTCGTTCACCTGTATCAGGGGTGCAGCAACGAGAGCGATCAGCCTGCTACTAGTGAAAACGCTTGTGATGGCTGCTAGCATATGCGTGTAGAGATAGCAGATTGATTGGGGCAAGCGATGAAACAGAATGTCAGCCCGTGGGATCGCAATGCCGCTGCCTATGCCGCAGCAGTGGTCAGGCGGGACCAGACAACAGCACCGTCAGGATTGCCTGCGATAGTGCCGATCATGCTGGCGTTACTTGGCGATCTGGCGGACAAAACGGTGCTGGACGCTGGATGCGGCGAGGGATTCCTGGCCCGGATCCTCGCCGCGCGTGGGGCGCATGTGACCGGGATCGATCTATCACCACGCTTGATCGCCCTTGCGCGTGAATGCGATCCAGCAGGCACCATCGATTATCGCGTGGCAGACTTATCCCAGCCGCTGCCCGACCTGACCGCATCGTTTGAGCGGATCGCCAGTCATCTGGTGCTGAATGATGTCGATGACTATCGCGGTTTCGCCGCAACCCTGGCGGCCCTGAGTAAACCAGGTGGTCGGGCAGTGATCGCCTTCAATAACCCGTACTCCTTCCTCGTGCGCGGACATCTGACTGATTACTTCGCCAGTGGCTCACGCGGCGTCTATAGCGGGCTGACCGCTGAGTTGGGCAGTGAGGTGGGGTATTTCCATCGAACACTGGAAGACTACCTTGACGCCTTCCTGCTGGCGGGCTGGCGGCTGACGAAGCTAGCAGACGTACCAGCCGAGCCTCGCGATAACCTGACCTTGCCGCCAGGGAGTCGGTTCCCGTTCTTCACCGTTCTCGCCTTCGAGTTGGAAGATCACTGAGTGCCTCACTGCACTACATAGTTGTAGGGCTGGGTGGCACTTGGTAGAATGATGCGCTGCGCTGGGGTATGTGATCGCTGACCCAGCCCGATCTAGCAGTTGACGTTCACGGGAATCCAGAGAGGGAGCCGATGGTCTTCAACAACGATGATCTCCATGCACCAGTAGCGCTGCGGACGGACGAGTTTCTGCTCCGCCCGATCCTGGCCGCTGATGCCGCACTCGATTACGAAGCAGTGATGGCGAGCAAGGAGTATCTGCGTCCCTGGGAAGGGACGGGATGGCCCGCAGACGACTTCACGGTGGAAGATAACCGCGCCGATGTCGTGAAGCTCGAGCGCTGGCACGCTGCTGGGGAGCGCTTCACCTATACCGTCCTGGACCCGACTGAAACACAATGCCTCGGCTGCGTCTATATTGTCCCGACTGGTGCGACCTTGTTTGCCAAGAAGCAGATCGCCGCGATCGATGACGCGCGATGGTCAGAGTACGAAGTCGCCGTCAACTTCTGGGTTCGGACATCCCGACTGGCTGATGAACTGGACCGCAGGCTGCTCGACGCGCTTGGCCCGTGGTTCAAGAATGAATGGCAGATCGAGCGTTACCTCATCGTCACCAACGAGCAGGTGGCGCAGCAGGTGGCACTGATCGAGAGTACCGAGCGGCAGCTCAGGTTCCGAATCACCGACCCTAAAGAGTCCGGCAAGTCGCTTGCGTATGCCCAGCCGTCATCCTCGGTGTGATCTTGGTTGCTGACAACAGGATACCCGGTGCTTCGAACCTGCGCGGAGAGCATTGGCGTACGGGGTGCGGCAGAGGAACGCCAAAGAAGCTGTACGGAGGCGTACAGGTGCGGCGACGGCAAGTATGCCAATGCTCTCTTTGGCGCGTACGCCATGTTCGCTTTTGCGATGGTCTGTAGGGCTAAGGGTAGGTTCGCCCCGGCCCCGCGCTCAACAACTGGCGGATATCGTCGGCAAAGACAACTTCACTGTCATCTTCTGGCGCATAACCAATGACGCGGCGGGCATTCGCGATACTCCAAAACGCTCGGGTGTTGTTCGAGATCCCATAGAAGACCTGCCAGGGAATCCCATGTTCGTCAGCGATCGATTCAGCTTCGATTGACTTGATCACTAATTGCTGGAGATCGCGGGCACTAAGATAAGCCCCAAGGTCACGCCGATAGGCTTGGAGTTGCGCGGGCGCAAAGGTTGCTGCGTCGATTTCGCGCGGTGCGCCAATCCGCAGATGGACATTCTCGACCGGGCGACTGCCCTGTGCGCCAGTGGCGAAGACAAACCCCAGGTGTTCGTAGCAAGCTTTCGCCCAACCATACCAGTTATCTGATTTTGGTAGATCGCCTGGGTCGACCGTATCGAGTTTTCCCGCATGGATCAGGTGTTCATACCAGTCGGCGGCATGATTTGATGAGGCAACGATCACGCGGCGTACCCCTGCCTCCTGGGCGAGCAGGAATACTCGATAGGCCAGGTCGATATTCGCCCGCTCCGCCTCATAACTATTCTGCGCTGCCTGCCTGGCCTCGATCTGCCCTGCGGTGGGCGGTGCCTTTGGTTCTTTATTGAACGCCAGATGGATCACACTATCCTGCCCAGCGAAGTAGGGCCGTAAGCGGTCAAGATCGTCGCGCAACAGGTCGGCCACCTGCACTCCGGCGACTACCTCGCCTGTAGCGGTTGTTGGTCGTTGATCGAGCAGCGTCAGGTCATACTGCCCTTGTAGCCCTGGTAGCAGGCGGCTGGCGATATAGCCCGTTGCCCCAGTGACTACGATTTTTCGGCCTGCCATTTCAGTACCATCCTTTCGTCGTTTGCCGTAACTGGATTGATGTTGTAGTACGCTTGAGGCTACCACAGAACCCCTCTGGCGTCATTGGGCAGCGTTTCGCTGGTGTATACTGGATTTCGGAAGCTAGTACGGATAAGTGTCCAAAATATTGATCAGCTCTGGCGGGATAAAAGGAGTGGACAGATGGCGAAGCAACCACCACGCAAACAACAAGAGATCGGTGAAGCTGGAAGTGACGATGGGGCAGGAGAGCATCAGGGGGCGCAGCCGACCAACGATTCATCCAGCACTTCGGCAGAGTATACTGCACCAACTGAACAGCGCAAGAAGACGCCAGCGAAACGCCAACCAGCGCAGCAGACCAAACAACCAAAAGCAGCGCAGGGAGCAGGTAAGCCAACAGCCTAGCGCGGCTTGCCTGCTCCTCTAGGTAGGCGATGATGTGGTGAGGAGAGTAGATGCGGACAAACTGGTTCTGGTCAGGCGCACAAGCGGGCTTGTTGGCAACAACAACGATGAGTGGCACCATGCTCGTTGGTTGGTTACTGGGATTATTGGGTAAACCGCCACCACAGCGGATTGCTGAAGAAGTGATCGACGTGGCTGACCTGCCCGAAGATAGCCCCCAACTGCGGGCAGTCGTGACCGTGTTGGGGCATTGGGGCTTTGGGGCATTACTTGGGGTGGGATTTGCTGCCCTGGAGAAATGGTGGCCGAAACCACTGAATCCTTATCTACGCGGGTTCTTGTTGGGCAATCTGGTCTGGTTTGTCAGTTATCAGGGTTGGGTGCCAGCACTCGGCCTGTTGCCCCCGATTGACAAAGATCGCCCTGGCCGACCACTGACGATGCTGATCGCCCATTGGGTCTTTGGTCTCACGCTGGCCGCCGTCCGGGTGCGAGAGCGCCGCCCGTGGTGG
>JBDHWF010000142.1:0-9256 GCA_039810045.1 Chloroflexia bacterium
TGACCGAGGATTAATTGCATCGCCGGAATCACATCGTACGCTTCGTCGTTGTACAGTCCTGGCAAGCGCCAGTGATAAGCACTCAATCCCAGAAAGAGAGCAACGGCGAGCCCAACCAGCAGCCAGTCAAGCAGGATCGGGGCAGTAGGGGCGGCAGGCCGAATATTGTCGGGCAGGGGAGGGCTGAGCGCGGCCCGCATGGTTGGAGGGCGCACTGGTGGTGTTCGTTGCCGAGGTTGGGCTGGAATGATCGTACTCCCTCACCTATGGTGCCGCACAGACGGCCTGCCATTATCCCTGTCGGGGAGTATAACGGCTCGTGGGGGCAGATGGTGGCATGGTGTGCTGAATCAGGGCAACTGATGCGATAGGCCAGTGCCGCCGTGTTCAGTCGAAATGCACATCACGGTTAATATCTTTGTAGAGGAGATAGGCCGCTTCGCCCCAGCCTGTACAGAAAAAGAATTGCGGACAATAGGGGGCCATCCAGATAAAGTCGGTTGGCTGCACTTCGTGTTGATCGCCAGCCAGCAGGTAGAGCCCCTGGCCCTCTAACATATAGAGCCCATGTTCCATGATATGTGTTTCGACGTAGGGGAAATAGGTGCCTGGGGCAAAGCCCAGGATATTCATGGTGAAGTCAAACGCCAGATCATCTTGTGGTAAGAGATATTGCCAGTAGCGACCTGTGGTGTGGGTCGTTGTGCGGGGTACTGCTGAGCGTATACCGCAGAAAGGCGCTGGGGCAGGCAGGTCGATGGCCTGATAAGGCCGTTTGATCCAGAGCAGATGACTGCCCGTATCAGCAGTATTTTGCAGGCTGTAGGGTTGACCAACGGGGAGATAGGCGTAATCTTCAGGGGTAAGGGTATGAGTTTCGGTGCCAATCGTCAGCGTCACTGCGCCAGTAAGCAGGTAGAAGAAGTGTTCAAGGCCGTCATTGCGCGGCCCAGTCGTGCCTCCTGTTGGGCCAAGTTCTAGCAAGATTTGTGCGAAACGGGCCCCCATTGGTGGGGCGGTGAGAATTCGGGCGATGGTGTCCACGAAACCGGGCAGGCGGCTCGCCAGCACTCCGGCGGCGGGCATGACAGCGTATTGTGGCGTGACCACCCCGCGATTGTGGGCATAGATCCCTGGCGGTAAGACCATCGGCGGCTCCTTTGCGGGTCTGCTTTGCAGCCAGTTTAGCGCTGTGGGGTCATGAGCGCCTCGACCCCGTTGGTGAGTCGGGCAATAGTCGCGGCAAGCCAGTCACGGTCAGCTTGCAGGCGTGCCTGTTGGTGTTCGAGCACCAGATCGATCCCTAAATGACCATGATCAGGCGGTAGATGGGTGTGGGCGCGGTCGGCGAGTTGCTGATCGAGGTCGGCAAGCCGCTGCTGCAACTGTTGCAGTGCGACTTCATGCGGCAGGTGGTTGAGGAACATCAGGCCAATATCACCTTGGGCAATCGGGGTGTCGGCAGTAGCCAGGGTCCTTGTCAAGAGTTGCTGAAAGAGCGTGCGGCCTGCGGTCGTAATTGTGTAGACCTTGCGCGGTGGTCGATTGCCAGCCTGCTCAGTTTCCACCGTAATCAGTTCGGCGGCAGCCAGTCGATCCAGGAGGGCATAGGCGGTAGGCTTCTTCATCGTCGTTACGCCACAGCGTTCGATAAAGTCGTTGATCTGGTAGCCATGCTGACTTTGGATCATCAATACGCCGAGTAAGAGTAAAGCCCGTTCATCCCAATTTGCATCATGTCGTGTATTCATCATTCTTCTCCCTCAATACGCTAAGTATAGTCACTCTTGACTAACTCCGCAAAGCGGTATATACTCTCGATATAGTCATGTTTGACTATACAGATCGTACTAGACAATGCTGATGAGTTAGTGCCTGCTAGTGGCGAAAGGAACCTCCATCATGTTCTTGGCCTTCCGCGAGTTACGCTATGCGCGCCTGCGCTTTCTGATGATCGGGGCGATCATCACCCTGATTGCCTGGTTGGTTTTCCTCCTCTCGGGCTTGGCGAATGGTCTTGCCGCTGATAATGCGGGCGCTCTCCAACGATTGCCTGCCGATCATCTGGTGTTCCAGGCTGATAGCCGGATGCTGTTGCAGCGGTCATTGCTGCCACTGGCGATGGTAGAGCAGGTGCGGCAGGTGCCTGGTGTCGTTGATGCTGCGCCAATCGGCCAGATGATGGCGAGCGTGCGGCGGGCGGCTGGTGGTGACCAACTTGATGCCGCAATTCTGGCGATTGATCCAACAACGTTCCTGGCTCCAACGATTACCAGTGGGCAGGCCCTTGCTGGTGCGCCAGCAAATGGCGTCGTTGTTGATGAAAAGTTGGCGAAAAAAGGCGTAGTGCTTGGCGATATCTTGCGCTTACAGCCAACGGGTCAGGAGTTGCAAGTCGTTGGTTTCACCAAGGGGCAAACCTATTCCCACGCTCCAGTGATCTATATGCCGCTAGCGTCTTGGCAAGCATTACGCTTTGCCGCCCCTGGTTCAAACGGTGGGATTACGCAACCGATTAGTGCAGTGGCGGTGAACGCTGACAAGGCGACTGCCGCCCAGATCGCCAGCACAATCAGTGGGATCACGGTTGCTGACCGCGATCAGGCGGTGCAGCAGGTACCGGGCTATGCAGAGGAAATGGGTACATTGACGATGATCCAGGTTTTCCTGGTGGTGATCGCCGCATTCATCATCGCCGCATTCTTCTATATCCTCACCTTGCAAAAGACCGCGCAGTTTGGGGTGCTGAAGGTGTTGGGGGCGAGTACTGCATTCCTCTCAAAAGATCTGCTGGGTCAGGTCATCGTGCTGACACTGGTGGGCATCCTGATTGGTGCTGGCCTCTCATTTGGGGTGGCGGCAGTCTTACCGACTGGGATTCCGTTCCTGTTGGCCCCGCAACTGGTCGGTGCCTATAGCCTGCTGTTGCTGGCTGTTGCCCTTGGCGGCGCGTTGCTCTCCCTGCGCCGGATTGCCACGACTGACCCTCTGACTGCAATTGGCCGCGTGGACTAGAAAACCGCAGGAGTGCGGCCCCATATAGCCGCACTCCCTGCGATTGATAATAACGGGTATTGCCACCGCTGCTAGTGGTTGAACAAAGGAGTGAAATAATGACGAAGCTTATTCTGGACGATGTGACGAAGGTCTATGGTGAAGGCGAGATGGCGGTCACCGCGCTGGACAGGGCAGCGCTCAGTGTGGCGGCAGGAGAACTGGTCGCCCTGGTTGGGCCATCGGGATCGGGCAAGACAACGTTTCTGGCGATTGCTGGCGCGCTGTTGTCGCCAACAGCGGGCCGGGTGCTGCTTGATGGGCGCGATATTACCGCCTTAGCCCCGGCAGCCCGCACGCAATTTCGGCTCGAGCAGATTGGTTTTATTCTGCAAGCGTCGAACTTAGTGCCATACCTGACCGCGCGCGATCAACTGTTGCTGGTGGCGCGGTTGGCTGGCAACACTGATCGCCAGCAAAGCGCGCGGGCCGAGCAACTGCTGGCAGATTTGGGCCTGGCCCGCCGCCTGGATCATTATCCAGAGGAATTGTCTGGTGGTGAACGGCAGCGGGTCGCGATTGCCCGGGCCTTGATGAATAACCCAGGGGTATTGCTGGCTGATGAGCCAACCGCGAGTCTTGATTCCCGCCGGGGTCGCGAGGTGGTAGAACTCTTGCGACGTGAGGTCAAGGCGCAGGCTAAAGCCGCAATCTTGGTGACGCACGACGAACGGATGCTCGACCTCTGTGATCGAGTGGTTCATATTGAAGATGGACATTTGCAGGCAACCCCACCTGCACTCGCCCCCACGCAAGACCTGCTGGCCGTAGTTGGCTAAGACAGGCAGGAGGAATACGATGAGCACTGCCGACGCTGCTGCTCCCGCTCTGGATCCCCGCCGTTGGTATGGTATGGCGATGTTGGCTCTGGGTATGTCGCTGATTATTGTCGATGCCACCATTGTCAATGTGGCGGTGCCAACGATTATTGGTGACCTGAAGATCAACCTGGGTACTGCTGAGTGGATCAATAGTATCTACTCGCTGGTCTTCGCGGCACTGCTGATTACTGTTGGGCGGCTGGGCGATTTACTGGGACGCAAGAAGCTCTTTCTCGTCGGGTTGGTGATTTTTGTCCTCTCAAGTATGGGCGCGGGCCTCGCGCCGAACGGCTCGGTGCTGATCGCTACGCGACTCGTGCAGGGAATCGGCGGAGCGATGATCCTTCCGGCGACCCTCTCGATTATCAATGCGACCTTTCGGGGGCGCGAGCGCGCGATTGCCTTTGGCGTTTGGGGCTCGATTATCGGCGGTATGGCTGCGCTGGGGCCGCTCCTTGGCGGCTGGTTGACCACCAATCTTTCCTGGCGCTGGGCTTTTTACATCAATCTGCCGCTCGGCCTGATCGCCTTCCTGGGGGCCTTGGCCTGGGTGCGCGAAAGCCGCGAACCGTCCACGCAGCGCGGGTTTGACCTCCCTGGTTTCCTGACCGTCACGATTGGGCTGGCCGGTATCGTTTTCGCCCTGATTGAAGGGGAGACCTATGGCTGGTGGCGGCCTGATCAGCCGTTTAACGTCTTTGGTTGGCAGTGGCCGTTCAGCACCATCTCCATCGTGCCAATCGCTGGGATCGTGGGTGCGATCTTGTTAATCGCCTTTGTGTGGATCGAATGGCGACGACGGCAGGCGGATCAGTTGGTGCTGTTCAATCTCGATCTTTTCCAGCTACGGAGCTTCTCGCTGGGTGTGCTGACCGTCACGATTGTCAGTCTTGGTGAGCTGGGGATGGTTTTTGTCTTGCCCTTGTTCTTACACGGGGTACTGGATTACAGCGCATTTCGCACTGGTATCGCGCTGCTGCCGCTGGCGATTGGCTCGTTTACTGCTGGCCCACTTGCCGCAACATTTTCGCAGCGGTTCGGCCCACATCGCGTCGTTTCGCTGGGGATGGCGCTGGAGGCAATCGGTATTTTCACCGTGGGGATGTTGCTCAGTACCACCCTGTCGCCGTGGGCGCTGGTTGCGCCGCTCCTCGCCTATGGGTTTGGGTTAGGTTTGGCCTCGGCCCAACTGACTAGTGTGGTATTGGCCGAAGTGCCAACAGCAAACTCTGGGCAGGGATCTGGGATGCAGAGTACGTTTCGGCAGGTTGGCTCAGCGTTGGGGATTGCTATTCTCGGTACAACCCTGGCGATTGGCTTGAACAATGAGACGCAGGATCAGTTGGCAAAGGTACCAAACTTACCGCCTGCCGCCGCCGCGCAGATCACAACGGTGGTCAAGGCAACCGCTGGACAGATCCTGAGTACCTTCCGGCAACAGCCGGGGAGTGAGCAGATTGTCGCAGTGGTGAGTCAGGCGTTGACTGATGCCTCGCGCAATGCTGCCTTCATCGCGACTGCCTTTGTGCTGCTGGGCTGTGTGGCGAGTTGGTTCCTGCCAGATACGCGCGGTGCTGATCACGCCGTGCCAGCAAGTGATACCGCGATTGCTGAAGCAGTGACGGTCTAGCGAACCTTACCCTTGTCGTCTCGATTGAACCAGTGTACTGATCTGGAGGTGAGCATTTGCTCGATGGTTTATTGTGTGATGGAGGTTGTTGTGTTTCGTCGTATGTGGCCGCAGTACCTGATGATTATGAGTGTCGTGCTGGTACTGACTGGCAGTCTGGCGGCTTGTGGGAATCAGGAAATGAGCCAGGCTGGCAAAGCCAATGCCTTTAGTAATGAAACGGTAGCCCAGCAGGTACCAATCGCCGCTGACCCCGCCGGTGGGCTGAAATGGGATCGCGCCACGTATGAAGCCAAAGCGGGCGACATCACCTTTGTGGTGAAGAATGCGAGTGCCACACCGCACCAGTTCTCGATTGAAGGCAATGGCGTTGATTATAAAAGCCCAAACTTCAATGGGAACACGACAAATACCTACACCGTAAAGGGCTTGCCCGCTGGTGAATATCTGATCGTTTGTAACTATCCCGGCCACCGTGCGGCGGGAATGATTTCGAAGCTAATCGTGCGGTAATCTCGCCGCAAAACAGGAGGTTTTCATGATTGATCGTATTGCGTTATCACCCGATGTCCATCAGATGGTTGGTGGATTAGTGCTGCTATCGACACTATTATCGGCCTTGCTCACTGGCTGGCAGGCGTGGCGCTATCACGCGCTGGGTCGTAAAACGCACTGGCTCTTGATAGTGACGCAGCTTATTTTGATGGTACAGGCACTGGTGGGGATCAAGTTACTCGATCAGGGGCTGGGGGTGTTGCAACTCTACATTCATTACCTCGGTGGGCTTGCGCCGCTTTTCCTACTGGTCTTGCTCTATTGGTTGCCGCAGCGCAGCCCCCGCTCACAGGCGTGGCTCACATTCGGGGCGACAGTTGGGGCATTTGTCTTCGCTTTGCTAACTTTCACCATTGGGCAGTACTACGTGAATAACCCACCACTCAGCTAGCAATACGGAGTAGGTGACTGAAAAAATACCCCCATGCCTGGTCAGGCATGGGGGTATTTCTATGCGAATGATCAGGCAGAGCGTGAACCAACTGGGGCCGGTTCCTCTTCGACTTGCACGGCAGTGCCTGGGGCATCAGTTGCCTCGGGGCTCGCCGCTGCCACCGCTTGTGCTGGTGTTTCTTCAAATGTCTTCCGCAGCGGAATCTCTTGCAGGAAGAAGTTCACCACACAGGCGATAGCCATCAGGATAGCGGACAGCATAAAGCTGCCTTGAATCGCATAGACAAGCGAATCTTTGACGTTAGTTTCCAGCAGATGGAAGAGTTGTAACCCGCCTGGTTGTTGCCCAAACTGGGCCATGATCTGATCGCGGATTTGCAGTAACTGGAGTGGATTATCAAAGATTGCCAGCACTTGCGCCGGAACATTGGGTGGGGCAGCGGCCTGGAAATGCTCGTGGTAGCGCCCCAGCATCAGCGAGGTAAAGACAGCGGTACCAACGGTACCCCCAATCTGGCGAAAGAACTGGGTGGCAGCCGTGGCGGCTCCCATGTAGCGCCGCTCAATCGCATTTTGCACAACGATGGTGTAGATCGGCATGGTAATACCCAGACCGAAACCAACCACCACCATATTGCGGACGACGATCGCCTCGGTCGTATCGCTATGCATACCTGCCAGCAAGATCAGGCCAACAGTCATGATTGCTAACCCGACGATCGCCTGAATCTTGTAGCGCCCGGTTCGCGAAAGCAATTGCCCACTCAGAATGCTGCCCGCAATCAAGGTCAGCATCATCGGCGTAAGCAACGAGCCAGAAGCAGTGGCGGAAACACCAATCACACCCTGCATGAAGAGCGGAATAAAGATGATCGCCCCGAACATCCCCAACCCCGTCATGAACAGGGCAATCGCTGAAACGGTAAAGATGCGATTCTTGAACAGATTTAGGGAAAGGATTGGCTCAGCAGCACGCGACTCAAAGTAGAGGAAGGCGACCAGCATCACTGCGGCAACTACTAACAAACCAAGCACCCGTGCTGACCCCCAGCCATAGGTGTTGACCCATTCCAGGGCGAGCAGTAATGGTACAAGACAACCAATTAACGTGGCGACACCACCCCAATCGATCTCGCGCTTATTTCCTTCAGGGCTGAAGTAGGGGAAGGCGAAGAAGAGGGCGGCGATAGCCAACAGTCCCACTGGTAGATTGACGTAAAATACCCACCGCCAGGAGAAATTATCGGTAATCCAGCCACCGAGCATTGGGCCAAAAACGGACGAGAGGCCAAAGACCCCCGAGAAGATCCCGGTCACTTTCCCGCGCTCAGATGGCGGGAAGATATCGCCGATCACGGCGAAAACAATCCCGGAAATGATCCCGCCGCCGATCCCTTGCAGGCCACGGAAGGCAATTAACTGATTCATCCCATCGATTGGCAGTGGTAAGTCGCCAGAAGCACCACAGAGCGCCGAGGCAATGACGAACAGAATCGCCCCCGCCAATAGGAACCATTTGCGGCCATACATATCCGATAATTTGCCAATGATTGGCACGGTAATTGTTGAAGTCAGCAGATAGGTTGTCGTTACCCAGGCGTAACGCTCAAAGCCGTTCAGTTGCCCGATAATACGGGGCATCGCTGTACCAACAATCGTTTGATCGAGCGAGGAGAGGAGTAACGTGAGAATCAAGCCAGTCATGGTGCCGATAAGTTGGCCTCGGGTCAGGGCGTGAAACCCTTCCTTGGGCATCTCTGAAGTATGGGCCGTTTCCATGCGCAAATGTCTTTCCGTCAGCGGCACTGCTGACAACTCCCATCAATGGTCTAGTCAGTAAATCTTACTCAAACTATTCGTTTGAGCCGAAATATTGTATACTGCCGAAATGAATGGCGTCAAGGGTTTGACGATTGATTTAGCGTGGTATTTAGGGATAGTGATGGATTGTGATCACAAAGCATTAGCGGCTCGGCTGAGTGCTGCTGCGGAGCAGTTGGCTGCCCAGATGCGTACTGCAACGTTACAGGAATCGACCCAGGATTGGTCCGAGTTTGATCTAACGATGCCGCAACTTCGCACCCTTGGCTTCATCGCCACGCAGCCACGGCGGATGGGTGAGATCGCCGCCAATCTGGGTAGCACTGTGTCGTCGGCAACGAGTCTGGTTGAACGCTTGGAAGGGAAAGACCTGGTGCAGCGGGCGATGGATCCTGGCGATCGCCGGGTGGTTCTGTGTCACCTGACTGAAGCAGGAACCGCCCTGATCGCCCGATTTGGGCAATTGCAACGGCATCGTCTGGAGCGCGCAACCGAGGGGTTGAGCCACGATGAACTGATCAAGGTGATTGAGGCCATCGAGCTACTCTCTGGTGCGCTGAAGCGACGGATGGAAACATCTACGCTGGCGGTGCCAGTCACCAGCAGTGGTAGTCACGGTTAGGGCTGCTTAGCGTTCGGGAGCAAGGCCCTGTGGCGCTCTGGCATTGGTCAGGCGGTCGATTGTCTCACGCAATGCTGCTGGGGTAAATGGCTTTGGCAGTACCTCTGTTGCGCTATCAGCAAGGACAGCTGCGAGGCGTTTATCGTCACCTGAACCAGTGACAAAGACGATTGGCAGGCGGGCAAAAGCTGGTTGTGCCCGCAGATGCTGCCAAAGATCAATTCCATCAATCACTGGCATCCACATATCGGTGAAAAGAATATCTGGCTGTTCGTGTTCAACAAGCTGAATCCCTTCACGGCCATCATTGGCGAAATGCAGGACGTGATCAGTAGAGCGTAGACAAACGGTGATGAGCTT
>JBDHWF010000143.1:0-9211 GCA_039810045.1 Chloroflexia bacterium
TACGGCATGACCGAAACCTCGCCCGTTTCGTTTCAGAGTACCACCGATGACCCGCTTGATAAGCGTGTTTCGACAGTGGGGCGGGTAGCGCCCCACGTTGAGTGCAAAATCATCGATCCTGCCACCGGGCAGATCATGCCGCGTGGGGAAACTGGCGAACTGCTCTCGCGTGGCTACATTGTGATGCTTGGCTATTGGAACAATCGCGAGGCAACCGCAGCGGCGATTGATGCTGGACGCTGGATGCACACTGGCGACCTTGCGACGATGGATGCTGAGGGCTATGTCAACATCGTCGGACGCTCGAAAGATATGATCATTCGGGGTGGGGAGAATGTCTACCCACGCGAGATCGAAGAGTTCCTCTATGTGCATCCACAGGTGCAAGATGTGCAGGTGATCGGTGTGCCAGATGAGCGCTATGGCGAGGCCGTGATGGCCTGGGTGATCGCCCGTCCCGGCACGACGCTGACCGAAGATGATCTCCGTACGTACTGCGAAGGGAAGATCGCGCACTACAAGATTCCGCGCTACTGGCGGTTCACCGATAGCTTCCCGATGACCATTACGGGGAAGATTCAGAAGTTCAAGATGCGCGAAACGGCTGTCGAGGAATTGGGGCTCGCCAGGGCCACGGCAATCAAAACAGCGTAAACCAGACGAACATAATAAGCAGGGCCGCCAGGATAATCCTGGCGGCCCTGCTTGACCCCAATCGACTTCTCAGATAGCAGACTAGTCGTCCGCCAGCGCAAGTTCAGGGGCGTGGTGTCGCTCGTAGACCTGTGGACGGCGATTCGCCAGCGATGGCAGTTCGCTGCGGATTTTCTGCAATCGGGCAAAATCGAGGTCGGCGAACGCCACCCCTACGGTGTCGGAGGCCGTGGCAAGCACCGTACCCCACGGATCGATGATCATACTGCGACCATAGCTGGACCCGTTTGGTTCGTAACTCCCAATCTGCCCCGCAGCCACCACAAAGCATTGATTCTCGATGGCCCGCGCCCGCAGCAGCACTTCCCAGTGATCTTTTCCGGTGAAGAGCGTGAACGCCGCTGGTACAAAGAGGATTTCCGCCCCATCGAGCGCCAGCAGTCGATAGAGTTCGGGGAAGCGCAGGTCATAGCAGATCGACAGCCCAACCCGATGCCCTTCAATCTCAGCAGTGACAATCTCTGCACCAGGGGCCACCAGTGCCGATTCTTTCGCGCTCACCCTCCCGGGAATCTCCACGTCGTAGAGATGGATCTTGCGGTACTTCGCCACGCGCTCACCATGACGGTCATAGAGGATACTGGTGTTATAGACTAGCGTGGGATCTTCGGCTTGCTCCAGTTGCGACCCCGCCAGTAGCCAGATCCCATGCTCCCGCGCTTTCGCAGCAAAGGCGTCACTAATTGGCCCAGGAATTGGCTCGGCGCTCGCCAGTGATTCCTCCTTTGGGCCCATGAAATCGACACATTCGGGCAAGACGGCAAGATCTGCCCCACCAGCCGCCGCCCCATCAATCAGATCGAGCGCAGTCTGCATATTCTTCGCTTTGTTGCCCTGCGAATTCGTTTGCAAAACAGCAACACGCATTTCTGTCCTCCTTCTGATAGTCCAACGCTCGACAGTATCGTGATCTCTACACCCTGTAGCTTACCACCAATTAGGGCGTTTGCGGTGATTTTTTGCGCTGCCGGATCACGGTGCGAGCGGTATGGCTCACCCGCTTGCCAATGCGCATCAACTGGCGCGGCTCCCAGGTACCAGTGATCGTCGGGGGCATTAGCACTACCTGCACGCCAGCAACTGCACCTTGCAAAATAATGGCACTGAACCCCTGTGGCACCAGGCGACAATCAACGATGGCGGTGCCGTCATGAGCCGCTGTAACGTCTGGCAACGGCACGACAGGGCGCGGCGCACTGGGGGGGAAGGTGGCCCAAACACTGATCGATTCGCCAGGGGCAAATTGCCCTTGCACCGTTTGCAGCCCACCTGGTTTGAGTGATAGATGCAGGGGCGGCTGCACCGTTAGGGCGGGCAAGGCAAGCGCTTCGGCCTGCTCATAGCCCCGCTCACAGCAATCCTCCCAGGTCATAGTGATTGGCAATGAGCACGGGTCAAGCGTTTTGCGGGCAACCAACGTCAGATGAACGGTTGGCCCCTGCGCGATCAATGCGCCGTCTGGCACAGGATAGGGAATCGTGATCACCACCTGCTCACCCTCATGGATGACGGTGCCTTTCGGCCAGTCCACTGCGCCCGCCAGATATGCCAATCCGTGCATTAACGGCACCCGCAGCGTGACCTTGGCTGGACAGGCAGTGCTGGTGACGAGTGGCTTCAGGGAGAGGTGGATTGGGGTACCACCAGCTAACTGTTGCCCCGGTAATACGGTAGCAGCGAGGGCCATTTCCGGGCGCAGATATTCGGCCCAAAACGGCTTAGTGAAATGCTCACGCCAGATTTGCAAGAGGCAGCCCCGAAACTGTGGTCTGGTTTCAACGATCATATTGCTATCGTGAACGCGGTAGTAGTACAACGGCTCTGGCAGATATTTTGCCTGCCAACTAGCCTCAATAATCGCCAACCAGAGCTTGTAATCCCAGAAGATCGGCAGATCGGGGAAGCCCCCAACGGCCTCCACCGCCGCACGGCGCACGATGGACATGGTGTCAATAAAGTTGAAATGGACGAGCATTGCGAGGTCTGGCGGATAGCTCCGAAACACTGTGCCAGGGGTGATCCCTAACCCGGCCCAACCAGTGTTGTATGGTTCACCAGCCCAAATGCGGTCGCTATAGGCAATCCCCAGGCTACTATCAGCCTCCATCAGTGCGCCCAGTGCGCCAAGGAAGCGCGGCAATAGCGCATTATCGGCATCAACAAAGGCAATCAAATCGCCAGTTGTCGTGGCAATGCCGTGGTTGTAGCTCTGACAGGCATTGCGATACTCAACCCGTTCGTAGCGCACACCATAGTCAGCATAAGCGGCAGCCACCACAGGAGTTGTATCGGTGCTGGCATCATCGACCACCACAATTTCATCAGGCTGCCGCTCCTGGGCCAGCACACTTTCCAGGCACTCGCGCAAGAATCGACCATAGTTATGGCAGGTAATGACCACACTGATCGTCAACAAGCCCTCCTTCGCCTGTCAGCAGTACAGAATCCACCGCCGTCTAGCCAATGATAGTACTCGGCAAACGGCGATTGTGGGCTAGAGCAGCTGCCAGTTGCCCACGACCAACCGTGTTCCCACACTCCAGGGTATCATTGCTGGTGTAGTGTACTGATGATCTGGCATGATACCAATTCCCAGCAAAGGATGCAGATGAGAACCACCAAGCAACAACACCGACGCCGCAACTTGCTCGGCTATGCCGCTACGCTGGCAGGCGGCACAATCCTGGGAGCAGTTGGCGTCGCTGCTTATACAGCCCGTGAACTGAATGCCCCACGCCCAGCGCATTGGCGCGATGAGTATACTTTTACCCCCTGGGAAGTGCAGGTGCCACATGAGACGGTGCAATTCCTGACCAATGATGGCGTACGCTTACAAGGCTGGTGGTTTCCGCAACCACAGACCACGAAAACAATTATCTGTGCGACAGGCCATAAAGGGGCAAAAACTGACCTGTTGGGGATTGGGCCAGCGCTCTGGCGGGCAGGAAATAATGTCCTGCTCTTTGATTATCGTGGCTGTGGCGAGAGTGACCGCGCCCCGCTCTCGGTGGGGTTTTACGAGCAGGGCGATCTGCAGGCCGCCGTGCGCTTCGCCCAGGAGCGCTTACCCGACACCCGCATCGGGCTGGTGGGCTTTTCAATGGGGGCTGCGATCGCGATCCTCACCGCTGCGACCAACCCCGCGATCCTGGCGGTGCTGGCTGATTCAGCCTTTGCCTCTCTGTCAGGGGTGATTGAGGCGGCATATGGTCGTTACCGTTTACCAACGCAACCATTGCTCACGCTGAGCGATCGCTACAATGGCTGGCGCTACGGCTATCGCTACAGGAGTTTGCGCCCAATCGCCGCCATCGCCGCCATCGCTCCACGCCCGATCCTGATCATCCACGGCGAACGAGATCAAGTTACCCCAGTCGCCCATGCTCACCAACTGTACGCGGCGGCTGGCTGCCCCAAGGAGTTGTGGATCAGCCCCGAAGCCCACCACTGCGGCACCTACTTTCTTGACCGCCAAACGTATGTGGCCCGCGCAGCCCAGTTCTTCGCGCACGCCCTCGCCTGAATCAGGCAATTATCGTCAACTACTTGACGAAACGAACATCTGTACGTATCCTACCTGTACAGTCACGATCACACTGTCAGGAATTGCTTGATTAATCGAGCGAAAGATGGTGATAAATGGAAGAACAGCAAGAGCAAACTGAGCGGCCACAACAGGCAACCCTCTTTGAAATTAGTAAGGGGGGCAAGGTTCAACCAGGCATCGCCGCGATCGCGGCCCTGGCCCCAGATTCACCAATCGCTGTCGCGATCCACTGGTATCGTCGTTATCTAGAGCAGGGCGGTCACGCCCGTAACACTATTGAGTCTTATTGCTACGACCTCGCGCTGTTTGAGCAGCAAAATCGCCGAAAAGTGATCAACGTCCTGAAGCCACGGGAGATCGCCCGCTTTCTCGGCGATAGCGAAACGCGCTCCACACGCAAGCGGCGACTCACCTCGCTCAGCGGGTTCTTCAAGTTTTTGGTTGGCAGCGCCAAAGTACTTTCCAGCGATCCCAGCGAAAACTTCTACCCTGACCCGATCCCCCTGAAAACACCCCGGCCACTATTCGCCAATGAGCAGGAGCGGTTACTCGCCGCTGCTGCCGCCGATAGCCCCCGCGCCCATGCGGCGATCTGGCTGATGCTTAAACTCGGGGTTTCTCGGGGGGAGTTGATCAATCTGCGTACTGATCATATTGACCTGACAAACGACCAGCAACCGATTGTGTATATTTATTATGACAATCCACGTTGGGCGGGCAAAGAGCGACACCTCGCCGCAACAAGCGAATTTACCGCCATCTATCAGCAGTTGCTGGCAACGTATGAGGCGGACGGAAAACTTTTCCCGATCTTGCCGCAATCGGTCAACAAGATTGTCGAGCGTATTGTGGCAGCAGCAGGGATCAATCGCGACGATATTACGCCGCAAACATTGCGCGATTCGTATGCTGTCGATCAGGTACGATCTGGCGCTGATGAAGATCGCCTGATCGCCATTTTGGGCCTGGCGGACGATCCACGCAACCGCCTCAGCGTGGGACGCTATTTGAAGCTCGGAGCCGCACCGCTCTAAGCTGTTGCGGGCTTGCCCGTATCTGTGCGCCGTTTGTGTGCCAACCGATATAATGCCCGCGCCAATTCAGTCAGGATCTCGCCATGCCGCAACTGACTGAGCCATGACCTGGGGATCGCTTTGCCGCCATCGCGGGCACCAGCGAGCGCCCCAGCAATCGCCCCCACGGTATCAGCATCGTCACCCAGGTTGACAGCGGCGACTAATACATCCTCAAAAGTTGAACCCTGGGTCAACGCCCAAAACGCTGCCCCCAACGTATCCAGCACATAGCCCCCGCTGCGCACCGTGCGGCGGGTCAATGTCGGCGCAGTACGAATCGTTTTGGCGACCTCTTTCTCTGGGATCATCGCCGCGACTCGCGCATGAAGGTCTGCGCTCCGATCATGCAGCAACTCCACGATCGCCAGGTTCACCGCAACCACGCTCCACACCGAAAGAGGGTTCGTGTGGGTCAGGCTGGCAAGCGTCAGTGACTCCTGCACCAGGGCCGCGGGATCGTTGAGTCGGAACAGGCCAACTGGTACAGCCCGCACAATACAGCCATTCCCCGCCGACATCCCCGGAAACTCTTCCTGCACACGGGGGCCGATCTCTTGCCAGGGTAGCCGCTGGGCATGATAGCCAATGGCAGTACGCGTGATCTGCCCAACATCTTTCGGGCCAGTATTCAGCCAATCAACAAGGCGGGAAACTACCCTTTCCGGGCATACCTGTCCACATTCCAACAGTGTTTCCGCTACGGCTATCGCGAGCTGGGTATCATCGGTATATTCACCCGGCTCAACATTCAGCCAGCCGCCGCCAATAAAATCGCGCACTTCGCCAAAGGTCGCCGCAATTTCTGGGCGGGCCATGAACTCAAGTGGCGCACCCAGGGCATCACCAACGGCCAAACCAACCAGACAACCAACATACCGATCACGGAGTATTGTTAAATTCACGATCCTCCCTATTGCTGCCCGCTGAATGGTATACTTGCTAGAACTTTAATGGTTACGGCAGGCCCGTTGGAGGCGCACTACCGATGCTCGATTTACTCTTTACGATCATGCTCTGGTTACTCACTATTTTCCCCTGGATCATGATCGCTGGCTGGATTCTGAGTATGGCAGACCCAGCGGCGAATTGGGCGATTACCCGTATCCTCAATGCGATAACCAACCCATTCCTACGCATCACGCGCGGGATGATCCCCACTATCGGACAACTTGATCTCTCTCCACTGCTCGTCTTCTTACTTGCCTATGTCGTCAGTTATCTTTTGCGAGTCTTGTACTAGACTCAGCCATCTACCAAAAGCGGAGTGCGCATGTCTTACTCAGTCGTACAGTTTCTCGCCTACTTCATCAATGCCTTACAGTTCCTCTTTGTCGCCCGCCTGATCGCGCAGTTAATTGATCAACGCGCCAATAATGGGATTACCCGCATGCTGATCACCCTGACTGAGCCAATCCTGGCCCCCATCCGGCGCTTTATTCCTGCTGTTGGTGGCCTCGATTTCTCACCAACCATTGTGCTGGTGCTATTGATCGTCCTGCGGAACGTCATCCTCTCGTCGGTCTAGCCAACGGCGACCCCACTCCGCGCCAGATTGATCTCCTGGCGCATTGTCTCGACAGTCGCACGAGCAGCAGCGGCAAAGTCAGCGCCCGCTGAAGCGTAGGTGACGCTGCGGCTGGCGTTAACCAACACCCCAAAGCCTGTTGCATCAACACCCGCTTGCACGCAATCTTGAATTGCACCACCCTGTTCGCCTACCCCGGGAATCAAGATTGGCGCAGTGGGCAAGATGGCGCGAATCGCCGCAATCTCTTGGGCGTACGTTGCCCCAGCGACCACACCAAGCGCCTCGCTGGCGTCATATTGCGCGATCCAGGTTGCTACTTGCTGCGCAACCGCCTGATAGAGCGGAATCGGCTCGCCAGCAGGCTGGGCCACGGGCAATTCCTGCAACTCACTGGCAGTCGGGTTGGAGGTGTGACAGAGCATAAAGATCCCCCGATTCGGATAATCGAGGAATGGCGTCAGACTATCCGCCCCCATATATGGACTCATCGTGACTGCATCAAACCCAAACTCGCCAAAATACCCTTGGGCATAGGGGATCGAAGTATTCTTCATATCATTGACTTTGGCATCGAGAATGACGGGAATATTGGCGGGAATCAAGGCACGCGTCTGCACCAGGGCCTGCAATCCCGCTACGCCATAGGCCAGATAGAACCCAAGATTCGGTTTGTAGGCGCAGACAAGATCAGCGGTTGCTTCGATAATCGCGCGATTGAACGCCACGATCGCCCCAGTTGCGTCACTGCCAAATTGTTTTTGGAACACCGCAGGCATCAATGTATGCTTGGGATCAAGGCCCACACAAACAAGGCTGTCGTGTTGCTCGGCTGCCGCCCGTAACCGCTGCACAAAACTCTGCGCCATTCTCACTCCTCCATTTCGTAGCAACCACCCGCAGTATTGATTTGATCATCAAGAGTATAGCGCATTCTCCGGCAAGATACTGTACAATCACCGCGTACGGCCATTGCGTACGAATTGAGCAAACCCTGTTCACGAATGGGAATAATTGTGGTATCCTAAGCTAACAGCTAGCAATAACCAGCCGCCTGTCTTGGTTTGGCTGGGAAAATGAACGGGAACCGCCCGCATCCGTACACCTACTGGCGCGATTACGCTCTTTGCTCAGCGAGCGAGTTTGGCGCTAGAGCGCACCATCAGTGAGGAGGAGCCAATTGTTTGGGCGCTGGAAACGATCACCGCACAGCATGGAGGGGCATTTGCTGTATGGCCTGGGAGTACAGGTCCAGCGAAATAAACTCACGCTCGATCAGGCCCTGGCCCGTGTGCAAGAAACTCGTGATCTGCGCGACATTGCTGATAGCCAATTAGCCGAGCTTGATAAGCAGATTGGCGAACTGCCAGCGAATCAGCGCGCCTTCGCCTACATCCTGGCATCATTAAACTATGCCGCCGCCAAAGCCAAAGGCTTTCGCCGAGTACAGGTTGATAGTGCGTTACGGCTGGCTGATCTCACCTACGATCAGGCAGCGCGGATGAGTACGCTCCATGAAGCCCTGAATGCCTCGCGGAAGTCGGGCTATCGGCGTGGCGAAAAGATCGCGCTGGCAACTCTGGCCCAACTCTATTCACAAGATGCCCGCTTTGAGGAAGCAATCGCTCTCTACCGCGATCAGGTAGAGGGGGCAAAAGCTGGTGGTTATTCCGCCATTGATGTCGAGTCATTGCTGGCGTTAGGTGATATTTATCGCCACCTCAATCAGCCAGATCAGGCCCTGGAAACGTTTGAGCGTACCGTTCGGGTCGCTGGGGCTGCGGGGCAACCAGAGGGGCAGATCGAAGCCCTGACGCGGGCCGCTGAACTCTACCTCTACCGGGCAGATATCAATGCGGCGCTGGATGCAGTCCAGCGCGGATTAGTCTTAGCCGAAGCCGGGAAAGATCGCCGCGTTGAAGCGGAATTATCTGGATTGCATGGCGATCTCTTGCGCGATCTTCGCCGAGATGAGGAGGCAATGGCGGCCTACCGCCGCGCCCTCGCCCTTACGGGCGAAGAGGCCCAGGGACAGATCGATATCCTCAGTCGGCTCACTCCCCTCTGTATCGAAGCGGGGAACTGGCAAGACGCCGCTGATTACGCCCGCCAGGGTTTATTACTCTCCAACAGTAACTATCCGCTTCAGGAAGTCCATTGGTTACTCGATCTCGCCCTGGCGCTGCTCGAACTGGGCCGCGACCAGGAAGCGATTGATGCCGCTCGCGACGCCCTGATTATCGCCCGCACCCATGAGCCACACGGCAAACTGGAACACGACGCGCTCGGTCGGCTGGGCGCACTCTTGACAGAGACTGGTGCGTGGGAAGAAGCCAGCCGTACCCTCAC
>JBDHWF010000144.1:0-9171 GCA_039810045.1 Chloroflexia bacterium
CTGTCTCGACAGTCGTTTGCCTGATCGTTATACTGGTTGGCGCAATTGATCGGTGATTAACTGAGAGAGGGTAGCATCAGGATGGGGGATTGGCTCAGTCCAGAAAATTGGCTTAAGGTGCCGTTTGAAGATGAGATGACTGCGCCAGTGGCGCTCACGTTTGTGGTGATCTGTGCGCTGGGTTTCTTAGTGACGCTGGTGTTGCTGAACTGGCCTCCTGCCAGACTGAAGGCCCAGGCCTTCAAGCGGCGCTATCTGAATCTGTACCTGGGGTGGCTTGTCTGGGCTTTTGGTTTTGGAATTGTCGTCTATCTCTTTCAGTTGATGGGTCTCCCGTTTTTAGGGTGGCGGATCTGGACCTGGATCGCCCTACTGCTGATTGTTGCGTTGCTGGCGTATAGCGCTTTTCACTGGCAGGTGCGGGCGCAACCACAAATTGCCGCCCACGAGGCGCAACAGGCGAAACGGTATTATCAGCAGCAGGCCCGGAAGCGCCTCGGCCCTGATGGTGCGCCTGTGCCCCGCTCTCAGCGCGCGGAGAAGCGGCGGCAGCGGACCACGAACTCTGCCAGCAAGGGCCGCTAACGGCGTGGTCTGACCCAGCGTAGCATTGTAATAGAGAACAAACACGGCGGGGCAATTTGCCCCGCCGTGTGTATTTGCAGAAGGCCGTGCACCCTCCTACGGTCGTAACGACTCCAGCTATTCCCAAGCGATCAGCTCAAGCCCAGCGACCCCGCGACACCCGGTGCGGTCTCCTTAAGGCTGCTACCTTCCGGTCCTGACCTGGTTCAGAGTGCTCCGCCGCGCAGGACTTTGCTCTCAACACATCACGAGTGGGCTAGTCCTACAGTGTCAGATCTTCAGAGGGGATTCAATCCCGGTATAGCGAGTGCCGGGTTACAAGGTATCGCTAGCCCCCCATCTAGCACGGCCAGTGATCAAGTGTACTGATCTTGGCTACTACTGTCAATTTCCCTGTTGTGATGCGGTTATTCGCCCTGGTACCCTGGTTGATCTGTGGCGTGCTTGACTGGTTAGGGCGTTTGGGTGTCAGATTCACCGCCTTCTGGCCCATAAAAGATCACCCAGGTGGCAAAGTCCGCCGTGAAGTTGACGAAGCGATGCACGGCCCCCGCTGGGACGAAGAGGAGATCGCCAGCGCTGAATGGCTGCCGCTGCTCACCGTGAATGAAGTCGCCACTTCCGGCGATGATGACATAGAGTTCATCACGGGTATGTGGTTGTTGGTGGTCAATTTCTTTTGGTGCATAATACTCAACCAGCATTGAGCCGTGACCAAAGACTGGTGCGGCGAGGTTCCCCGGTGGCACGGTTAGCTGCCGCGCGGCAGCGACAGAGGCCCGCCATTCCTGCGGCGGGGTGGACTTTCGCTGATCTTGCTGCATCGTAATGCCCCTCTTTTCGCGATCTGCTGTGCCGCCGACACTGTTGCTCCCACTATACTAGGCAGCGAGTGGTCATTTAGCCAGGGCCACTCAACGTTGTGCTGGTGAGACCACTTGTGCTGACCGAAGTGATGATGTTGGATGGGAACGATGCGCGATTCAGCTGTTTTTGATCTGCCGCTACTCCTGGATCGCCGGGCAAAGGAATCGCTACAGGCACAGCTTTGTCGCCAGTTACGGGCGGCGATCTTCGAGGGGGTGCTGGCCCCGGGCACGCGCCTACCTGCCACGCGCGCATTAGCCAACGTCCTCGGTGTTTCACGCAATGTCATCGTCGCTGTCTATGATGAGTTATTTGCCGAAGGCTATATTGCTGGACGGCATGGTTCAGGCACCTATGTTGAGCGAACATTGCCTAGGCAATCGCGCTCGGTAGTGCCTGCCCCAGGGCAACAATCTCGGTGGCAGGCAGGGGCGATCCCGTTGCCGCCATCACCGTATTTGGCGAGTGGGCAACGTTCGCCGCAGATCGCGTTTCGGGCTGGTGTCCCGGCCCTGGATCTGTTACCAGCAGCGGTCTGGCGACAGGTATGGCGTGGGGCGACAATGGCACTACCACCGCCATTCTACGCTGATCCCGCTGGCGAACCAGCCTTGCGTGAGGCACTGGCGCGGTGGGTCGGTCATACACGCGGCGTGGCCTGTGGGCCCGATGATATTGTGATTACCACGGGGGCGGCTCAGGCGCTTGATCTAATCGCGCGGGTGACGCTAGCGCCAGGTGATCGGGTGGCTTTTGAGGAACCGGGCTATTTCGCTGCTCGCAATCTCTTGCTTACCCATCGGGCGCAGATTGTGCCGATTCCAGTTGATGCAGACGGGCTCTGTGTCGAGGCGCTGCCCGTTGGCGCAGCCGCTCCGTTGCTGGCCTGTGTCACGCCATCGCACCAATATCCGCTTGGCGGGCGACTCCCAGTGGCCCGGCGACTGGCGTTGCTAGACTGGGCAGCGGCGCAAGATAGCCTGATTATCGAAGATGATTACGATAGTGAGTTTCGGTTTGATGCGCCGCCGTTGCCCGCCTTACTGAGCCTGGATCGTGCGGGGCGAGTACTCTATATTGGTACCTTTGCGAAATCGCTAGCGCCAACCTTGCGGATTGGCTACATCGTGGCCCCACCACCGCTGCGTGAGCGGCTGATTGCGCTGAAGTCGTTGATTGATCGGCACACGTCCTGGCCGGTGCAACAGGCGGTACTGACGCTCCTGACTACGGGTCAGTTGGAACGGCATATTCGGCGCGCCCGCCGCCGCTACGCCGAGAGTCGGGCGATCTTACGCGACCAGTTCCAGTCGCTTACCGTCCAGCCAACACCTCTTGCCCAGTTGTTGGGGTTGGAAGCGGGCTTGCACGCCTGTCTGGAGCTGGCCCCGCAACTAGATCTGCCCTGGATTGTCAGAGAGGCCGCAACAGCAGGGGTACAGGTGAGTACGCTGGCTGACTACTACTACGGCTCTCCTGATCGGCAGGGGCTGGTATTGGGCTATGGTGGGCTGTCCCAGGCCGCCTTAGCCAAGGGTGCAGCGATTCTGGCGCGCGTGATTCTGGCAGCGGCCCAACGGTAATCAGCCGATATATCAGCATGGCCCAGCGATGTAATCCACCGCTGGGCCATGCTGGTACGTTTGCGTTGTCCCGGCAGTGTCAGACTTTCAACTGGGCTTTGAAGAACTCGACGGAACGCTGGTAGGCATCCTGAGCAGCAGCGGCGTTATAGTTTTGCCCCGTATCGTTGTTGAAGGCGTGGGCTGCCCCAGGGTAGATCTTCGATTCAAACTGTTTGTTGTATTGCTTCATTGCGGCTTCAATCGCTGGAATATTCTGGTTAATGCGCGTGTCTGCCTCGCCGTAGAACGCTAGCACTGGCCCGGCGATATTCTTCACATCGTCGATTGGATCTGGTGGTGGACCATAGTAGGGATTAGCCGCAACGATATCGGTGCTGCGGGTGGCGAGCAGCCAAGTCATGCCGCCGCCGAAGCAGTAGCCAACTACACCCGCTTTTGGCCCAGCAAACTTCGGCTGAATCTTCAGGAAGGCCACGGCGCTGAGCATATCTTGCACCAGACCTTCGCGGTTCGTACTTTGGCTGAGGATGTTGGGGATTTGGGCTGGATCGGGAATCTTGTCAGTCCCACCCTGGCGAGAAATCAGGTCAACCGCTAAGGCGACAATGCCGCTCTTGGCATAGCGCCGGGTCATATCTTTGATATGCTCAGTCAGGCCCCGGTTCTCATGAATGACAATAATTCCAGGGGCGCGGGTGGCTGCTTTGGGGGCAGAGAGATACCCAAACAGGGTCGTACCATTTTGCCCTGGAAATTGCACTGCGCCAGCGTCAATTGCGGGATCGGTTGGTAATACGGTCACCCCAGTATTGGCGCTCGTTGGTGACGCGGTGCGGGTCACTGTGCCGCTCGGTGTCCCTGGTGTAGCCGCGCCGCGAGTGGCAGTGCTCGTGACGGGGATTGCTCCAGTCGCTGCTGTGCGTGTGACTGTGCTGCCTGCGGCTGGCGTGGCGGCGGTGCTGGCCGCTGCGGTTGCTGCTACGGTTGGGGCCGTTGATGCGGCGGTGGTGGCGACAACGGGGGCAGTGGTGGGTGTTGCCGCGCCAGTGCTACAACCAGCGGCGAGGAGAATTGATGCGGTAGTGGGGATACTGCCGGTGATGATTAATACCCGCCGGATCATCTCGCGCCGTGAGATATGATTTTCCTGAAACTCTTCGATCTCTTCCTCGATCAGGTATCGCTTCAGATAATCCATCCCCTGTCCAGATTTTCCGAGATTAACCATCCTTCAACCTCCTGCTACTAGCGAATTGCAAGTCTTGGCGATTTTCGTGGTCTGATGAAGTAGTACTATAACGCCTGACCTCCCTGATTCGTTCCAGCGAGGATTGCAAAGGGAGCCTGCCGACTGCGGCAGGCAGCCTTTGCTTGTCATAATGCCGGGCCAGGGAAGTTAGTCGTGGGGCGTAATCATTGAGCAGGCGCGGCGTTACCCACTTGCGTATAACGGCCAGTCGCCAGACCGTATCCCCAGGCGGAAACATCTGGCGGTTCAATGCCTTGGGCGCCCAGGATGCTACAAATCTGGGCGCGGTGTTCGTTGGCGTGGTGGAATGCCTGGGTCATGACAATCCCCGCGCGAATTTCAAAGACACGGTGGTCACTGCCCCGGCCTTCGACCAGACGCTCGGTGTCAACGTCACTAGCGAGGAACTGTTCCCAGATCGGGGTGAGGCTAGCCACCCTCTCCATTAGTACGGGTAAGGCTACGACCTCACCTGCTTGCCAGGGACGGTCGCTGCCAGCGCCGATCAGCCGATAAAGATAGGACATCTCAGAGTCAATCATGTGGCGGAGAGTCGCGAGAATGGTGCCGTAGGTGCCAGGGGCGGTACTGTTGAGCGTCGCTTCGTCAAGGTGTTGACAGGCATCAAGAATCTGTTGGGTTGCCCACAGATTATGCCGTACCAGATCGTGGAGACAATGTGTCATGCCGTTGCTCCTTTGTTGACTAATGTTTCGAGTTGAGGAGGTTCTGTTCAGGAAATTGTAGTATAAGGCAGAGAGACTACAGGCTGTGAGCGATGAACCAGCAGGGATGTTGTAGTTGATCAACCGATCTGTGCAACATTACAATAGGTTGGCAAGCCAAATGGCGCAATAGGTAACATGATGATCATGCGTTTTTTAGACGACTTCGGCAATAAGGACTGTTGAGTATGCCTTTTTCTGGAGTTGCGCGGCGGCTTCCAGCCTGGGTGTGGACACCATATTTTGGGGCGTTCGCTGGGGTTATCGCAGTCCTTACTGTGACAACGTTTGTGCGTGTCGTCAGCGCGACACTGGTTCGGATTCCTAATCCAAGTTTGTTGTTCCTCATTGTTGTTTTAGCGGTTTCGTATACCTGGGGGGCGCGCGCGGGATTCGTTACCGCAATTCTCGCGTTCTTTTTAGTCTGGTATTTCTTTATCCCGACGGTCAATCCCATTGTGGTACCCCTGGAAGGTGACTGGGCGAGGTTGGCGCTGAGTGGTGCAATCTATCTGGCAATGGTGGGTGCTGGCTCGGCGTTTCGGCGTGCTCGTCTGGCAAATCGACGCCTACGTGCAACGGTCGAGCGCTTGAATACGACCATTGGATCGATTGTCGATGGCGTGATGATCCTTGATCAGGATGGCAACCTCGTACAGGCCAATGATGCGATGTATCGGATTGTTGGAACCGCGATTCCCACAGCAGTTGAGGATCGGCGAACGGCCTGGCAGATTCAGCATAATGACGGCTCAGCCATTAATCACGAATATGGGCCAACGAATCTCTCCTTACAGGGGCAGGAGGTCTCTGGCTTTGAGGCGGTGCTGATTAATGCCGCTGGTGAGAAGGTGCCAGTCAGTATGTCGAGTGGCCCGATTCACAGTCAGGATGGGCAGGTTGACGGTGCGGTGATCATTTTTCATGATCTGCGAGAGATGCGCCAGCTACAACAGGTGAAAGATGACTTTCTCTCGATTGCCTCGCATGAGCTGAAAACACCGCTGACCTCGTTGCGTGGGTATGCTGAGTTGCTGAGTCAGCGCCTTAGTCGTGACGCGGCGAGCGACCAGCGTACACTGCGCTATCTGGCGATTATTGAGCAGCAGGTACGCCGCCTGAGTGGCTTGGTTGATACACTGCTCGATATTTCACACCTTGATGCGGGACAACTCCAGATTCAACCAACGGTCTGCGAGATAGTGAGTATTGTGCGGGCAATGGCCGAGCCGCTTCGGGAGTTATCGCAACAGCACACCATTATTATCAATGCGATGGCGGAGAGGATTGAAGGTTTCTGGGACGCTGATCGCGTGCAGCAGATTGTCGCCAATCTGGTCACCAATGCGGTTCGCTATAGTCCCAATGGCGGCACGATCACGATTGATATTGGCACGACGACGCATGAAGGGCAAGCGGAATTGTTCATCAAGGTGCATGACGAAGGCGTAGGGATTGCGCCGGAACATTTGGCGCAGATCTTTGAGCGGTTTCACCGCGTTGATGAACAGGCGCTGGCGGGGTTTGCTTCAGCCCAGCGCGGCCTTGGCTTTGGGCTGCTGATTGCTCGTAACCTGGCCCAGCGCCATGGCGGGCGGCTGGAAGCAGCATCTCCGGGGCTCGGGCAGGGTGCAACGTTTACGCTGTCACTGCCGATCATGATGCCAGTAGCCACTGAACAAACGGCGGGCGGCGTGTCGTCGTTAGTGCGGTTCACCGATGATGTGCGCCGCTAACGGCGCTGGTAGATCGTTACTGTGCCATCCTGTGAGCGAAAGACCTGCTCCATCATTGTGGCAAACTTTGCCAGCCCAGCAGCTGGATAGCCGCCGCCCGCCCGACAATCGGCACCAATCCCCCCAACGCTATAGCCAGCCCGCTCAAACAGCCCGACATAAACATAGTCAATGCCGTAACGGTCGAGGATGGCGGTTGCTTCGGCTGGATCAACGGTACTGTAGAGGCGGTTAATCGCTTCGCCGCGTGGGCCAAGAGTAGCCACCAGTTGGGGACTACCTCCGCGCCATTGTGCTTCGTGGCCGCCCCAGCCTAGTGGGGTGCTGACGCCTGCGAAGGTGGCAACGCGGTCGTGAGGCATACCGCGAGCTTCGCCATAGGAGCATCCAGGCGCTTCAGCAACTACAGCACTCGCTGGCAGATTGTCGCGAACCCAGGTGATCCCTGCCCACTCGGCAGGCTGTTCGTGCCGAATGAAATCTAGACCATCCAGGCTGCCAGCGTTCAGGAATTGTTCGGTACGGGCGCGGGTGCTGTAAATTGGGTAGGCCGAGGTAGCGACCAGTAAGAGGATGAACAGCAAGGTAGCGGGGATTCGCCACTGATCGCTGCGGCGTCGTGGTTGCCAGCGCACAATACGAATGATGGCATACCCACCCGCAACGGCCAGCAGCGTCCAGACTTGATAATAGACCTTGAAAATGGTGTTCATCCGATTGCCAAATATATCGTGAATAAAAAACACCTCAGTAACTAGCACCAGGGCAAAGGCACTGCCAAAGAGGATGATCACGAACAGATCAATAGTGGCAAGCGGGTCGCGGGCTGCTTCTTCGCGTTGCCATTGGCGCAGAATTGCGCCAGCCAACAGGAGGATCAGGCCAGCGAAGAAGCAAACAGGCATTTGCAGAAGGGTTGCCACAAGGCCAATCGCCAGAACGAACAGGCTTGCTTGGGTGAAGTTGGGCTTGGCCTGCCGAGGACCGTTGTACCATCGCCAGACCATAAATAGCAATGCCGCCAGCCACGGTAAGAGGTAGACGGTGAAAAACTGATCGGCTGGTGTTTTCCCCCAAATCACCAGCCCAAGAATGGCAGAGAGTTTGCTTACCAGGGGGATAGCGGCGATTGCTGGCGGGAGGTCAAATACTTGCCCGCCAACCAGTGAGGTAAACCGCGCATAGAAGGGGAGGTAGAACCCGACTGCTCCAGTCAGAAAGAGGGCGGCAGCGATCCAATGACGTGGCTGTAGTTTGCGCTGGGCGACCACGAGCGGCAACGCCCCCGCAAGGAGGTAGATTCCAGCGTAGGTGGGCAGATCCCAGCTGTTCAGTGCATAGAGCCCGCCAATGACAAGCGCAGCCAGCGCCAGCCGCAGCAGGGCGTGCCAGGAGGGGAAGAACCGCCGCCACCCGCCCGCTACGTCGGCGGTGATTAATGGCGCGACGTAGCTATCAAGCGCGAGGCTGAGCGCGATCAGGGTGTACGGCAGGGCTAGGATATGGGCGTGCAGGTCGCCCAGGATAAAGCTGAAGTAGGGAAACTCGGTAATCGTTTCGGATGGTGCGGTATTGGGGCCGAAGATGGCGGGAGGAAAACCGCTGTCGATGACGACTCGCGACGATTTCCACCCCAACCCGCCCCACCACCAGTTGTCGATGGCGGCTCGCCCATGCTCCAAAATGTCACGCGTTGCGTACATATTGCCAGCCAGCATCAGCAGGTATCCACCGAGCAGACCAGCGGCCAGTGTGCTGGCGCGTGGCAGGCGCACGGTTGGCTGCTGGGCCAGGGCAAGTAAATTCGCCAGCACCCCGGTACCACCAAGCAGGGCCAGCGCAAAGATCGTTGCCAGTCCCAGGTTGAAGGCGACTGAGGAACTGATTGCGGTGGTTTTGGTGAGCGCGGCGATCAGCACATAGCCAAGATAGTAGTAGTTGATGGTGTAGCCACTGAGCCAGGGATCGTGCGGGGGCATTGTGGTATCGCGGGTGGCAGCGGCGAGGAAGGCCATTTCCATCGGCTTCTCTGTCCCAAGAATCTGCGGGTTATACCGCCGGATCAGGAGATAACCGCAAAAGCTCAACAGAAAAATCGCTTCAGCGAGGATGACATAACGCCATGAGCCACGCAAGAATGAAAAGAAAGCGTGGTCGGTACTGCGTGGCTGGCGGTGATCGCGCCATGCCAGCAACCAACCCAGGACTGAGAGAGCGACGAAGATCGTGATTAATAGGGGCGTGACGAACGCGGGCAGCCCAAGGGCGGCAATGAACCAGACGGGAAAGACGGTGAGCAGTAAGGCCAGCGGCTTGCTGATCGTAAGCCCGCGATCACGTAACCCGGGCATCAGGAAATAGAGCAGGGGATAGAGGCCCCAACCAAGGAGTTCAAGGGCCAGTAGCCAGCGTATCACCGCCAG
>JBDHWF010000145.1:0-9129 GCA_039810045.1 Chloroflexia bacterium
ACGCGACTTGCTGAGGAGTTTGTGCAGTGGGCAAGTAGCGAAGGGAGTGCATTCGCCGCGGCACGGGCGTATGCTGCCGAGGGTAGTCTGGCCTTCAGTCCGGTGATCACATGGCTCCGCTCTCCGCTCGTTGCGGCACGGCTCGACCACCTGCCCGAAGTGTGGTTACGCTATGTTGCGCGACTGGTACCAGAGATCTTGATTACGTACCCGACCTTGCCCGATCCGGGCCCCTTGACCGGTTCTGCCGAGCGTGAACGCCTGTTTGCCGCACTCGCGCACACCCTGCTCTTGCCTTCGGGGGCGACAGCGCCTAGACCACTGATACTGATTCTCGACGATCTCCAGTGGTGCGACCGGGATACCCTGGAATGGCTGCGCTACCTGCTCCGCCCTGAGCGTAACGCGCATCTCCTGTTGATCGGCACGCTGCGCAGCGACGAACGGTTCGACAACCCTCATCTGCTGCCGTTGCTGACAGCGCTCGCCCGCGATGGCCAACTTGTTGAGATTGCGCTTGAACGGCTTAGCCGCGCGGAGACCGCAGCCCTCGTCACGCAACTGGCCCATGCCGACCCTGATCCCGCCACCCTCGAGCTTATCGTTCAGGAGACGCAGGGGAATCCGCTATTTGTGGTGGAGTTCCTGCGCCCGGCTGTGGACACAGCTGGAGCGTCGACGATCCAGGCGCTCATCGCGGCGCGGCTGGCCCGGCTCTCACCACGGGCGCGCGAAGTAGCCGATGTTGCTGCTGCGATTGGCCGTGCCTGTTCCTATGCCGTATTAGTGCATGCCACTGGCAACGAGGAGGAACTTGTTAAGGCGCTGGATGAGTTGTGCGAGCGCCGCATCTTCGAAGAGCAGGGCGGAGATTCCTATCGGTTTGGTCATGACAAACTGCGCGAGGTCGCCTATAGCGAGCTACGCGCTGCCCGTCGCCGCTTCATCCATCGGCGTATCGCAGCGGCGCTGACGCTTGTAGGGGCAGACGACCTCGACGTTGTGAGTGGCGAGATCGGTGCCCATTACGAGCGTGCCGGAATGCCGGAGCAGGCCATTCCCTGGTATCGCCGTGCCGGAGAAATCGCCCAGCAACTTTCGGCAACCCACGAGGCGATCCGGCTGGTACGCCATGCTCTCGACCTCCTGCGCGCACTGCCCACGACCACCCAGCGGCTCGAGTACGAACGTGACCTGCTGCTGGTGCTTGGGCCACTGCTTGTCGTCACCCAGGGATATACAGATCAACTCGTCGCGGCGACCTACACCCGGGCACACGACATTAGCCGAGAACTGCAGGACGGGGAGGGATCATTCGCGTCGCTCTGGGGCCTCTGGTTCTATTACAGTGCGCACGGCGCGCTGCCGGAGGCGCGGAGCCTCACCGAACAGTTGTTGGTAATCGGGACGCCCGATGGTGATCCGCAAGCGTTCTTGCAGGCGCGCCATGCCGCCTGGAGTATGGCGATCTTCCAGGGCGATCTGAACCAGACGCGGCGGTACATCGCCGAAGGGCTCGCTGGGTACGACCCCGAGCGTGATCACGCCCAATCGCTGCGATATGGTGGACACGATCCGGCGATCTGCGGTATTGGGCACGACGCCAATGCCCTCTGGCTGACGGGATATCCAAGCGCTGCGTTCGCGCGTCTCGAGGAACTCCTGGCGCTGGCCGAGCGGCTCAATCATCCCCCCAGCCTCGCACAGGCTCTCGAATCGGCGATGCGGGTATCCCACTTCCACCGCGATATGCCGCGGGTTCTGGAATTTGCGAACAAGCTCTTGGCGTTGCCCCACGATGCGACATCCCCCTGGCAGCGTCCGCCGCTGATCCTGCAAGGATGGTCGCTGGTGATCCAGGGTAGGGGCGCCGAAGGAATCGCCCAGATGGAACGTGTCTTGGCGGCACTTCGGGCGGCGGGGATGCTCGAAGCCTGGGCGTACTACCAGTCGATTCTCGCGGAAGGGTATTTGCTGGTTGGCCGCGCTGCGGATGCGCTACAGATCCTCGGTGATGCGCTCGCGGTCGCAACATCGACGGCGTGGTGGCTTCCGGAGTTATATCGCCTGCACGGTGAGAGCCTCCTCAGTCTCTCGACACCCCAGCGCGACGAGGCAACGGCCTCGTTCCAGCAGGCTATCGAGATTGCGCGAAGCCAGGGGGCGCAATCACTTGAACTTCGCGCCGCGGTGAGCCTGTACCGTCTTGCCAGGGGTACTGACCACGAGGGCAACGAGCGTCAGGCCCTGGAGCGACTGCTGAGGTGGTTTGGCGACGAACAAACCTCGCCCGATCTTCTTGAAGCCAGGGAGTTGTTAGCGCGGCGGTAGGTGTTCAGCGGATAATAACGGGTAGTTGGTTGGGCAGTGATCGCTGTATTGCATAATAGGGTAGCTGCCCAACATTATGGATGCTGGGCAGCTACCCTAACCGAGATCAGTGCAGCAACGCCTGAATAGTATTAAGTTACTGACTGTCGGCGCTATCCTGCTGGCTGGCTCGTTCACGCGCCGCTACGGGGGCTGGATCAAACTCAACTGGGGCTGGCGTGTAGGGAATCTTTACGCCACCAGCGAGGACGACTGCTGGCCCACCCGCGGCGTCAATCCGCTGGCGCTGGTCTGCCTTCGCCGCTCGATCCACTGCCTCAGGATCACAGATGGTCAGCAATTGTTGATGGAGGCGTTTGAGGATCGGCGCACTTGCCGGATCACCCGCCAGGTCATGGTTTTCTTGCGGATCGTTGATGAGATCGAATAGCTGTGGTGGGTTGCCGCTGGCATAGTACACATATTTGTAGCGCTGATCGCGGAGCATATAGAAGCCAACGGTCGAGAAGATGGCGTGATACTCGCTGAAGACTATTCGGTCGCGATCTGGCGCATTGGCGAGCGTCCAGAGTGATTCACCGGGTAGGTCGGCATCCTCTGATTGCAGACTGGCACCAACCCCTTCAACGATAGTGGGAAAACTATCAAGCAGGGTCGCATTGGTGCGGACCACCTTCCCGCTTGGCACGTCAGGGCCAGCGACGATCAGGGGTACTGCTGCGCAGCCATCATACATCGAGCTTTTCCACCAGAGGCCATGAGCGCCGAGTTGCTCGCCATGATCACTGGTGTAAATGATGCGGGTTGAATCAGCCAGACCTGCTGTGGTCAGCGCGTCCAGCACGACGCCAATCTGTTCATCCAGGAAGGTAACCAGGCCATAGTACGCCGCCATCGCATTACGGATCGCCAGTTCGTCGACTGGCTGATCCAGCGCCTGCAATTGGCGACAGCGTTCAAGGATCGGGTGGCGTGGCCATTCCTGCTGTTGCCACTGTGGCGGCAGCGTGAAGGCATCGAGTGGATAGCGGCGGAAATATTCCTCTGGCACAACCAGCGGGAAATGTGGACTGACAAACGAGACAAAGAGACACCAGGGCTGTTCTTGTGCGCTTGCTTCTTCATGCAGCCAACGGACACTCGTCTCGGCGATAGCCCGATCATAGCGGATATACTCCGATTCACCCGCTCGGGCATCAAAGATCTGTTGACGACTCTGTGGGCGTACTGGCATCGCTTCTCGTAACAGCCCATACAAGTCGCCCTCCCCATCCAGGACGTGCATCGGGAGGCGCTCATCCGGGAACCCATTGTCATCAGCGGCGGAGCGGTAATGCAGTTTCCCCACGGTTGTGACCTGATGCCCCTGGGTGATCAGGCGATGCCCCCAACTCGGCGCTTCACTGCCAGTATAAGGCGAGGCATTGTCCCAGGACCCAATCTGAAAGCCATAGCGCCCGGTGGCAAAACTGGCGCGGGAAGGGACACAAATCGGGGTAGAGCAGTAGGCCTGAGCGAAGCGTGTACCTCGTTGCGCCAGGGCATCGAGATTTGGGGTTTGCACGATTGGGTCACCATAGCACCCCGTAATCTGGGGGTTGTGCTGATCGGACATAATGTATAGAAGGTTCATTGGCTGCATACACGCACTCCTCTAGGTGATTTTGCGCTACTGACGCAGTAAATCGGTTCAATCCAGCCTCAGGCGGCAAGCACTGGTTCTGGCGGTTCTTGCATCGCCACACAGGCGGCCACTGGAATATCAAGATACACTGCCGTATCGTGCGGGAAGACCTGCGTCCAGTCGCTCTGGACACGGATGCGTAGATCATCGACGGCAATCTGATAATCCATCAAATTACCGATGAATGTCGCTTCGGTAATGACGCCCTGCAAGCGGTTTTCCCCGGCAGTTGGGGCGGTTGTTGATAGCTGGATCGCCTCAGGCCGGATCACCAGAGTCACCTGACTTTCTGGGGTGAGATTTCCCGCCCGGGAGACAGCAGTGAGCACGGTGCCGTTCGCCAGACGCACCCGCACTGTTGCTGGCCCAGTTTCAATGACCTGCCCAGGTAGCATATTCACGGTACCCATAAAGTCGGCGACGAAGAGATTTGCGGGTTGTTCATAAATTTCCCGCGGGGTGCCAACCTGTTGCAGGACGCCACGTGAGAGAAGCACGATCCGATCAGAAAGGGCCATTGCTTCATCCTGATCATGTGTCACGTAAATGAATGTGATCCCTGTGCGCCGTTGCAGCTCTTTCAGTTCCACCCGCATCCGATCCCGTAACTTGGCATCAAGATTCGACAATGGTTCATCCAGCAACAAAATCTCTGGTTCGACAACCAGCGAGCGAGCGAGCGCCACCCGTTGTTGCTGCCCACCCGAAAGTTGGCCAGGGAAGCGCCGATCAAGCCCCGACAGCCCTACCAGGCGCAGCGCTTCTTGTACCCGATCAGCGATTTCCGTCCGATTCACCCGCGCCAGTTTCAGCCCAAACGCTACATTTTCGAAGACCGATAGATGCGGCCAGATCGCATAGTTCTGAAAAACCATTCCCATTCGCCGCCGCTCTGGTGGGACGACCGTTTGTGGAGAGGAGAGTAAACGGTCATCCACCCGCACCTCGCCCTGATCTGGCTGGAGGAATCCGGCCAGGATCCGCAAGGTCGTGGTCTTGCCGCAGCCACTCGGCCCAAGCAAGGTGACAAACTCCCGATCTTTGACGACTAGATTCAGCCCTTTGAGTACCGCCTGGTTGCCGAGTTGCTTACTCAGATCATGAATGGTTATCTGTGCCATCTCCCACCTCTCTTTTCAGGTAACCTGAATCTGGTCTGTGATCTGCGACCCTCGTCGCGTGGTCAACCATTGCAGCAGGAGGCTGGTGACCAGGATAACGGTGATCGTAAAGACTGCCAGCGCTGCCACAACCTCAAGTTGGCCCAGATCATTGAGCCGGAAAAGTGCCACTGAGATGGTCTCTGAACCATTCGCATACAGGAGGATTGTGGCGCTGAGTTCCCCCAGTGAAGGAATAAAAATCAGCAACCAGGCCACCACCAGACTGGACCGAATGAGCGGAGCGAGGATCAACCGAATCGACTGTAGCCAGGAAGCATTGGTGATACGGGCTGCCTCCTCCAGGCTCGGATCGATCTGCCGTAGGGCACCGCTAGCACTGCGGACGGCGAGTGGAATATGGCGCGCGATATAGGCCACCAGAAGAATCCAGATCGTGCCGTAGAGTTGGATCGGTGGGCGGATGAACGCCTGAATTAACCCCACGGCCATGACGGTGCCAGGGAGACCAAGCGGGAGGATGGCAAGATAGTCACAGACACGCCGTCCACGCAGGTTGGTGCGCTGATCGATGTACGCGATTAAGAGCCCCAGGATTGTGCCGAGGGTCGCTGCCCCGATGGCAAGCTTAAAGCTGTTCAGGATCGCCCGGGTCGATATCTGATTGCTGATTAGCGCGGCGTGAAAGTTGGTGATGGTGAAGTTATCAGGAGTGAGCGGGCTGGTCCAGACTTTCGAGAATGCCGCTAGCAGGAGGACCATGAGGGGAGCGATCGCGGCGAGTATAACGACCAGGGCGCAGAAGAGAAATAATGGCCACTTCCAGCGACCTAACGGAACCACTCTGGTCCGTATTCCCCGCCCACTGACCGTAATAAACGACTGCCGCTCCAGGTAGTTACGCTGGATCGTCAGCCCGATTACTGTCAGGAGTACGAGGATCAGCGATAATGCCGAGGCGTCCGCATAGCGGGGTGGATAACTGCCCAACACACTGTAAATACGGGTTGGCAGGAAACTGATCTGTGCGGGCGAGCCGAGGAGTGCCTGCGGGCCGAACAAGGCGAGCGAATCAACGCCAGCCAGGAGGGCACCGCCCGTCACCGCTGGGGCGACCAGCGGTAAGGTAATACGGCGCATAATTGTTGCGCGGCTTGCCCCCAACACCTGCGCTGATTCCTCCAGGGGCGCATCAAGTGATTGTAGCGCGCTGTGCGTGAGAAGATAGGTGAAGGCGAAGACGTGCAACGCGATGACCAGGATGACCCCACCCATACTGAAGATATTCAGCGGACCTTCTGAGAAGCCGAATATCCAGCGCAGTAATCGGTTGAAGTGTCCAGCATTCGGCCCGAGCAGGATAATCCAGGCCAGCGCAGTCAGATAGGGCGGTAAGATAAATGCCAGGGCTACCAGCGCATGAATCACCCGCCGCAGCGGCATATCGGTGCGGGCGGTTGCCCAGGCCAGCGGTACCCCAAGCAAGACACTCAGTAGACTGGTGCCAACCGCCAGGATGAGCGAGTTCTTCAGTGGTGTCAGGTTGCGAGTTTCGGTAAAGACCCGTAACAGGGGAGCGGCGGTAAACGTTTTTGGCAGACCAAGCGCACCGAGTAACAGCCAGATGAGCGGATATCCGACAATGCCCAGTAGGAAAAGAACCGCCCCACCGAGAACCAGATTGGGAATCGCCTGCTCAATTGAGAACTTCCGCCGTGATTCGTCGGCAATTTGTGGCTGGTTGAAGGGTGTCTCAGCCCGCATAACTCTTCCTCTCGCTGATGCTGATCAGGATCAGACGCCCCACTCACCGCCAAAGATCTTGGCCATCCGCTGCAGGATCTCAGGCCGGTTGGCCTGATACTCTGCATAGTCAAGGATCAGCGTTTTCAAGGACTTCAACGGTGGATTTTCCTTGGGTGGTTCGAGGTCAGTGCGGCTGGAATACTTGCCACCTTCAACCAGGATCTTCTGTCCTTCCGCGCCCATCCACCAGTCAAAGAAAAGGGCAGCGGCATTAGGGTGAGCGGCGTTCTTGATCAGCCCAGCCGCCCCTGGTTCAGTGGGGACACCTTCATCTGGAAAGAGGTAGGCGGTTGGTTTGCCCTGGAGCTTTGAGCGTTGGGCGATATTGTCGTTCATATTGAAGGTGGCCGCGCGCTCGCCCTTCTCTAGCGCCTGGGTTACCAATTGTGGGGTATCAACACGGAGCGGTTTCAGTGCTGCATAGGACTCCAGTAATTCATAACCAAAGGCTTTTGCCAGGGTGTAGAGGCGTGGGGCTGAGTCTCCAGCACTGCTGCCGAAAAAGGCCAGTTTGCCGTTGTATTGCTGGTCAGTCAGGTCTTTCCAGTGTTGGGGCGGCGTCTTGATCAGATCAGTGTTGTATTGAATCACGACTTGGGTCAGTCGATCAGCGATCCAGGTGCCATCGGGATCCCGTAGGTCAGCAGCGACAAACTGATTCATTGCGGAACCGACGACTGCTTGATAGGGCGTGAGAATGCCACGCCGCTTCAGTTCAAGGAAGGCCCCAACATCCGAGGCATCAACCATATCCGCCTGAATTTTCCCGGCATCTGCTTCCTGTAGTACCTTCCCAGTCACCTGGGCTGAGCCAGCGCGGTAATATTGGACATCGATCCCGTACTTGTCTTTGAACGGTTTGATCACACTATCGACAATCTGGGTATCGAGGCTGGTGTAGAGTTGCACCACCCCTTCTTTTTTCGCTTTGTCGATATCGATTGCCCCAGCTGAAGCCGTGCCTGCCGCTGGGCTATTGGTCGTCGTCGCAGCCTGCGTGGTGCTGGCTGGTGCAGCGGTTGGTGTCGTCGAACCCCCACAGGCGACGAGCAGCGCATTAGCCAGGGAGAGCGCTGTACCACCAGCTATGTAGCGCAGGAAGGTACGACGGGTCGTTCGTTGTGACTGATCAGTATTAGATAGTGTGGATTCTGACATTATGCCCTCCTCATTTCCCGGCAACGCTGTTATCTAGGCGCGAATATTGTCATCTGGCCGATGATGTAGAAATTCTGTGGGGGTCGGCGTACCTTGGACAAATGGTGGCCCGGCGGCAATGACCGCAGCTAGGCCACCGTGCTGATCGATCATCTGCTGCTGGTGCGCTTTCGCCGCCGCATCAACGGCATCAGGATCGACTAGCGTGCGCAGTTGGCGATCCAACCGCGCCAGGATCGCTTGATGATCGGGTGATTGGACCAGATTGTGTTGTTCCTGTGGATCGGCGGTCAGGTCATAGAGTTCAGCTGACATTCCCACATAGTAGAGGTATTTGTAGCGCTCGTCTCTGAGCATGAAGATCCCGGTCGGTGAGCCAGCCGCATGATATTCACTGAAGGCGACGCGCTCTGGTTTTTCCTGGCCGGTGGCGATCGGCCAGAGGGTTGTGCCAGGCAGGTCGTTCTCCGTTGGATCAAGCCGTGCCCCGACTCCGTCAAGAATGGTTGGGAAGAGATCGACCAGCGAGACGTTCACCGTACAGCGTTGGTTGGCAGGCAGGTCTGGACCCGCCATCAGCAAAGGTACTCCAACCGAGGACTCATACATCGTACTCTTGCCCCAGTGTCCGTGTTCACCGGCCATTTCACCGTGATCACTGGTATAGATGATCCGGGTCGTGTCGCGCAGTCCCGTTGTCTCAATTGCTTGTAAGACCTGGCCCACATTGGCATCCATGAAACTACAGAGACCATAGTAGGTTGCGAGTGCGCGCCGCTGGATCGTTTCATCCAGTTCCTGATCCAGTTCATTACGAAAACGGAGGGCGGCGATGGCGGGGTGATTCGACCAGCCGGCTGCTCGAAACGACTCTGGCAGTTCAATCTGCTCGAGCGGATAGAGATCGAAGAACTCTTGGGGCGCCCGCAGCGGTGGGTGCGGACAGGTCAGGGATACAAACAGCACCCAGGGCTGATCGTATTGGGGGGCCTCTTCCTGGAGCCAGCGTACACTCTCCGCCGTGATCGC
>JBDHWF010000146.1:0-9083 GCA_039810045.1 Chloroflexia bacterium
GGGAGTATACCACAGGTTAGTGTGCTTTCGTCAAGATCTCTGCTGCCCCTTGCGCCCGAATGGCAATCGTATGCTCGCAATGTGCTGCTACCTCACCATTAGCCGTGACAACGGTCCAACCATCAGCTTGCTCGACCCATGCGGCAGCACCAAGCGTGAAGATCGGCTCAATCGTGAAGGTCATCCCCGCCTGTAAGATCGGGCCACTCCCCAACCCCGGCATGACCCGATTGGGGATCGTTGGCGGCTCATGCATTTCCCGCCCGATTCCGTGCCCGGTAAACTCCTCGACAATCCCATACCCGTAACGCAGGCCCACGCGCTCGACCGCCGCTGAAATATCGCGCAGGCGATTCCCTGCTCGCGCTACCGCGATTCCCGCAGCCAGCGCTTCTTCCGTGGCCGTAATCAGGCGCGCACGTTCGGGAGCGAGATCGCCAACTGGCACCGTAATCGCGGCGTCACCGTGCCAGCCATCAACAATTGCCCCGACATCGAGCGAGATCAGATCGCCACTCAGCAGGGCTCGGTTATCGGGAATACCGTGGACGATAGTCTCGTTCACCGAGGCGCAGATCGCCCCAGGAAATGGCGTGGGGCCAGGAAAGCCGAGGAACGAAGGGATCCCGCCTTGCCCAACAATGTACTCATGGGCCAGGTGATTGAGCGCATTCGTCGTCATACCAGGGCTACAGGATGCTCGTAACAATGCCAGCGTTTCTGCCACCAACGCCCCAGCCCGCCGCATGCCGTCCAGGGCGGCGCGGTTTTTCACGGCAATGGTCACAGTGCCACCTTCATTCGTGATAACCGCGTCACGCGCTTGCTCCCCCACGATGCCTGCGCTCACGGTGACGCGCCCCCGCTGGCAAAAATACGGGGGTTATTGGCTCAACGCGACCAGCAGATCCTTAGTGACCCGATCAATCGGCGCATCACCATTGACCTCGCGAACGATTCCCCGCTGGCGATAGTATTCAAGCAGTGGTTGGGTTTGCTCGTCATAGATCCGCAGCCGCTCGGTCAGCGCGGCTTCCGTATCATCGGCCCGTTGGCGCAAGGCATCAGAGCCACAGACATCACAAATCCCGGCAACTTTCGGCGGCTTTGTCCGCAGGTTATAAATCGTGCCACATTGCGCGCACACCACCCGCTCGGTCACGCGCGCGATCAAGATCGCACGGGGAGCATCAAGGTTGATTACCCGGTCAATCTGCTGCCCGATCCCAGCCAGCTCATCATCGAGGCTTTCGGCCTGCGCCCGATTGCGCGGAAAACCGTCAAACAACGCCCCGGCGATCTTCGGTTCGTTCTTCGCCACATCCTGCAAGCGCTCTACTACTAAGCTGATCACCAGATCATCAGGCACCAGGGCGCCCTGATCGTAGTAGACCTTGGCCTGCAACCCAAGCGGGGTTTCGCTTTTGATCGCTGCACGCAGCAGATCACCAGAGGCGATACGGACAAGACGCAGGCGTGGGGCAACGATCTCACCCTGCGTCCCTTTGCCTACCCCTTGCGGGCCAAGCAAAATTGCGTTCACTGTTCCCCTCCACACAATCCGCGTCAATCAGTGATCATCGATCAGACGCATAGGAGTGGGGCGCTTTGCAGCGCCCCCCAAGCAACTCCAATGAGCGAAAGCTACTTGATGAATCCTTCATAGTGCCGCATTAACAGTTGCGCTTCGAGCTGGCGCATCGTGTCAATTGCCACACCAACAACGATCAGCAGTGAGGTGCTACCAAGGAAGAGTGTTTGCACCCCGGTAATGCGGGCGGCGATCCACGGTAACACGGCAACCACGCCCAGGAAGAGCGCGCCAACCAGCGTAATCCGCGTCAGTACCCGCGTTAGGAAGGCATTCGTCTGCGCCCCTGGTCGAATCCCTGGGATGAACCCACCGTTCTTCTGCAAGTTCTCGGCGATATTTTGCTGCTGGAAGATTACCACCGTGTAGAAGTAGGTGAACCCAACCACCATCAGGAAGTAGATAATCTGGTATTGCAGCGAGTTCGCATCAAAGACGCGGGCGAGGAAGTTCGCTGGTTCACGGAGCCATTGCCGATCGGAGGCCGTGAACAGGTTCGCCATATAGCCAGGGAAGACCATGATCGATACGGCGAAGATCAGCGGAATCATGCCAGCAGAGTTGACCTTCAGGGGAATGTGCGTGGTCTGCCCACCATATTGGCGATTACCACGAACACGCCGTGCGTAGTGCACCTGGATCTTGCGCTGCCCTTCATTGATCAGGACGATCCCCACAATTGTCAATAGGCCAAGCAGAATAAAGATCAGGATTCCCGCAATATTCTGACTGATACTATCGCCCGTGAAGAGTTGTCCAATCGAGGAGGGGAGGTTCGCGACAATACCACCAAAGATGATAATCGAGACCCCTTGCCCAATACCGTTCTGGGTGATCAGTTCACCGATCCAGACCAGAAACATCGTGCCAGCGGTCATTGAAATCAAGATAGCGATCGAGCGGAGCGCGGTAGCCCCATCGAACAACCCAAATTGCGCCAGCACCCCTTGGCTTTTCATCAACTGACATTGCCCGAATGCTTGCAGCAGTGCGAGTGGTACGGTGGCAATGTGCTGATAGCGGTTCAGCGTTGCGCGCCCTTGCTCACCCTCTTTGCTGAGTTCATCAAAGCGCGGCACAATTGGCGTGAGCAACTGGAAGATAATGCTCGCGGTAATGTAGGGATATACGCCCATTGCAGCAATGGAAAACTGGCGCAACGCGCTTCCCGAGAAGAGATTGAGCATCCCCAACAGTTGGTTCTGTTTCAGCAATTCATCGAGACGGGCCAGATCCACCCCTGGCACAGGGATGTGGGCGACGATGCGGAAGACCACGAGCATCAATACGGTAAAGATAATCTTGCGCCGTAAATCTGGAATCTTGAAGGCGTTGAAAACCGCCTGGAGCATAGCCCCCTCCGCGAATAAAGCTATCGATCAGTACACTGTTGACCAAACGATAGCAGATCAGCCGCGCTACAGCGAATATGCAGCCCGAACATACTCGGCTGACTGACAAAAGGGCATCAGGCATCGACCACTATCGACCCTGATACCCCCACCACGGCGTATACCTGCTGGTGCTTGCCTGCCAACGACTCCTGGCCAATTACTCCGCAGGAGTAGCCTCGTCTTCCTCTGCTGATGATTCATTGGTGGCTGGGGCATCGATCTCTTCAACCGACCCACCCGCAGCCTCAATCTTCGCCCGTGCTCCGGCGGAAACACGATTCGCCCGCACCTGAATCGGGCGATCAATCTCCCCCTCACCCAGGATTTTTAACGGACGATTCAGATCAACGAGGCCAGCTTTCGCCAGCGCCACCTGATCAATCAAGCCGTCTAGTTCTAACTCAGCGAGGCGACCAACGTTAACTGTTTCAAACTCCACCCGGAAGCGATTGGTAAACCCACGCTTGTAGGGCATCCGTTTAGCAATTGATAGCTGGCCACCCTCAAAGCCGCGCCGAGTGAGGCCACTACGGGCTTGCTGCCCTTTGGTACCTTTCCCTGCGGTCGTACCCTGGCCGGAGCCATTGCCGCGACCAATCCGGCGCTTGGCTTTCTTCGCCCCGGCATCTGGCCGTAAATCATGCTGTTGCATTCTCTATCTCTGCTTTCCTCGGGACGCCGCCTTATTGTGCCGCGTCATCCTGCTCTTCGTCATCATCAAGCAGACCCATGGCTGCGTAGAATGCTTCGCGCTCAGCGATCCGCCGCGCTATGCGGGCCTGGAAGCGTTGAGTGCCAGTTTGCTGACGCGAGGCAGGGGTATCGCCTGACACCTCTTCCATCGCCACCAGATGGCTAACCTTATGCACCATCCCCCGAATACCTGGGGTATCATTATGGATTACTGATTGATGCACGCGCCGCAAGCCTAACGACTCGACCGTGCGCCGCTGGCTCTCACGATACCCAATGGTGCTTTTCGTGAGGGTGATTTTCAGTTTTCCAGTCCCACTACTTGCCTGTTCCATCGCTCCTCTCCTAATCGCCCGCGCCAACCTTCACGCAGCGGTCTGATCCGCCCGCTAGAGATCGCGATGAGCGCGTGCTACTCGGCAGAATGACCGCCCTGCGCTAGCTTGGCAAACCGCTCACGCGGCAGGCCACGCCGTCGGGCCACATCGTTCGCGGCTTCGAGTTCAGCTAATGCCTTCATCGTTGCCTTGATCACATTCACCGGGTTGTTGTTCCCCAGCGACTTACTCACCACATCGCGGATTCCCGCTGCTTCCAGCACTGCCCGCACCGCACCTCCGGCGATAACGCCAGTACCAGGGGCGGCTGGTTTCAGTAACACCCGCGATGCCCCAAAGGAAGTCTCGACTTCGTGCGGAATGGTTGAGCCGTTCATTGGCACCCGAATCAGATTCTTCTTGGCGCTCTCGACACCTTTCCGAATCGATTCTGGCACTTCGCCAGCTTTACCACCGCCAGCGCCAACGTGGCCGCGACCATCGCCAACAACCATCAATGAGGAAAAGCTAAACCGCCGCCCACCTTTGACCACTTTGGAAACGCGGTTGATCTGCACCACTCGCTCTTCCAGATCCCCGATCTCGGTCGGGTTAATGATGACTGCCCTTCGTGCCTGCATTCACTTACTCCGTTCGCCGTTGGTAGCCGATAATCAGAAGCAACGGTGGCTCGTTATCGCCGCATTGGGCGATGACCAGCGACCAACTAGAACTCCAGTCCACCTTCACGAGCCGCCTCGGCCACGGCCTTCACCCGACCGTGATAGAGATAGCCACCACGGTCGAAGGCGACCCGAGTGATCCCCTTCTCGCGAGCCCGCTCGGCAATCAACTTCCCAACGGCCTGCGACTTCGCCATCTTGGGCTGACCATCAAGGTCTTTCCGCAGATCCAGATCAACCGACGAAGCAGCAACTAAGGTCTGCCCCTTGGTGTCATCAATAATCTGGGCGTAGATATGCGCTGACGAGCGAAAGACATTCAGCCGCAAGCGCTCTGGCGTGCCGGAAATATGCTTCCGAACCCGCAAGTGCCGCATTTTGCGATCTGAGAGGCGCTTGACGCCCTTTTTACTCACCATCCTCTGACAATCCTTTCAATCGTGCGCGACGGTTCCATTCGTCGCATCCGGGCTCCTGCGTGTGGCACTCCCACCATAAGCGGCAGATCAGGCCAGCCCAACTGCCAACACCAGCGCAGGGCCTACTTCCCAGCCTTACCAGACTTCCCGGCCTTGCGCCGCACTTGCTCACCAGCGTAGCGAATCCCTTTGCCCTTATATGGCTCAGGCTTACGAATCCGCCGAATCTGCGCCGCCATTTCACCGACTAGCTCTTTATCAATCCCTTCGATCGCTACCTTATTCGCCCCATCGACTTTGTAGCTAATCCCTTCGGGTGGATCGAGGCGAACGGGATGGGAGAAGCCGACCTGCAAGACCAGCGCTTTCCCGTCCTGCGCGGCGCGATAGCCAACACCAACGATTTCCAGGTCCTTACGAAACCCATCAGTCACGCCCACCACCATATTGTTGAGCAGACTGCGGGTCAGGCCATGTAATGCCCGATGCTCACGCTGATCGCTTGGTCGCGTCACATTGACATTATCGCCCTCGCGTTCCAGCTTCATCGCCTCTGGCAATTGTCGTTCAAGCTGGCCTTTGGGGCCTTTGACCTTCACATAGTTATTCTCGCCAAGTTCCAGCTGCACGGAACCTGGAATGGGGATTGGTTTTCGACCAATGCGCGACATCTTCACTCTCCTTCAGTATCGACTGTGCTCGTGCTATGCTGCGGACAACCCCCAGCACCGATCAGCAGTCACTAGTAGACTGTGCAGATGACCTCGCCACCAACACCGCGCCGCCGCGCCTCATACCCAGTCATCACCCCTTGCGAGGTTGTCACAATCGCCACCCCCAGGCCATTCTTTACCCGGGGCAACTCATTGCGCCCACGGTAGACCCGCAGGCCCAGCTTACTCACCCGCTTCAACTCGCGAATCGCTGGCCGCTTGTCAGGGGTGTACTTCAGCTCAATCGTCAACGAATTGTGGGGCTTGCCATCCACGACGGTGTAGCCAGCAATATACCCTTCGTCCTGCAAGACTTTGGCGATGGCGACAAGTACCTTGGTCGATGGCATCGTTGTCTCGCTCTGACGGGCAATCCCCGCATTGCGAATGCGTGTCAACATATCGGCAATTGGATCAGCGATAAATGGCATCGGTATTCTTACTCCTCATGTTCACCCTTCCGGGATCTTCTTTGTGGTCGGCGCTGCCAGCGTTGGAGTTATTGCTGGTGGTCCCGACCACCACACCAGGGAGTATCACTCTACCTCGTGCGCCTCCCAGTCGGTTGTTTCAGTGGGCCACGCCCATTCAGTTGTTAGAAACTCGACTTGGTTACCCCTGGCAAACGCCCGGTGGAAGCCAACTCACGGAAACAAATCCGGCACACCCCGAACTTCCGAATGTAGGCCCGTGGTCGCCCACATACTTTGCAGCGGTTATAGCCGCGCACTTTGTACTTCGCTGGGCGTTCTGCCTTGGCAATCATTGACTTCTTGGCCATCTACTCCCCCGTATGCAAGTCCGCAGACTGCCTATCGTCCCGCCTCCGCACCAGCGGCGCGGAATGGCATCCCGAGCAGCGCCAACAGCCGCCGCCCTTCCTCGTCGGTCTTGGCTGTGGTCACAAAAGCGACTTCCAACCCCCGGAGTTTATCGACCTTGTCATAGTCGATTTCCGCAAAGGCGATCTGCTCTTGCATTCCCAGCGTGTAGTTCCCGCGCCCATCAAAGGCATTCGCCGACACTCCACGGAAGTCACGAATACGGGGCAGGGCAATCCCGACCAACCGATCATAGAACTCATACATCCGATCACCACGCAGCGTGACCTTGACGCCAATAGGCATCCCAGCCCGCAGCTTGAACGCGGCGATCGAACGCTTCGCTTTGGTCACCACCGGCTTCTGCCCGGTGATCAACTGAATGTCGTTGACGGCGGCATCAATCGCCTTGGAATTGGCAACTGCCTCGCCGAGCCCAACATTGACTACTGCTTTTTCAAGCTTCGGCACCTGCATAACGTTGGTATAGCCAAACTCTTTCATCAGTTGTGGCACAACCTCGTCGCGATACCGCTCGCGCAATCGCGCGACATAGGGAGTGGTGCTTTCTGCTGCCGACATCACCCTTTACCTCTCGTTGCGCGTGCGTTGCGGTGACGGAATGCTGGCATCGCACTTCTTACAATAGCGCTCTTTCTTTCCGTCACCTCCCTCGCGGAACCCAACGCGGGTTGGCGAATTACAGCTTGTGCAAAAGAGCATCACATTCGAGACATGGAGCGGGGCTTCCATCTCCACAATACCAGCCTGACGGGCGCGCCCCTGGCGCATATGCCGCCGCACGATATTGACCCCTTCGATGACCACGCGATCTTTTTTCGGGATATTCGTGCGTACCCGCCCGCGTTGCCCTTTGTTCTTGCCGGAGATGACTAAGACCTCATCTCCACTGACAATCTTTTCGGCCATGACCTACTCCTCACTGACGAATGGCGGCTGACGATAGTGGCAACGATGGTTCATCGCCAACCATCGCTCGTCATTCGTATCGCGTCACAGCACTTCTGGCGCGAGCGACACAATCCGCATGAATCCCCGTTCGCGTAGTTCACGCGCGACCGGGCCAAAGATTCGCGTACCACGGGGGTTGCTTTGGGGGTTGATAATCACTGCGGCATTATCATCGAACCGAATGTGCGAACCATCTGGTCGCCCATACTCTTTCGCCTGCCGCACAATCACCGCCCGCACAACGTCGCCTTTCTTCACGGCGCCGCCTGGTTGCGCTTGTTTTACTGAAGCGATGATCACATCGCCCACACCTGCGTATTGGCGATTACCACCACCACCGCCTAATACCCGGATGCACATGATCGACCTGGCCCCAGAATTATCAGCCACGACCAGTCGAGTCTGCGTCTGAATCACCTCAAACCCCTCCCATCAGTTCGCGCACCACAGTAGAGAGCCCTGCCGTAGGCACGGCCAATAAGTATATCCGCCGTACCGTTAGACAACCACCCGGCGCTGAATGATCTCGCGAACGACCCAACGCTTGGTCTTTGAGAGCGGGCGGGTTTCTTCAATCCGCACGACATCCCCCGTCTTACACTGGTTTTCTTCGTCATGTGCCGCGAACTTACTCGTCCGCTTCATCGCCTTCTTATAGATCGGGTGCTGGCGGGTATATTCCACGGCGACAATCACCGTCTTGTCCATCTTATCGCTCACGACCCGACCGACCTTCATCTGGCGGCGTTTCTGCTGGCCGGGTTGCAACTCCTGATTCCGTACAGCTCGTTCAGCTGCACCACTCAGAATCTGCACCTCCGTCGAGCTTGACTCCAAAGAAGCCGGCAGTGTTGCCTCGGCTTCACCTTCGGTAGTCGCTGCTCGTGTTTCCTCGTCCTGCATCCCTGAAACCTGTCCTTTCCAGTCTCACAAACTCTTGGCGTAGGGTATCCACCAATGCGTTAGCGGCGACGACGCCCGCTCCGCGCCTGCTGCTGCTTCGCGTAGCGACGCTTCGCCAGTTTCTCAGCGTCCTTTTCGGCCCGCCGCCGTGCCCGAATCCGATCATTCCCAGCGTAGTGCGCGGCAGGATCAACCGCGATCTCTCGTTCACGCTGAATCGTCATCAACTGCGCAATCGTCTTGCGCACCGTTCGCAGTTGGTGAAAGGTCGTCAGTCGCCCCAGCGCGTTCTGGAAGCGCAGATTGCGCCATTCCTCGCGCTGGTTGACGATCTCCTTAGCAATATCTGCGTCGGACAACCCACGCATCTCTTCGAGTTCCATCATAACCTCTTATTTCCCAGTCCCATCGTCAGGTTGGTTGATCGCGTGGGGCGGGCGGCAATACACGCCGTGCGCACTCCCACGCACTAAACCAACAATAAACCTACAAAGATCGACTCGACCTAATCGTCTGCCCCCGCTTCAATTTCTTCAGCTTCGGCTTTGACCTCGATTACTTCCGTCTCAGCCGCTTC
>JBDHWF010000147.1:0-8962 GCA_039810045.1 Chloroflexia bacterium
CTACGGTGCTGGCTGGGATAATCGCGGCGATCTGTCCTGTGCCTGTTCCCGCCATCAGTGCAAAAAGTGCTGGATTGTCGTCGCGCTCTGCCGCCCAAACTGCTGATTGTACCGTTGCGAGATTGGTGCGAAGGGCAGCTTCTCGGCCATCCCAGGTATCGGTAAATTGATTGCGAATCGCCCGTACCTGTGCGCCAGGCCACGGCTGACCCCACAATATATCAAACGTTGCAGTGTGGATTGTTGTCCCTGGTTTTGCCGCGACAATCGCCGCTTTCCAGGCGGGGCTGATTGGTGCCTCTGGCGTTGCCAGAAAGCGCGTGCCGAGCCAGCCACCCGCAGCGCCCAGCGCCAGCGCGGCGGCCAACCCTTGGCCGTCAATAATGCCGCCCGCTGCCAAGACTGGTGTATCCCCAGCCACAGCGACGACAGCGGGGAGCAGTTCGGCGAGTGGAATGTACCCGCTGTGGCCGCCCCCTTCAGTGCCCTGGGCGATAAGCAGGTCGGCATTGACGGCCAGGGCGCTTGGCACTTCGTCCACTGTCGTTACCTGAATGATGACCTTGCTGCCCTGGGCCTGGGCCTGGGCAACCCATGCGGTCGGTATACCCCAGGAGAAGGCAAAGACTGGCACTCGCTCAGCGAGGCAGACCTGAAACGTTGCCTCATCGCTGCGCGCCACAACGATATTCACCCCAAACGGTTCGCCATGCAGCAAAGCACGCGTGGTGCGGAGCAGTTGTCGCAGTTCATCGGGTGTACGGCTCAATGAGCCATGACACCCTAAGCCACCCGCCTGTGAAACAGCGGCTACTAGCTCAGGCGAGGTGTAGTTCGCCATGCCCGCCTGACAGATTGGGTAGCGAATGCCGAGCAGATCGCTGGCGATAGTTGAAAGCATTCACTCCTGCCTTGCATCGCGAACGCTATTATTCAGCCACCGGGGCAAAGGTCAGGCAGACAGGTGATGGTACTGCCGTGACCTGGCCGGTTGGGGTCAGCCTGCCCGTCGCCTCATCGCGGCGGAAGGTAACGATCGTATCGGTGTTTTGGTTTGCTGCGAACAGCAATTTGCCATCTGGCGATAGCGCAAAGTTTCGCGGTGTGCGCCCTTCAGTTGAGGTCTGTTCAATCGTAGTGAGCAAGCCATCGTCCTCATTGATCGCAAAGACCGCAATACTATCGTGTCCACGATTTGAGCCATAGAGGAATCGTCCTGCGGCATCAAGATGAATGTCAGCGCAGGTTGTTTCCTCGTTATACCCGGCTGGCAACGTCGAAATCGTTTGGAGCGCTTCGGCGGTTCCGGCCTCGCCATCCCAGGCCATCGTGGTGACTGATGAACCAAGTTCGTTGATCACATACAGCAGCGACTTGGTGGGGTGGAAGACCAGGTGGCGTGGGCCAGCCCCTGCTGGCAATGGCGCACCAATTGGCTCGTTGGGTGTCAGTTCACCAGCAGCGGCATTCAGGCGATAGATAAAGAGGAGATCCATCCCGAGATCAGTGCAGAGGGCGAACTGATGGCTTGGATCGACGATGATCGCGTGGGCGTGCGGTCCCTGCTGGCGGTTGGGGTTGATACTCGACCCCTCGTGTTGGTCAACATAACTTGCTGGCCCTAGTTGCCCATCGCCGCCAATGGGGAAGGCGGCAACACTGCCACTTGAATAGTTGGCAACCATGGCACATTGCCCACTGGGATCAACGGAGATATAGCATGGCGAGGTGCCGTGTGATTGTTGGCGGTTGAGGAAGGTGAGTTTGCCTGTTTGCGGATCACGACTGAAGGCACTGACTCCACCCCCCGGCTGCCCTTCGGTCATTAATCCTTCGTTCACTGAGTAGAGGAAGTTACCGTTTGGGTGCAGTGTCTGGAATGAAGGGTTGGCAACGTCGTTCACCGTTTGCTGTAAGGTGAGGTCACCTGAAACGGGATCAACGTAATAGAGGTATAGCCCTTCGGCACGACCATTGCCCGGGTTGCCATAGTTCGTGTAGGTACCAACATACATCTGCCACGGTTGTGCGCTCATTCGTCTCTACTCCTTTTCATTCCGCTCGCCTGCTCATCACGCTTCGTTTGCCGCTTGGGACGATCTGCGTCCGATCGCCTCTAAGGGATTGGGGTAAGCAGCAAGTTCTTAAAGGCAACCTCGCCTGACGTTGCCCCGTCTGGCACTTTCGCAAAGATACCGATCTCTCCTGGTTGGGTGATCGCCGCATTATTGAGGATATAGACCTGCTGGCCGTTGATCGCCAGGGTGATCTGCCCGTCTTGGGCCGTGACAGTCAGATGGTTTGGCTCGTCTCCAACTTTGATAATCCCTGGTTGGCTTGGTGCATCAAGGTTGCGTAGGGTGCGCGAGGTATTATTGGGGTTGACTTGAAAGAGCGAGAAACGCCCCTGGGCATTGACATAAAAGACGTAGCGTTCACTGGCATTATCACCCTGGCGTGGTTGCCGTCGGAAGACCAGTCCATAGCCAACATTATCTGGGCCAGTAAGTCGCCGTCCATCGACTTCCAGGGTAAAGTTTTGGAACTTCTGCCCACCAGGAGCATAGATCGACCATTCCTGATCTCCTTCCAACACCGCAATTTGGTATTCATCCTGTGCTGGATTATAGGTGTAGCGGAGTTTTTCCTTCGTGTCTTCGCCCTGCTTCCAGGTGTGCCAATCACTGCGGTAGCCACCGATTGGCGTTGGCGGCGGTGGCAAGGGGGTTGGCGTTGCTACTGCTGTTGCGGTTGGCGTGGCGGTTGCGATCCGTGTTGGGGTGGCTGTTGGCACTAGGGTAGGGGTTGGTAGCGGCGTTGGTGTAACGGTGGGAGTGGGCGGAATGATCATTGCTACCGCAGTACTCTCTGGGGTGCCGCAGGCCGTCAGTGCAAGCATGGTCAGGAGCAGGACGGTTAGCCCAAACAATGACCAACGTTTCCTTCGTCCTGGTAGTACGATTGCCATTGGCTCGGCCTCCTCACCTTCCTTTGAGCCATTCGTGCTGCGCCTGACCTGAAGCCCTCCGCTTGCGGGATGGTATTCCTCTCTAGAAAGACGACGTTCACTGCGTTGTTGTTTCTTCTGCCGTTCAACGATGCGCTTGTGGCGAGGTTTCTGCACTGATGGTCTGCCCACTGTTTGGAAAAGTAGTGTATCATGACTATTGCTACGGCAGCACCGTATTATCTTCGCTGCTGCGAGCCTGCTCTAGCGTGGGGGAGGGGTATGACTGAGCAGTATAGCGTGCGTTATCTCGTGCGGCGGTTGTTCATGTTGATGGGCGAAAGCCCCCGCATGACGATTGTGGGCGCAATCACGATCTTGTCGAGTATTGGCTTCTCACTTGCGCTCCCACTTCTGATTCGGACGCTGATCAATAATGGGGTGGCAACGGGCAATATGCGCGTCGTCACTGAGCTTGGTATCGCCATTATCATTGTTTCTTTCTTATCAGCAGGTTCAGCCTATTTGCGCGGCGTCACGACCCAATGGATCGGCGAACGCGTTTCCTATGGCCTGCGCAATCGGATTTTTCGCCACCTTGAAGCACTCTCCTTTACCTTCTACGACTCAGCGCAATCAGGGCAGTTGTTGTCGATTATCACCGAAGATGTACGAAATATTCGGCGGTTCTATTCTCCAGCATTGCGGATGCTCTTCCAAACCTCTGTCTTGCTGATCGGCAGTGCGATTATCATGTTCACCCTCGATTGGAAACTCGCGCTGGTGGTGTTGGTGATGGTGCCAGTCTTATTGGCAATCACGCTTTACTTTGGGAGCCGAGTACGACCACGCTATCTCCGCACTCAGCGGCAGTTTGGTGAGGCAATGTCCGTTGTGCAGGAAAACCTGGCAGGTGCACGGTTGGTGCGGGCGTTTGGGCGTGAGCGATTTGAGGAAGCGAAATTCCTGGCGGCTGGGGATGCGTTATTTGATCGCCAGATTGAAGCGTCTCGTCTCTCCACCTTTGCTAATGCGAATATGCCGTTTATCACTGGTATTGGCACCGTCTTGATTGTTGCGCTGGGGGCCTGGCAGGTAATCAATGGGCAACTCCAGGTTGGTACACTGCTGGCCTTTTATCTGTATCTGCAACAACTGACCGACCCGATTCGGCAGATTGGCCCGATTATGAACAATGTCGCCCTGGCGCTGGCCTCAACCGAACGGATCTATGAATTACTGGCCCGTCGTTCGCTGATCACGACGCCAGCAACGCCACATACTCCCACAACAGTGCAAGGGGATGTCCAGTTTCGCGAGGTTTCATTTGCCTACAGTCGTGGTGGGCGCGAAGTCCTGCGCGATATTTCGATCAGCGCACCACCTGGAACAATTATTGGGTTGGTCGGGGCAACGGGCAGCGGCAAGACCAGCATTGTGCAGCTGCTCGCCCGATTTTACGATGTGAGTCGGGGGCAGGTGCTGATCGATGGCGTTGATGTACGCGAGTGGGATCTGCCGACACTGCGGTCGAATGTGGGATTTGTCCTGCAAGAAACCTTCCTGTTCTCTGATTCAATCCGGGACAATATTGCATATGGCCGCCCAGAAGCGACTGACGAAGAGATCGTGGCGGCAGCCAAAGCGGCACAGGCGCATGATTTCATCTCCCGAATGCCCGAGGGCTACGACACGATTCTGGGCGAACGTGGCGTGAACCTCTCTGGCGGTCAGAAACAGCGGCTCGCCATTGCCCGCGCCCTCTTACTCAATCCCCGTATTCTGGTGCTGGACGAAGCAACCTCCAGCGTTGATATGGAAACCGAGCGGGAGATTCAGGTTGCGTTGGCAACACTGATGGCGGGACGTACCACGTTTATCATCGCGCAGCGCGTGAGCAGCGTACTCAATGCTGATCAGATTTGTGTGCTGGCAAAGGGGCAGATCGTGGAACGTGGCACGCACCGCGAACTGGTGGAATTGGCTGGCCTCTACCGCCGGACCTACGACCTGCAAACGCGCGATGCTGATATTGTGGAGCGATTAGCGCTGAATGACTGACACCCGGATGAGGGTGATCCATGCGATAGGTAGCGAGGCGACCACTGATGGCAATGGCAACAACAAAACAGAATCCTTCACCACAATATCGCTCAATCGATAACCGCGAGACCGACCTGGGCAGTGGTTTGAATCGGCAGAGCTTGCGGCGACTCTTTGGCTATCTCAAGCCATACCGCTGGCAAGCCCTGGTGGCGCTGGCCGCAATCTCAGTACAGACGCTTGGGGAATTAGCCCTCCCGCGCTTACTGGGGCTGATTATCGATGGGGCAACGAGTGCGGCGCAAAGTTCGGGCAGCGCCCGTGAGGCTGGTACACGCTCACTGATGATCACCGTCGGGATATTCATTGCCTGTATTATCGGTGTCTTCTTTGCCCGTTGGTTGCAGGGGGCAACCACCACCAGGATTGGCTATCGCGTTATCTTCGATCTGCGGTTTGACCTGTTTAAGCATATGCAATTGATCGGTTTACGGAGCCTGGATCGACTGGGCGTCGGGCGATTGATCTCACGGATCCAGAGCGATGTTTCGGTCTTGCAAGATCTTTTGACCGATGGGGTGATCGGTCTTTTTGCTGATCTCCTGGTTCTGGTGGGGATTATCGTTGCCATGCTGTTGTTGGATGTTGAACTGGCGCTGCTGACGTTTGCCATCCTGCCCATTATGATCGGAATTGTGTTGGTCTGGCGGCGGTATGCTATCCCCGTATATCGGGCGTTGCGTGTGGCGACAAGCCGCCTTACTGGGTACTCTGCCGAGAGTATCAGCGGGATGCGGGTGATCCAGTCGTTTCGGCGTGAACTGGAGAACTTTGAGCGGTTCGAACGGCTGAACCGCGAGGTCTATACCACCAACACGCTGGCGATTCGGCTCAACTCGGCGCTGGCCCCAGCTGTGGAGATGCTGAGTGGCACCGCCACCGTGATTATTCTGGTTGTTGGTGGACACCGGGCCATTGCTGGTGGCCTGACGATTGGGGCGCTGACTGCGTTCATTGGTTACATCAATCGCTTCTTTAGCCCCGTGCGTACCCTCTCAGAGCGATACAACTCGTTGCAGTCGGCAACTGTCGCCGCCGAGCGGATCTTTGAAGTCCTAGATGAGGAATTAGAAATTACTGATCAGCCTGGCGCCTATGACCTACCGGCAATCGTGGGCCAAGTAGCTTTTGAACACGTTACCTTTGGCTATACTGATCGCCCAGTGATTACCGACCTGAATTTGACGATTGAACCAGGAATGACCGTAGCGTTCGTCGGCCCTACTGGCGCAGGAAAATCAAGCATCATCAACCTTGTTCCACGCTTCTATGATGTTTGGTCGGGCCGTGTAGCGATTGATGGTCACGACATTCGCGAGGTCACGTTGGCTTCATTGCGGCGCCAATTTGGGATTGTGCTGCAAGACACTTTTCTTTTCTCCACCACCATTGGTGAGAATATTCGCTACGGGCGGTTGGATGCTACTGATGAGGAGGTGGCTGCAGCGGCGAAAGCAGTGGGGATCCACGATTTCATTGAATCATTGCCTACTGGCTACAAGACTAAAGTGGGCGAGCGGGGCAGCGGTCTCAGCGTGGGCCAACGGCAATTGATCTCTTTTGCCCGCGTGATGCTGGCGAATCCCCGGATCGTGATTCTCGATGAGGCAACCAGCAGCGTTGATACGCAAACTGAACAGATTGTGCAAGAGGCACTGCGCCGTACATTGCAGGGACGGACGGCGTTGGTGATTGCCCATCGGCTCTCAACCATTATCGAAGCTGATCTGATTGCGGTCATTGATCAGGGGCGGATTGTTGAACAAGGGCGGCACAGTGAGCTACTGGAGCGACGTGGGGCCTATTATCGGCTGTACACTGCGGCCCAATTGCAGGAGAAACTCGAAGCAGTTGAGCAGGAGCAACCAGATACCATTGTTTGATTTGCTACCAGGGGGTGGCACTATGCTAAGATGCTGCCCAACAAGATCAGTGCATGAAGCTTTATTAACGCTGGGCCACCAGAGAAGTGGGGTCGAGTAGATGGGGCCACGACTTGAGGAACGGGTAGTTTATCGGCTGATCCGTGCTGAGCATGAGTTACGCGTTGTCCTCGATAATGCCCTGCGCGATTTGGGGATGACCCTGACGCAATGGACCGTCCTCACGTTTCTGATTAACGAGCCAGGGTTATCGGCAGCAGACCTTGCCCGCCGTAGCTTCATCTCCCAGCAAGGAGTCGCTGGCATTCTGAAACGCCTGGAGCAGGCAGGGCTGGTGACACGTGTGCCTCATCCCACGCATGGCCGAATTATTGAGGTGACAGTAACGGCAGCAGGGCGCGCCCTGGCTGAATATGGCGATGAACAGATCGATGCGCTCGAATCTGCGGTAGCGGCTGAACTAGGGACGAATGATCAGGCGGCGCTGACTGCGAGCCTGGATCGCTGCCGCGCCGCCTTTCGCGCTTATGCCACCCTTGGCGAAGGGCGAATCCCCACCGACCTGGTGCTGGAGTAGCCTTTAGTTTTCCTCACGGCCTAAACCTGCCCGATAGATGGCGTTAAACAACAGGCGATAGGTGCCGCGAGTCTGCGCCCGAAAGTGCGGGCGGAAGCCAAAGAGGATGACCCGCCCTGCCCCGACTGGCACTTCGACGATTGCCGCTTTCCCCGCAATTTTCTGTGGCCCAAGCACCCAACCGCTCAGTAACGGATTGCTGAGTGGATAACGGGCGACCACTTCTGGTTGTTCTTCTTCGCGGGGGAGTGTGGCGAGATTAAACGCAGGGCCGTTGAGGTAGAGGGCCGCGGTATCGCGCTCAAATCCCCAGCCGAGTGGATGGGTGGGGTCGACGATGATCCTGAACAGGGCACCGGGCGCGTAGAACTCCTCGGACTTCAACCCAGCCAGCGCATTGGTGACAGGTAGATAGAGATGCTCAATCGCCAGTTCGCAGGCGGCATCCAGGGTGATCAGGGTGCCACCTTCTTCTACAAACCGCCGCAGATTCGCCGCGCCACCTTCGCCGATCCCTCCACTCACTTCTGCTGGATAATCCTGGCTACTGTTCCCTTCCAGGATATCTTTGGTGGTCTGGTGGGCGAGGATGATGCAGTCAAACTGGGCGGATAATCCGCCTTGCCGAATGTCGGCATCGCGGATCGTGGTAAAGGCGAATTGATATTGTTCAAGCACAAACCGCGCCCAGCCTTCATCCATCGCGTTCGGACGATAGGAGCGATACAGGCCGACACGCGGCTGGTGGAGCGGCTGGGCAAAAACCGGCAAGGTGGTATCGGTCTGGAAGCTGATGGTCACGCCATATTCTGCCGCCAATGCGCTGAGCGTGTGCGGCGCAAAGCCTTGCAAGATAAAGGCTCCAGGCGGATAACTGGTATCCTCAACCTGCCATCCTTCGGTGAGCCGTGAGATCGTGCCCTGGTCCTGCTTGGCAAAGAGCGCATTAATCAGGCGTGTTGCTGCGTTCGTTTCCGCCCCAAGCACCGCTACTGACGAAGGTGTGCCGCGTGGCTCAGGGGCTGGCCCAGTGAGATTGGTTGTAGTGAGTTGTTGTAGTTCAGCCTCAAACAGTTGATCGATCAGTGTTGTCTCGATGCCAAATTGTAGCCCGAGTGTTTGGGCGGTAATATCGTAGGGTGGTTTAGGTGGCCCACCAGGGTAGAGCCGTAGGTCTGGGTATACCTGTACTTCTAGTAGGGTTTTAGCAAACGCGCCATACGGTTGTGCTAGCCGAATCACGTAGGTGCCTGTGTCGTAGCGCACACCGCCAGCGGTGAATGGTGCGGTTGCCTGATCGATCTCTACCCCGCCAAACTGTAAGGTCGCCAACAATTCCCGCGTAGAGCCTGGATCGCGCCCCCCTGCCGGAATAACAACGGCATAAGGGCTGGTGCGTTCCACCGCCTTTTTATGAACTTGATAGAAGCCCTGTAGCCAACGGTCGCGCAT
>JBDHWF010000148.1:0-8935 GCA_039810045.1 Chloroflexia bacterium
TGGTCGGCGGGGCCGCTGCTAGCCGTGTCGCCAAGATCAGGGTCTTATCATCGTCGGTGCGCTCATTCACGGCGGCGGAATCGAGGAACGTCGCTAAGGCGCTGGATGTTGCAGCCTGGTAGCCCGGTTCGGTCAGGCGGAGGTGCTTGAATACGGGACGAAAGAACGGCGCGAAGACGGTCTGCGAGGCGAAGTGGAGGGCGAGACGTTGCAGGCCGTCAGAGAGTAGCGCGAACTCCGCGATCGGTTGCGTGCTACACGCGTGGTCGAACAGTGCAAGGGCGGCTGGGTCGGTCGCAAAGATGGTGGTATTTTCATATTCGCCGCGTTGCGGCCAAAAGACCCAGCAGTATTCGTCTGGCTCCTCTGCCTCGGCGACGATGATGACCCCATCGCCCACCTGCACAAAGACCGCGGCGTCTTCCCCGACGATTGCCGCCAGGAAGGTACAGGCAAAGTCACGGGGTTGGGCGGCGAGCGCGGCAGCCTCGGCAGTAATGGCGTGTTGGAACTGCGTCAGCCAATCGGCGATGAAGGGGCGGTCGAGTTGGCCGATTGCCCCTTCGGCGGCGAAGAAGGTGGTCAGGGTGTCGTGAAAGAGGGTGGCGGCGAGGGCGGCCCCAGTCGCGCTGTGCGGCGCAGACCCCGCCCCATCGGCCACTACGGCGGCCAGCACTGTCTGCCCCTCTGCCGTGGTGAACGCACGGCAGGCGCTGACATCCTGGCAGGGGAGTTGTTGGCGCAGATGCCCTGCCCCAACGACCGAGGAGAGCGCGTAGCGCCACGCAGCGGTGTTCATTCGGCAACCGCCCAGCCTCCGGGGGCGGCGGGGTTCGCCAGTGGCACAGGTTCGCCGGGGTTGGAGCGGGAGACTGCGCCAAGAGAGTTGGAGAGCCAGGAGAAAAGATCGCGGAAGCGTAACCCTTGGAGTTTCAGCGGCTCGCGGGTGGCGATCTGGCTCAGAATGTCCATATTCGCGCCAGCAACGCCCACCGCGAAGAACATGAACGATTTCGCCTGTTCGCCGTCATGCACCTCTTTGGCTGCGCCCTGCCAACGGTCGGTCGGCCCGCCGTCAGTAATCAGGAAGACCCAGGGCCGATAGTAGGAGACGCCGCCCTGACGGTAGACGTGTTTGCGCGAATTGAGCATTTCGAGACCCAGGTGAATCGCCGCACCCATCGGGGTGTCGCCGTTGGCGGCTAAGGTGGGGGGCTGAAAGGTGTCTGCCGTTTGGAACTCGCTTTGCGTTTGCACTGGCCCAAAGGTGACGATGGCGATTTCGACGCGCTTGGCGGCCATTTGGTCAGCCATCAGTTCTTCTTTGAAGGCGACGAGGCCTGCGTTTAGTTCGTTGATCGGGTTGCCCTGCATCGAGCCAGAGGTATCGAGCAGTAAGAGACAGGGGCAGCGTGGCTCCGGGTTTTCCGCAAACTCTGGCAGGGTAAAGGGGACTTGATCATCGTATTCGACCATGATACTCCTCGTCTCGTTCCAGCGGCAGATCGTTGAGCATTGCCGTTATCGTTCTCTGTAGTGGATTAAGTATAAGATAAGAGAAATCAATTTTCTACAAAGATTCGTAAGAATCCTGGCGACTTCCCTTTGTTTTCTCAACGCTGCGGTATGAATGGGCGATGATCTGGCGATGGTGTGGCTCTTGTGGGTGATTTGCCAAGGCCAAGATGTCCACGTGGTTGCCGTTGTGGGTGGCCCAGGGCGACTTCAGTCGCTCTGGGCCTTCTCACCAATCCGCAATTGCACGAGGGTGAAGATGAGCAGGTTGACGGCCAGGATATAGAGAATGAAGCCAGCGTTGGCAAATGTCCAACTGTCGAGGGCCAGGAGGGTCAGGACTACCCCCACCGCCGTTGCCAGCCAGGGCCACGCTAGTTCAGTGTCGGGATACTTGTACGCTTTGACGAGCGTGGGGATCGCCGCCAGACCGTCGGCAACGATACTAAAGAAGATCGCGACATTGCCCACCTGGGTGATCAGCCAGAGGAGTAGGCCGAGCAGCGACAGTGCGCCACAGACGAGATCAAAGCGCGTGATCTTCCATTCCGCCTTTTTATTGAGAAACGACGCAATAAAGACGGTGAGCGGGAGAAAACCAGTGCTGAATGTCATCAGCGCTGCCAGCCCCACCCCCTGCTGGATTTGCGCGGCGAAGGCGATCAGGGGCGCGATGGCCCAGAGTAAGAACGAGACGCGATTGGGTTGAATCTTGCCGCGCACGGTATCGATCAGGTAGGCAATCGAGCCTGCTGCGCCAAGCAACGTTCCGACGATAATAAAATTTGCGTGTAACATCGGCTGAGTATAGCAGTTCGCGCTGCACGACCTGCTGCCCAAAACGGTGCGGAACGCCGTTACCGTTGATCGGCAGCACTGCAAACACCGAGCGCGGGGCTTTGCGGGCTGCGGGCGACGAGAGTTGCTATGATGTTGCCAGCAGCGTAATACCGAGTCGGACGAGCGAAAGGAAGGCACAATGCCAACGGAATCAGCCGCCGCGCTGATCAGTCAGCGAATTGAGGAACTGGGGGATTGGCGCGGGGAGATCCTCCAGCGGGTGCGTGACCTGATCCACGAGGCCGACCCCGAAGTGGTTGAGGAATGGAAATGGCGGGGGACGCCCGTGTGGTCCCATAATGGCCTGATCTGCACGGGGGAAACGTATAAGGCCACTGTCAAGCTGACGTTCGCCAAAGGTGCGGCGCTGGCTGATCCCGCGCAGTTATTCAACGCCAGTTTGGAGGGGAACGTGCGGCGGGCGATCGATATTCGTGAAGGGGAGCAACTGAACGAAGCCGCGCTGAAAGATTTGATTCAGGCTGCCGTTGCGCTCAACAGCCGGGGTAAGTAGTAGGCGCAGCCCTGCCGGAAGGTTTACACGCTGGTGCGTGCTGCGCTCCAGCAGGATCACCGCTGCGGCAACAGTTGACACTCCGCCGTTTCCTTTGCTACCCTTGAACTATTGGGTTTGTAGGAGGACGCCGTTGATCAGCTAGTCAGGGGAACGCCAACGTGCAAGCGGGCCGACCGTGGGGGTCGGGCGATGGCGTGGCGTTGCCAGGGCGGCGGAGCAGGCTGATCCTGACCCAGAGTAGACGCGCTCACAGCGTAGCTGATGCCCACGGGCGCGTACCACAGACTCCTCGTAAGTAAGCAGATTGGCCTCTCCGCGCGGCGACGTTGTGCCGTGAGTGGTGCGCCGCTGGGCGTGCCAGGGGAGGCAAACGAGTTTGACCCTGAAAGTCAGTAATGTAGCGAAGCGGTTTCCCGATGGCCCGGTTTTCAGCGGCGTGTCGTTCGTGCTGAATGCTGGGGATAAGCTGGGGCTGGTGGGGCCGAACGGCAGTGGCAAAAGTACGCTGTTGAAGATCATTGCGGGCCGATTGTCGCCAGATAGTGGCTCGGTGGCGCTGACGGCGGGGATGCGCGTCGGCTATCTGGAGCAGTATCCGGCAGCAGACCTGGAACGGCCTGTCGCGGAGGCTCTGACGGCGGCGAATCCGGCGATGGACGCCGCCCGGACGGCGATGGCGGTGGCGAGTGCGCGGCTGAGTGCGCGCGATCTGGGTGCCGAGCAGCAGGTGGCGGCGCTCGATGCGTACGGTGAGGCGGCGGAACAGTTTGAGCGATTGGGCGGCTATGAGGTCGAAGCGCGGGCTGAGCAGATCGCGGCGGGGCTGGGGTTGGACGCGATTGATGGCGCACGGTTGGTCAGTTCGCTCAGTGGCGGGCAGAAGACGCGGCTGGCGTTGGCGCGGTTGCTGCTCGGCGAGCCAACGCTGCTGCTGCTGGATGAGCCGACGAATTACCTCGATCTGCCCGCGTTGCTCTGGTTGGAGCGGTTTGTGGCGGAGTCGCCCCACGCCGCGCTGATCGTTTCGCATGACCGCCGTTTCCTCGATCAGACGGTGAGCGGGATTCTGGAGATTGACCCGGAAACGCGGGCCGTCCGGCGCTATGCGGGAAATTACAGTGCCTACAGCGCCCAGAAAGCGCAGGAGCGGGCAAAGCGTGAGGCGGCGTATCAGGATCAGGAGGAGCGCATCGGCGCGTTCGAACGGCAGATCGGGATGCTGAAAGGGAAGGCGTCTCATACGCAAATGACAACACAGAACGATTTTTATCGGCGACTGGCGAAGAAAGTCGATAAGCGGGCGAAGGCGCAGACGCGACGGCTGGAGCGGTATCTGGCGAGTGAGGAGCGCGTGGAGCGGCCCGAAGCGGCGAAGCAACTCTACCTACAAGACCTCCATCTGGGTGCGGTCACGGATGAGCGAATGGTCGTCGCCGCGCAGGGGTTGTCCGTCGCGTTTGCGGGGCAACCGCTGTTCACTGGGCTTGATCTGGTCGTGCATGGTGGGGATCGGCTGGCCCTGGTGGGGCCGAATGGTGGCGGCAAAAGTACGTTGCTGCGGGCGTTGGCGAGGGAAACGACGGGGATCGTCGGTGGCGTGGTGCGCGTTGGCGACGATGTGCAGATCGGCTATCTGCCGCAGGAGCAGGGGGGCGACCCAGTTGCCGAGCAGCGTACGGCGTTGGAAACCTACCGTCAGGCGGTGGTGGGCTATGAGGATGAGGCGCGGGCGTTCCTCGATAAGTTCCTGATCGGCGAAGATCTGGTGCTGCGGCGGGTGGGTGAACTCAGTTACGGCGAACGGGCGAAGCTGGCGCTGGCGATCCTGGTGGCGAGCGGGGCGAATCTGCTGCTGCTCGATGAGCCAACCAGTCACCTCGATGCCCCGGCGGTGGAGCGGATTGAGGCGGCGTTGGCGGACTATCCGGGGCCGTTCGTCGTTGCCTCGCACGACCGCTATTTTCTGAACCAGATCGGGGTGAACGGCGTGTTGCTGCTGGAGGATGGGAGGCTGACCCAGTTGGGTACGCTGGATGCCTATGAACGGCGACTGTTGACCTAGCAGGGCCGCGTGCGGACAACCAAGAGCCTTGCCCTCGTCATCCGCGCTGGCGCGTGCGATACTCACCGCGCAACGGAACTGAGCGCACGTGGGCCACACGAGGAAAGGACTGCCGATGTTCGAGGCGATAACTGCGCCCGAGGAGGCCGCTGTCAATCGCGTGATCAACGACCGCCGCGAGATCTTTGGCTGGACGATGTATGACTGGGCAAACTCGGTTTTCAGTACCACGGTGGCGGGGGTCTTGCTGGGGCCATATGTCACGTCGCTGGCGCAGAGCGTTGTTGGCACCGATGGGCCAGTCTTGCAGATCGGCGCGACGACCCTGGTGACGGCGAAATCGCTCTGGCCCTATACCGTGTCGGCGTCGGTCTTCTTGCAGGTCTTCTTTCTGCCGATGCTCGGCGCGATCGCCGATTATACTGCGCTGAAAAAGCGGCTGATGGTGGTCTTCACCTATATCGCAGTGGTGGCGGTCTGCCTGCTCTTTTTCGTCACTCCCAGCACCTACTGGCTCGGTTCACTCCTCTTTATTATCACCAATCTGAGCTTTGGCGGGGCGATTGTGATGTACAACGCCTTTCTGTCAGAGATCGCCAGCGAAGATCGGCGCGACGCGGTGTCAAGTCGCGGCTTTGCGCTGGGTTATCTGGGGGGCGGGATCTTGCTGGCGGCGAATCTGGCGCTGGTGCTGTTGAAGCCGTTTGGCTTATCGTCGGCAATGGCGGTGCGGCTCTCGCTGCTGTCGGCGGGGATCTGGTGGGGGGTATTCGCGCTGATCACCTTTACGCGCTTGCGGACGCGGCGAGCGCCGCGCGATTTGCCAGCGGGCGAGCAGGTGATCACGGTCGGGTTTCGCGAGGTTGGCCGCACGTTTGGGGAGTTGCGGCGGCTGCCGTACACGTTGCGCTACCTGATCAGCTACCTCTTTTATAACGATGGGATTCAGACGGTGATCGGCCTCTCCGCCGTTTTCCTGACGCAGGAACTCTTTCTGGCGAAAGGGCGGACGGAGGCCGAGGGACAATCGTTTGTGATTATCGTCTTCCTGATGGTGCAGTTCATCGCGTTCTTCGGGGCGTTGGGCTTTGGGAAACTGGCGCAATATCTGGGGACGAAACGGGCGATTCTTGTCTCGCTGGTTCTGTGGACAGCCGTAGTGATCTATGCCTATAGTCTGTTGCAGACGACGAACCAGGCGTTGGGGATGGCGGCGATGATCGCGCTGGTGCTTGGGGGGTCGCAGGCGTTGTCGCGCAGTCTGTTCTCGATGATGATTCCGCGTGGGCGGGAGTCATCATTTTTCAGTCTCTACGAGATTTCCGAGCGGGGGACTTCGTGGATTGGCCCGCTGATCTTCGGTTTCGTCGTTGACCGCACGGGGTCGTATCGCGATGCGATTCTCTCGCTGGCGGTGCTGTTCATTGTGGGGATGATTATTCTCGCGCTGACGGATACGCAGCGAGCGATTCACGAAGCGGGGAACAGCACCCCCGAAGAAGATGCCGCTGTGCATCCGTTGGTGACGTAGCGATGGCGGCGGCTGACCTGACCTCAGCAGCGGTGCGGCAGGCGTTGGGGGCGGCATTCCCGACGCTGGCCGTTGCGTCCTGTGTGCCGCTGGCGGCGGGCTGGGATAGTACGGCCTGGTTGGTCAACGAGACGCTGGTCTTTCGCTTCCCGTTGCGGGCGGTGGTGGCTGCGCGGCTGCGCGTGGAGATCGCGCTGTTGCCGGAGGTAGCGGCAGTGTTGCCCACGTCGATTCCGCAGTTCCGCTACATTGCCGAGCGTGGTGCGCCAACGGGGGAGTCCTGGCCGTTCGTTGGCTATCCGCTGTTGGCTGGTGCGCCGCTCGATACAGTGCCTGTCGCGGCCCTCGCGCCTGATGCGCCCTGGGTGGGGCAGTTGGCGGCGACGTTGCGGGCGTTGCATCAGTTCCCCACGGCGCGGGCGGTCGCGGTGGGGGTGCCGGCGCGGGATTGGGCCGGTTGGCTGGCGCATTGGGAGGCGTTCGCCGCGCAGACAATGGCGGATGATGTGGGCCGATTCACGCCACAGACGCGGGCCTGGGTCACGACGTTTTGGGCGGCATTCCTGGCGGAGTTGCGGCTGGTTGCGCTGTCGCCCGTCCTGCTCCATCACGACCTCGCGCCAGAACATCTGCTGATCAATTCTGCGGGCGCGCTCACGGGGATCATCGATTGGGGCGACCTGGCGTTGGGCGACCCCGCGCTTGACTTCGTGGGCGTGGCGCAGGGCTGCCCCGCCGCCACGCTCACGGCGTTGTTGGCGGCTTATGGCCCGACTGACTCACGGATGCGGCAACGGATCGCCTGGTATGGGCGGCTGGGGCCGTTCCATCGGCTCTATTATGGCTGGGAGATCGCCGCCGACGCGATTGTTGCCGAGGCGGTGGCGGCGATTGAAGGGCTGGCCGCCTCGGCGGGTCTTGCGGCGCACTGACCGCCCCCACTACACTGCTCACCAGGATGATACGTGATCGCCCAGGCGGGAAGGGGTGCTATGGATCTGACAGTCGATGTCTTGGTGATCGGGGGCGGGGCGACAGGGACGGCGATTGCCCGCGATCTGGCGATGCGCGGGTTGCGCGTCTGCCTGCTTGAACGCGGCGATCTGGCTGCGGGAACCACGGGAAACTATCACGGGTTGCTGCACAGCGGCGCGCGGTATGTGACGAATGATCTGGTGGCGGCGCAGGAGTGCCGCGAGGAGAACGCGATTCTGCGGCGGATTGCGCCGCACTGCATTGAGGATACTGGCGGCCTCTTTCTGATTCTCGATGGACGGGCGGAACTGCTCTTTCAGCGGCCTTTCCTCGATGGCTGTCAGGCGGCGGGAATCGCGGTGGAGGAGTTGACGCACGCGGAGACGCTGGCGTTGGAGCCGCTGGTGTCGCCCACGGTGCTTCGCTCGTATCGGGTGGCTGATGCGGTGCTGGATGCGTGGCGATTTTGCGTGGCAAATGTGCTGTCAGCGACCGAATACGATTGCTGGGCCTTTCGCGGCGTGACGGTGGAGCGACTGCTGCGGGAGGGCGACCGCGTGGTGGGAATCACCGGGCATAACAGTATTACCGCGCAGTTCTACACTGTCCGCGCTGAGTTGATCGTCAATGCCACGGGGCCGTGGGCGGGAGCGGTGGCGGCGCTGGCGGGCGTTGAGGTGGCGCTGGCCCCGACGAAGGGGACGCTGGTGGCGATGGCGCAACGTCCGACCACGCACGTGATCAATTATGGACGCCCGCCGACCGATGGCGACATTATTGTGCCGAACGGGACGGGGGTGGTGCTGGGGACGACGGCGAGCGCGGCGACTGCGCCCGATGATACGGCGGTGCCAGAAGGCGACCCAGAGCGATTGCTGGACGCGGCGATGCGGATGGTGCCAGTGCTGCGGGAGGTGGCGCAGGTGCGGTCGTGGGCGGCGGTGCGCCCGTTGGCGGCGACCGAGGCGCGGCTGGGCCAGGCCGATCAGCACGGGCGGGCGATCAGTCGCGATTTTCTGCTGATCGACCACGAGGTAACTGACAGTGTGGGCGGCTTCGTCACGATTATTGGCGGAAAGGTGACGACGGCGCGGCGGATGGCCGAAGTGACCAGCGACCTGGTCTGCCAGAAGCTCGGCGTCACCGCGCCCTGCCGCACGGCGGAATTGCCACTGCCTGGGGCTGAGGCGCGGCGGGGCAGCGTCTTCCCGTCGCCCTGAAGGGGGTAAGCTGCTGTGGCGATAGTCCTGCTGATCGCTGTGGGTGGGGCGCTTGGGGCGAATGCGCGGTTTTTGGTGACGTTGGTGGTGGCGCGGCACTGGGGCGTGGCGTTCCCCTGGGGGACGCTGCTGGTGAATATCAGCGGTAGTTTTCTGCTGGGCCTGCTGCTCGCGCTGCCTGCGCTGCGCGGCAGTGGGCCAAGGGCGTTGCTGGCGACGGGCTTTTGTGGGGGCTACACCACCTTTTCGACGTTCGCGGTGGAGTCGGTGCTGCT
>JBDHWF010000149.1:0-8821 GCA_039810045.1 Chloroflexia bacterium
CCAACCCCAGGGCGAATGGCAGTGGATCGTGCGAGTGAAGGAGGGTGCAGAATGTTTGCGATCTGGGTAGCGATGCGGGTCAAGCCAGACCGAACCGAAGATTTTTTGCAAGCGGTTGAGGAAGATGGGCGAGGCTCACGCGAGGATGAGCCAGGGTGCCTGCGTTTCGATGTCTTGCAATCGCAGGAAGATCCCCAACAATATTTCTTCTACGAGGTCTATCGCGACGAAGCAGCGCTGGCGACACACCGTACTATGCCGCATTATCAGGGTTGGGCAAAATTCGTGGAGAGTGGCGGGTTAGAAGCACCACCGACCATCACCCGTACCTCAACGGTTTTCCCCACGGATGACGCCTGGAAGAAGTAGGCTCAGCTGCGCTGCCTGGTCAGGGGGAGCTGTGGAGCGCGGCGGCGAGTTGACGAGCCGCCGCGCTCAGAAAACCAGATCGTCGGGTGAGCAGCACGATCGGCACGGTGGCAGCGAGGGCGGGTAGATCGAGTACCCGTAGACTACCCAGTTGAAGCTCTTCACTGATACTACTGAGCGGGAGCAGCCCCAGCGCAAAATCAGCTTCAATCAGCCGTTTCTGTGCAGTCAGACTATCTGCAATCAGGATTGGAGCTTCATCCAGGCTACAGCGCAGCAGTTGGCGTTCCAGTACGCGGGCATATGGCTCTCCTGAGGCCCCACGCCCTACAGGAAAACTGATCCATGGGCAGCCCCGTAGCGCGTCTGGTTCTCTGGCATCGATTGGCACCATGGTTGTTTGTCCAGCACAAACAACCACGAGTGGTTCTTCCCCAATGATTGTGGACTGAAGATCGGAATCCTCTGGGGCGAAATAACGTAGCCCCAGATCAGCTTCGCCAGCCAGTACCATGGCACTCACTTCAGCGCTGCGAGCAGTACTGAGGGTGAGCGTAATCTGTGGATATTGCTGACGAAACTGCTGGAGATGGCTGATAAGGGTGGTACTGGCAAGTGTGCCAACTAGAGCCAGCCTGACTTGACCAATTGCCTCATTCGTCAGGCTGGCAACTGCCAGTGTCCCATCCTGCACGGCAGTTAGAGCCCGCCGTGCATATGGCAAGAACGCTTCGCCAGCAGTTGTCAGACGGGCACCATCGTGTTGACGTAGCAACAGTAGTGCCCCAAGTTCGGCTTCTAACAGGCTGATTCGCCGACTCAGCGCCGGTTGCGACAAGCGCAACTGCGCTGCAGCTCGCGTGAAACTGCCCGCCTCAACAATTGCCATAAATCCCGCCAGTTCGTTCAATTCCATATCATCAGTATAACTGATGATAATCCTAAAGGCTATTTATTAGACTGATGATATTGCAACCCGCTACACTGGAGTAGACGGAGTAGTCTAGTTATCTGGGAGGAGTCGATGCGCAATGTAGCAGGGCGGGCAGCAACCGCCGGAATGACTGCAGATCCCTACCCTTTTTACGCTGAATTACTCGCCGAGCAACTATTTGTGGCAGATCAACAGGAAGGCATTTGGGTGGCGGCCAGCGCGGCCAGTGTCATTGCTGTCACTGAGTCGCCCGCCTGTACTGTGCGTCCGGCAGGTGAGCACGTGCCGCATCAGTTGTTGGGAACAACAGGTGCTGACCTGTACCAGCAGTTTGTGCGGATGACTGATGGCGTTGGGCATTGCCCACTGAAGCAGGCCATTAGTGCTGTCCTGCAAGCCCTTGCAGTAACGGCGATTGCTGAGACCAGTGCAGGGTTAGCCCAGTTGTTGCAGGCCGAAGATCCAGCCACTTTGCCCGCATTGGCGAATCGGCTGGCGTGGCACCTGCCAACTCGTGTAGTGGCGCAGTTGCTCGGCTTTTCCCCGCCTGAAGCGGCAGCAGTAGCGCCATTGGTTCACGCCTGGGTCCGTGGTCTTGCTGCACTTGATGACCCTGCTACACTGGCCGCTACGATAGCTGCTGGTGATGATCTGCTGCTACGATGTCGAGGATTGCTGACTACTCGCCAACCTGGTCTGTTAGCCGATCTTGCTTTGGCATTGCAGGAACAGGGGTTGCCTGATGAATCGTTGGCGATCGCCAACGGCGTTGGTCTACTTATGCAGGCCTATGATGGTACAGCAGGGTTGATTGGTAATGCCCTGCTCCTGCTTGCACAGCGCGCGAACTGGCAGGCACAGTTACAAGCGCAGCCCGAACAGGTAGTAGCATTCGTTTGGGAGGTCGCCCGATACGATCCGCCAGCACAGCACACCCGACGCTTTGTGGCAACTGATTGTACACTCCTTAAGGAAAACCTGCGGAAAGGAGAGCAGGTGTTGGTGCTGTGGGCAGCGGCAAACCGGGATCTGGAACACTGCGTTAACCCAAACCAATTTGACCCCACACGCACTTCGACAAGCCGCTTCGCTTTTGGTTATGGGGAACATGCCTGCCCTGCTAGCGTGCTGGCAGTGACCATAGCGGCGGCAGCGGTGAAGACTGTGTTTGCGACTGGACTGGATTTGGCACCACTGGCTACACAGCGGATCTATCTAGCTTCTGGTGTTGGGCGTCTGCCATATTTTGGTGTTCCCCCAATGCCTTAATCTGCTACGTTCGGGCTTTCCTGATCATGATAGTGGAGGGTAACTGATGATCGCCGTGATTTTCGAAGTCTGGCCTGCCAGCGAGCGTGAGGAAGATTATCTGGCCCTGGCGGGGCAACTGCGCCCCTTACTCGATAGCCATGATGGCTTTATCTCTATTGAACGCTTTCGAAGTTTGGCTGATTCCGGCAAGCTGCTTTCCCTTTCATTCTGGCGGGATGAGGCTGCGGTGCAGGCGTGGCGCAATCATGAGGCGCATTGTTTGGCGCAGGGCGCAGGGCGTGGGGGCATCTTGCACGACTACCGCATACGGATTGCGGCGGTGAGTCGTGACTATAGCTTCAATGACCGGGCGCAGGCTCCTGCCGATAGTGTGGCGCGCTGGGGATGAAGCGATGCTAAAGAGAGGTGAGGGTGGCCCTGGGGAGCGGGCCACCCTCGGGAAGGGGAGAAATGGGGTAGGAAGAGGTGGTATGGGGTAGAAATATGCAAACGGAGAAGAACAATATTGGCTGACAGCGAACGGCTAGATTTAGCTTGCTAAGACGCTGCGTTCGCTGACTGCTTCCTGGCGTGCTTGCCAGTAGCCAAGCACATAGCCATAGAGGGCGGCACATTCGGCGTAGTCTTTGACCATGCCGTGCCGTTCGTCACACTGTTCTTCGGTGAGGTTGTAGGCACTGAAGACCTGATCAATGGCAACCTCTGCCAGCGTGGAAACCTGCGTGAGTTGCTCATCGGTTGGGCGATGATGACGAAAGAGATCGAGTAACCTGGCCCAGAGAGCCTGCCGCCGCAGAAAGGCATCTGCACGGTCAGCGGTCCCTGGCGACGTTTTGCGCTCCATGTGGTCCCCCTTGTAGCGATGATGGAGCCCATAGCTCCGTTGCCATTCCTGTCGCCGTGAGGTTGGCGGACCTCGTAGCGGGGTATCTGTTAATTAGATTAGAACATAAGTTCTATTTTGTCAAGGGGTATAGTGAGTGATCTCGCGAATGTACGCACCAAAGTGCGCGATTGAGCGAGACTGGTAGTGTTCTACAAAAACCGAACACCACGCTGCGCGACGAATGTATCGTTCAGCGTGGTGTTTGGTTCAGTGCTTGGGCCAGCACTATTCAGTGCTGAGTGCGGTCAGGCCTGCTTTGTCAAAACCGATCGCGGTTTGTTTGCCCTTGATCGCCAGGGGGCGCCGGAGCAAGGTTGGTTCCTGGACAAACAGGGTCAGCAGTTCGTCATCGGAGAGGGCGCGATCACCGATCAGTTCGCTGTAGGCTTTGGCTCGTTTGGAGACAACTTCCTGCGGGGAGAGTCCGGCATCGGCCAGAATCGCCCGTAATTCGTCAACGGTAAAGCGATCTTTGAAGTAATCGCGGCGGGTAAATGTGGTTCCTTCTTCACGCAGGAACTCCTGCGCCTTCTTGCACGACGTTCAGGTTGGATGAACATAGAGCGTCAGATCAGCCATCATTCACCTCGCTTACGACATATCCCCAAAGGGTCGAATAGCAGTGGTCGCCAGTCCTGGTAATTGTACGGTTGCTGGCAACGATTGTCAGCCCTGCTGCGCAGCCAGGAACGTCAGGACGTGTTGATTGAAGACTGCGGGGGCCTCCAGTGGTGGGAGATGCGCTACTTCTGGCAATATGATTTGCTGCACGTTGGGGATCGTCTCGCTCAGGATTTTCGCGCCAGTCCTGATCAACGGAATATCACAGGCTCCCACGATCACCAGGGTTGGGGCGGTGATCTCGTGGAGGCGATTGATCGCTGGGGGCGTCAACGGATCAATCGATCTGGCGTGGGCGAATTCGCCTTCCCTGGCGAGTACCGCCCGATTCAACAGCGCTGCCTGCGCGCGCACTACTGGGTCAATCGGGCCAGCGGTGCGGCCTGTCGCATCTACCCACAGGCGCAGTTCCAGTTCATTCGCCGCATCAAGGTCGCCGCGCTCGGTGGCTGCAGCGAGGGCCTGCCAGTGCTGATCTAGCGCTGGATCAGCGGCCTGCCCGCCAATTCCTGCGCCAACCAGCACTAACGAATCAACCATTGCGGGATAATCCAGGGTGAAATCAATGGCGATGGACCCGCCCATCGAAGCACCAACGAGGTGGGTGTGGGTAATGCCACAATGCTGTAATAGCTCGTGCAAGTCTTCGCGCATCGAGTACGGTGCGGCTGGCAATGACGATTCCCCAAAGCCGCGCAGGTCGTAGCGCAAAACCCGATAGTCGGTAGCAACGGTGGCGAATTGGTGATCCCACAGGTGCCGATCAGTGATACCTGCGTGGATGAAGGTAAGCGCTGGCCCAGCACCAACGATTTCATAGGCGATTGCCGCGCCATTAATCATCGCGGTGCCTTGTCGATAGTCGTGCATGGTCGCTCCTGTTACCGCATAACGGTTAATGGGTGTGGGCGTTGGAAGCGCGCGCCAGCGCAGCAACTTCTTCGGGGCGCAACGCCCAGCCCAGCGCCTCGGCGTTACTGGTGGCCTGGTCTGCGTTCTTGGCCCCCGGAATCGGCACCACGCCTGTCTGTTGAATCAGCCAGTTCAGCGCCACTTGTGCGACGGTCTTGCCGCCATGATCTTCCCCGATCCCCCGCAGAAGGTCGAGGAGGCCGCCAATTTGCTTCAGGTGGGCAGGTTGAAAGGCACGCATCCGGCTGCGAATATCTTCGGTTGGGCGATTGTTGGCGTGGTATTTCCCGGTCAAGAGCCCCTGCGCCAGTGGGCTGTAGGCCAGCACAGTTACGCCAAGATCGCGGCAAGACGCCAGCGTACCATTCGTTTCGGGCTGGCGGTGCAACAGGCTGTACTGAATCTGGTTGGTGGCAAGTGGTACACCACGGCGTGCCAATGCTTCGTGGGCGCGTTGCGTTTGTGGCGCGTTGTAGTTGCTCACGCCGACCGCGCGAACAGCGCCCTCAGCAACGAGATCAGCCAGGGCATCCATCAGCGTTTGGTTGCGTATCAGCGAGAACGGAGCGTGAATCTGATACAGATCGACCGTGGACAAGCCCAACCGTTGCAGGCTGGCCGTGAGCGCGGTATGAACGGTTTTCGCCTGGAAACGCCAGGGGAACGGCATATATTTGGTGGCAATAATCGTTGGGGCGGTGGTTTGGCGGGCGAATTTACCGACGAGCCGTTCTGATTCGCCACGTCCGTAGATCTCGGCAGTGTCGAACAGGGTGACTCCGGCGGCAACACTGGCGGCGAAAGCAGCGGCGATATCAGCTTCACCATAGCTTTGCCCATAGGCCCAGAAGCGCTTTTCCCCCCACGCCCAGGTGCCAACACCAAGCGGGACGGTGCGAATGGCGCTCTGCCCCAGGGCGATCAGCGGTTGATTACTGCCAGTCATCGTACTACCTTTCCGCTCAGTTGGGAACCTGCCCATAGTATGCTTAATCAGTATAGTCGGGATTACTGGTCGCCGAGCCATTACGTGGAACGCTAACCAAGCAGGAGTCCCTGAGGGAGTGCAGAGGCAACGATGAACCGAACCTGGCAGCTACGGTTACGCCACCCTCGTCAAACACTTGGCTCAGCCCTCGCGGTTTGGGCGATTGTTGGGCAGATTCAGGTGCGGCGGCTTTGGCAGCAGGGGCGAGGGAGACAAATGCCAGCGATTGTCGAACAGATCAGCACGGAATTACTCAGTTGGCCTGGGGTGACGCAGGCACCGCATCGCTATGGCGGGGTAGAGTTTCGGCTCGGCAAGCGCGAACTCGGCCATCTCCATGGCGACTATCTGGCTGATCTGCCGTTCCCGATCTCCGTGCGCGAAGACCTGGTTGCCAACAGGCAAGCGATGGCGCACCATATCCTGCCGCTCAGCGGTTGGGTCAGCTATCCGATTCGCGACGCAGCGGCGGTGCCAGGGGCAATCGCGCTCTTTCGACTGGCCTATCAGCGGGCAACCAAGGCGGCGCGCTAAGGTTTCACCAGCACTTCTGGTTCTTTGATCTGGTAGGTAGCATAGCCCACCCCTTTGACCGAGATGCCGTGGAGCGTGCGTGATTCATTGGGGTTGAGGTTGGTTGCCCCCGCAATCGTCGAATCGAGTTGGTTGCCATTGGCATCGTAGAAGGTGATGGTAATCAGCACCGAGAGCAGCGGTTGCCCGCTGATATTCTTGATCAGCATCGACCAATCAACGTAGCTATTGTTGACTGTCTTCAGCACTGGTCGCCAGAGCGTGAGGTAGGTGGTGTCAATCGTGTCTGGGCCGTTCGGGTAGCGGGCAGTAAATTGACTGCGCCCCAGTTGACTGAGCAGAACATCGTTTGGCTCAGCATTCTCTGGGTGATACTCAAAGACAGCCCGCTCGAAATATTGCACCAGATACGGTTTGCCGTTCGTTGCGCTTTGTTCCATGAAAACGCCAGTCAGTGGGTAGCCCTGCTGACGTAGGTCGCCGTTGGCTTGCCAATAGGCAAGGAATCGCCCACAGAGCGTTTGCCCGGTTTCCGGGAATTGCTGACAATTACCCGTCAGCGCAGGCGGCAGCGTGGCTGGTGCGGCAGGCGTGCCATTGGGGTAGCGGGTTTTTAATAGCGTTGTACCCAGCAGACTGAGCAGGATCTGGTTCGGTACGCTATTTTCTGGGTGGTACTCAAAGACTGCCCGCTCAAAATACTGCACCTGATAGCTATTCCCATCAACAGTACTCTGCTCAGTGAAAAGGTCGCTAAGCGGGAACCCTTGCTGAGCAAGGTCGCCATGATCCTGCCAATAACTGAGAAACGGTTCGCAAACGCGATGGCCTGTTTGGGGAAAGTCGGCGCAGGCTGGGGCCGCAGTGGCGGGTGTAGCGGCGAAACTTCCCCCAAATGCACCGAGGAGCAAGGCGGCGAGTAGGGCCCCGATCAGTAAGCGTTGCATAGCGTATCCTCTCCTCCTGAGCGTCGTATTTCGTTTGAGCGTGACTAGTCAAAGCGTAGGGCATCGATCGGGTTCAGCCGCGAAGCGCGATTGGCCGGGTAGATCCCGAAGAAGATTCCAATGGCGACCGCGCATGTAAACGCCAGGACGATTGAGGAAGGCGAAACGATCGCTTTGGTGAAGCCAGTCGCCGTTACTCCGGCGGCGATGGCAAAGCCCAGGGCCACCCCCAGCAGGCCACCGAGAATACTCATCACGACTGCCTCAATCAGAAACTGGCGCAGAATATCGCCGCGCCGTGCGCCAATGGCCTTCCGAATGCCGATCTCGCGGGTGCGCTCGGTCACTGAGACCAGCATGATATTCATCACCCCGATCCCGCCAACGAGCAAGGAGATGCCAGCAACAGCACCAAGGAAGATACTGAGCGTTTGGGTAACGGAGTTCAGCGAGGCGAGTTGATCGGCCTGATTGGTGACCTGAAAGTCATTCGCCTTATTTTGGCTCAGTTTGTGGCGAGTGCGTAGCGTCTGGGTCGTAATCTCAATCACCCCAGTCACCGCGTTCGCATTTTCGGCTTTGATCGCAATGCTGCTGATCGGTTGCCCGACCACTCCCGCGCTACGGTAGCCAAAGAGGCGTTTCAGGCTGGTACTGAGGGGAACAAAGACATTATCGTCAACTGAGCCAAAGCCGCTGCCGCCCTTTGACTCCATGATCCCAATAACCTGATATGGCTGACCGCTAATCTTGATCGTTGATCCGACCGCATTTCCTGCGGGAAAGAGGGTATTGGCGATATTTGAGCCGAGGACGGCGACTGCTGCGGTCGCTGCTTGCTGGTCCTCAGTGATGAAGCTGCCTAACGATGTGTTCGCATCGTGAACCGTCAAGTAGTCGGGTACGGCGCCGACCACCCGTGAGTTGCTGTTGCTACTGCCAAAGGCGATCTGGGCATTGCCGGTACGTTCTGGAGAGACCCCTGCGATTCCGACACTTGCACCAAGGGCGGCGAGGTCTTGGGCGTCTTCGTAGGTGAGCGTTTGTAGGCTCCCTGCCGCCCCAGCGACGCCGCCTGTTTGTCCACCACCGGGGGTGATGGTGATCAGGTTCGTGCCATTGCGGGTCAGGTTCGCCGTGATATTCGCTGTGGCACCATTGCCGATAGCGAGCAGGGCGATCACCGCACTCACGCCGATAATGATCCCTAACATCGTGAGGAATGTTCGCAGCTTGTTGCTACCCAGGCTGGTCAGCGCTACGCGCACACTTTGCCAAAGGTTCATGGCTGCCCCGAACTCTCAAGAACAGCAGTTGGCGTTTCTTCCGCGGCGGCCTCGTGCGCTCGCCGTTGTTCA
>JBDHWF010000150.1:0-8742 GCA_039810045.1 Chloroflexia bacterium
GGCCCTGACGGCATAGGCGATTAAGCTGTACCGCTCTTGCAGTTGCTGGGTGTTCAGGCATTCGGTCACGGTGAGGCCATCGGGTTCAAGAAAGATGATCGCCTTGCGATTCTGCAACGCCGCCACAAACCGCTCGATCCACTGCTGGTAGGCCGCCGCTGTTGTTACGCCACCACTGGAATAGAAGCCGCAATCGCGATAGGGGATATTGTAGAGCGCAAAGAGCGGTATCCCGCCCGCTGTCGCGATGGCGTTGACGCGCTGATCAACGATCTGCGCCATCAGCTCATTGGTGTACCAGTCGCCAAACCATTCGACCGATTGTTGCCGCGCGACGATCTGTAATTGTGGGTCATTGTTTACTTCATCTGGGGCATTGGGAATCCACCTGATCCCCGCAAAAGGGTTGCCTGCGGCGGCAGCGGCCAACTCCACGTTGCCAGCGGGGAACCACCCTGTCAGCAACAAGGTAGCTATTGCTATGATTACGATCAGTTTTTGCCGTGTCGGTCTCATTGCCTCGACTATCTGCTGGTTGCTACCATCGTTAGACCAGGCCGCTCCTGTACTGTTGGCTGGTCAAGTGTACTGAAAGTATGATCGGTGAACAATGACCCGGTGGTACTAACTCCTACCAGCCCATTGTCTCGGCAGGTATCCGCGTTGCAATGGCCTTTAGTCGGGGTTGGGGAATGTCTCTGGCAATACTGGAAGGGTGGTCAGGGCGGCGATTGGCTCCCAGCGCGCTGCCAGGGCGGTAGCCACGGCCAGGCCACCCCACGCTGGCACCCCCAATGGCGGGTAGCCGACCGAGATCGCCGCCTCATCACCATAGAGGCAGGTGAAAATGGGCGGTGTCGCGGTCGTGTGGCGGTGTTGCGCGATCAGCGGCCAGAGTTGGGGCAGCAGTGCAAGATCGGCTGATGTTGGGTGTTCAGCGGCGAACCGACTGGCAAGCCCTTCGTGAATCAGGATCTGCGCCAGCGTTTTGGGATAGCCATGTTGCTGCTTATAGGCCGCCCGATAGACCACTTTGCATAGTTCCGTGCGCACGCCTGCCAGTGACGGTTCCTCGCCAGACCAGACGTAGGCGGTGGCAAAGCGCCGCTTCAGTTCTCCCGCGTTATCGATCCGATGATTCAGGTCAGAGAGATAGCGATTGGTCCAGCCGCCAAGCGCATCGTCAACAAGCACGATTCCGACCCGCAGATCGGGCGTGAACGTGCCTAGCCGCGTCGCTGCTTCTGTCAGTACCTCCCGCGCCAGTCCTTCCGCGTCGGCGGCGATCAGCGTGTCGAGCAGCGCGGCGACGTGGGGCTTTGACATGGGGTTAAATGCGCTGAGCGGCAGGGCCATCTCACCATGATCATCGAGCATAGTGTTGAGATAGCTGCGAAACCGTGCCACACTGCGCGGTTGCTCCAAGAGTTCGCGTTGTGCGGCGAGCAATGGCAGCAATGCCAGTCCCATCGCCCGTTCCTTTCGCTGGTACAAGCCAGCGGGAGGTTGTCACACTCCTCCCGCTGGCTGTGTGCGTTCGTTGGTGTCGTGGTAATCCTACACCAGTCCCGACCCCGCCGCGATCTCTTGCCAGGGGAGGTAAGTTGCCGCAACTGCGGAGATTCCCTGCTGCTGCAAGAACGCTTGCACTACGCGATAGCCCACGCAGTACCCCGCAAAGTCGGGAATCCCCATTGCAGGGTAGCCAGACTCCTGCGCGGCCCAATCACCAAAGATATACGCCCGGGATACGTCAAAGCCCTGCTCGTTGAGCGCGGCACTGTAGCGCGGTAAGAGCGCCGTGATCTGCTCATCATTGAGGATTGTCGTCACTGGGTGGAGCATCGCTTCGCCGTATTGCTCCGCGGCAAACGCCTCCGCCAGCCCTTCCGCCACGATATATTGGCCGACCGTGACCTGCTGTGGCATGAATGGCTCGTACGAGAACCGCACATTATGGTGGAGTTCGTGCGCCATCACTGCCGGAATGCGCGGCAGGTTAGTATCGGTGGGCCAGGCGATTCCCAACACCGTGCCAGGGAAGCCACCCACCCCAGTGTAATAATCAGTGCGGGCGTCGAGTTTTGCGGGGTCGCCCAGCAAGAAGGTATAGCGCACTGCTGGCAGCGTCACGCCGTGCGCTGCAGGGGCTAATGCCGCCCAACTTTGCTCCATCGCCGCCACCGTGGCGGGCCAGGTGCCTGTGGCGGTAAACCGATCGAGTGCTGCCAGCCCAGCCTGAATATCTTGCTCTGGCGAGTAGAAGCCAAACCGTCGCGCTGCCTGCAACGCTGGGTCAACGGCTTCGTCCACTGGTGGTCCCCAGCGCAGGAACGGCTCCCAGAACGGGGCCAGCGTCGTCTTCATCGCTTCACCGAAGACAGCCAATCGCTCAGCCTCCGGCGCTGCCAAGGCGTTCCGTTGTAGGGTCAGGGCATCAATAGCGATCAACTCCATCTGCGGTACTCCTTTCGTCGTAACTCGCCCTTGTGTGGGCGCGACCCTGACGATACACTCTCCAGTAACTGGAAAGTCAAGGGGTAGCAATCAATGACGACCAAAGCACTCTACAAGATTGGGGCCCTGGCGAAGTTGAGCGGGGTTTCGGCGAAGACGATTCGTTTCTACTCCGATATTGGGGCGTTGCCCCCGACTGCGGTCACTGAGGCTGGGTATCGGCTCTACAGCGACCAGGATCGGAGCAGACTGGAAACGATTCGCGCCCTCCGTGAGCTTGGCCTCGACCTGTCCACGATTATCGCGCTCCTGCGCGACAACGTTTCCGTGACCGCCGCGCTCGCTGTACAACTCGATGCGCTCGATCTGCTGCTCCACACGGTTCGTCGCCAACGCGCCTTGTTGAAAGCGGCGCTGGCCCAGGGCGAACCAGGCGCGTTAGCCTATCTTGATCGGGCGCAGGCGCAGGCAAGATTTGATGCCCAGGAGCGGCAAGCGTTTCTGGCGGCGCGGATCACCACTATTTTTGCCGGGGTGAACGCTGATCCCGACTGGCAGTCCCGATTCTTACAGGCAGCCACCCTTGATCTACCCGATGAACTCAACGAAGCCCAGTTTACCGCCTGGCTCGAATTGGCTGATCTGCTCTCCGACGACCAGTTTCTCCAACGGATGAACACGCTGGGGCGGGAGTGGTGGCAGCCGCGCGATGGCGCAACGGTGCCACCTGATATTGGCGGTATGCTCAATACCTTCTATTGCGAACTGGCTGAGGCGCTCAAGGCGGGCTTTGCGCCAACTGATCCCCAGGGCCAGGGCTGGTTCGCGCAATATCTGGCGCTCCAGGCCGCTGTACTGGGTCGCGGGGCCACCGATCCAGCGTTCCCCGCTGATCTGCTGGCAATGATCGAGCGGCATACCGACCCACGCGCCGCCCGCTACTGGGAACTGCTGGCGATCCTCAAGGACTGGCCGCCATCGCCAATCGCCGCCGCCCACGAGTGGCTAGTTGCTGCCCTGCGGGCCCGTGTTGCCACGCAATAATCGGTGTTCTGCGGTACACTACGCCACGGATTCCTTTTGGTATTTGGATGGGATAATGCAGGGAGTAACGATGACTGCTTTTAGTGCCAAGCAACAGGCATTTCTGGATGAAGCGCATAACGCCATTGTTGCCACCATCGACCGTGAGGGCAACCCCAGCCAATCGATCGTCTGGTACGCCCGCGATGGCGATAACCTCTGGGTTAGTGTCGGGCCAACGAGCGTGAAGGCGCGGCACATCGCCGCCAATCCCACGGTTTCCGTGCTGGTTTTGAACGCAGCGGGGAATCGCTATCTGCGGGTTACGGGCACGGCCAAGATCGCTGGTTCACTGACAGCAGAAGATCGCCGTGCGCTGGTCGTGCGCTACGTTGGCGAGGAGAAGATTGAGGGTTGGCTCGCTGATCATCCAGTCGTCAGCCCGAATGCCCAGATGGTGATTACGCCCACCCACGTTGCCGAATACAATCTTGGCTAAGGCTGCACCTGTGGTTCTGGCAGTGCGTGCAGCTGTTCGTCTGACCAGCAGGCCGCTGCCATATGGCCGTGCAACAGTTTGCAATAGAACACTGGGGCGAACCAGGGGGCGATTCTGGTAGGGCCTATTCCCAGGTCGAGCAGTATCCCCAGCAGCGTTAGGCCGGGGCCAAGCGCGCGCCGCCGCTGCCACTGCTGGCGGATGACGACCGTCGCGCATTGTAAGCACAGGTAGTGACTGGCTGCCCACCACCACCGTGGTGGGCGGTCAGTTGTCGTGCCATCCAGCCAGGCAATGGCGAACGGGTGGAGGTGGATCAGGGCAAACTGATAGTGTTGGCGATCAGTTTGCCCCGCCCGTTCATACCAACGCGCACAGGCGAGGGTGTTATTGGCCCACACCCCGCCCCACAGATCCAGGGCCAGACCACCGAGCAATAGCTGCACCAGGGGCTTGCCAGCAAGCTGCCGCCGCGCCAGCCAGAGCGCCAGCCCAGTGCCAGCGCAGGCGAGGCCGAGTGTCCCTACGTTGGCAGTTACAGTTGCTTCGGGGCCAACAAATTCAGCCCATTCGCGCCGTAAACGCTGCCCAATTCCCATTGTCGCTGCTCCAATCGTTGTCGGCAGTTTCTCGCAGTGCATTAACCATTATCCTACCCATACTGTCGTTTTGGCCCTGCCCAAACAGACGATGTCTAACGTTGTGCTACCTGCTACGATTGAAGCAGAAGATTACGAGGCGCGGCAACGGTGCTGCACCCGTTCTGCTGGAACCTTTCGTAAGGAGAGCAATGTCAGGATTTGATGGAAACGGCCCTGGTGGCCGTCGTGGCGGGGCCAGCCTTGGCCTCAGTCCACACGAACAACGCGGGCAACCGCCCCGCCCAATAGATCATCCGAACCCCGACGAGGACAATACGCCCTCGCTTGGGACAATGTTGCGCGAGACGCTGCGCAACGCCCGCGCCTCGCTGATTGGCGTGCCGCGAGTACTCAATCTCGTCTGGCAAACCCACCGTGGTTTCACCCTCACGCTGGGGGTGATCACCCTGCTCCAGAGTGTGATCCCCGCCGCCCAGGTGTGGCTGGCTGGGCATCTGTTGCAGGCCGTGATCGATGGGATTCAGGCTGGCGGCAGCGCTCCCGCTATTCGCTGGATCGTCACGCTGGCGATTATCCAGTTCCTGCTCCTGGCTGGGGGCAGTCTGCTGCAAACGTTGCAAAATATCACCCAGCAGTTGTTGCAGGATCGCACAGCCAACCGCGTGCAACTGCTGATTATGGAACACGCCAATAAGCTGGATCTCAGTATCTTTGAGGACGCCACCTTCTACGACCAGTTACAGCAAGCACAGCGCGAAGCCGCGTTCCGGCCAGTGGGCATGGTTTCGGGCGTCTTTGGGTTGGTGCGTACCCTCCTGACGTTCCTCTCGATGATCGCGCTCTTGGTGCGCCTTGGCCCGCTGCTGGCGATTGTGGCCTTGCTCGCCCCCATCCCCGCCTTCATCGCCTCTACCCGTTATGGCTGGCAGGGCTATCGGCAGATGCGGCGGCAATCGCCCGAACGCCGCGTGATGGCGTATCTCACGACCTTGCTGACCACCGACACCTACAACAAAGAGATCAAGCTCTTTACGCTCGGTGACTTCTTCATCAACCGCTATCGCACGTTGGCGGAGAAGTTCATTGCCGAGAACCAGAGCCTGCTGGTACGCCGTTATCTGGCTGGTTTCGCCTGGGGTACTCTGACCCTCCTTGCCTCTGGTGGTACCTACCTCTATGTGGCGCTATTAGCAGTGCGTGGCACGATCAATATCGCTGGCCTGACGATCTATACTGGCGCGGCCAGTCAGGTGCAGGGGAATATTCAGAGCTTGCTGAGTGGCCTCTCGTCAATGTATGAGAATACGCTGTACCTGAATACGCTCTTTGATCTGCTGGCCTTCAAGCCCCGGATCCAAGCCCCAGCGCACCCAGTGCCTGTTGCCAAACATTTCACCAAGGGGATCGAGTTTCGCAACGTCAGCTACACCTATCCTGGGCGCGATGAACCAGCGTTGGACGACCTCTCCTTCACGATTGAACCAGGAGAAACGATGGCGCTGGTGGGGCGCAACGGGGCGGGGAAGACCACGATCGTCAAATTGCTCACTCGCCTGTATGACCCTGATCGCGGGCAGATTCTGGTCAATGGGGTCGATATTCGCGAGTATGATCCTGATGCTCTCCGTCATGAGATCGGCGTCATTTTTCAGGACTATGTGACCTATTTCCTCAGCGCCCGTGAGAATATCGGGGTTGGTCGCCTGGAAGCTGCTGATGACCTGGAACGGGTGATCAGGTCGGCCACGCAAAGTGGGGCTGATGGCGTTGTGTCGCGTTTGCCACAGGGCTATGACACCACGCTTGGGAAATGGTTTGACCAGGGCCATCAACTGTCGGGCGGTGAGTGGCAAAAAGTTGCGCTGGCGCGGGCGTTCATGCGCGATGCCCAGATTCTGATTCTCGATGAACCAACGGCGGCGCTCGATGCCCAGGCTGAATACGAGATTTTCGCCCGGATGAAAGAACTCACGGAGGAGAAAACCGCGCTCTTTATCTCACACCGCTTCTCCACCGTACGCCTTGCCGATCGGATCATGGTGTTGGAAGGCGGGAAGATTATCGAACAGGGCAGCCACGATGAACTGCTCCTGCGCGATGGTCGCTACGCTGAACTGTTCAACCTGCAAGCGCACGCCTACCGCTAGCGCAGCGCCACGATCACTTTTGGCCCGGTGGCTGCCAAGGTGTGGGCAGCCACCGGGCCTGCTGCACTGTCGTTGCGTCAGGTTGTGCTGGACAGGTACAATCTGAGGAATAGTAGCGGCGAGAGCAGCGTTGTCCTTGGGGAGGATTGGAAGAGTAATGCCAACGTATGAGTATCAGTGTAAGACCTGCGGTCATCATTTCGAGCGAGTACAGCGATTCAGCGATGACCCGATTCGTGAATGCCCGGAGTGTGGGGCCGAAGTACGCCGCGTGATTCATCCAGCCGGGGTGATTTTCAAAGGGGCTGGTTGGTATATCACCGATAGCCGTAAGAGTGGCGGCGACTCTGCTAGTCTCAGCAGCGCCAATGGCAACAAGGGCGATGGCGAGGCGACCAAGAGCGAGCCGACCAAGACCGATGGTGGCGAGAGCAAGGCGGCGGATAGTCCGGCGAAGGAGCCAGCCGCGAAAGCCGAAAAAGCAGCTTCGACCAGCGAAAGCTAGCTTGTATCCGGCACCAGCAAGGAGCGACACTCCATGACGTGTGATCAGCAACCCGGCCTGACACCAGCAGAATGGCGGCTGGTGGGCGCTCGTCTGGGCCGCTGTCGGTGTCTCAAGGGGCAGTAGGCGCAGCTACAGCACGCCTGCTGCCCCTGAGAGTACCGCGATGTTGCTTGCGGGTCATGGAAGGAAAGATCAATGCGACGTATTTTCTCTCGCCTGCGCGAGGATATTCAGGCGGTCAGGGACCGCGACCCAGCAGCCCGTAATGGGCTGATTGAGATCTTGCTGACGACACCGGGTTTGCACGCCCAGTGGTTCTATCGCGTTGCCAACTTTCTCTGGCTGCGGCACGTTCCCCTGCTGCCCCGGTTGCTTTCGCACTACGCTCGCTTCCTTACTGGAATCGAGATTCATCCCGGGGCCACAATTGGGCGGCGCTTTTTTATCGACCACGGGATGGGCATTGTCATTGGTGAAACGACCGAAATCGGCAACGATGTAAGCCTGTTTCAGGGGGTCACCCTTGGCGGCACTGGCAAAGAGACGGGGAAACGGCACCCCACCATCGAAGATGGCGTTACGGTTGGTGTTGGAGCGCATATTCTGGGCGCAGTACGGGTTGGGGCAGGGGCCAAAGTGGGGGGCGGCGCAGTTGTCCTGCGCGATGTGCCACCAAATACTACGGCAGTGGGCGTTCCTGCCCACGCGACTACCGTGCTTCAACCAAACGACTGTGCTGAGGGTGGCTCACGGCGGGTGCATCGGATCGCTGATCCCGCGCAAGAGCAGATCGACAGCTTGCAAGAGCAGATCGCCCTGCTGACTGCCCGCCTCGCGACGCTCGAAGAACAGTCCCGCGAGCCGTGGTCAGGCCGCGTTCGCAGCACCGTATCACACACTGCATCTCCACCGACTGAGATAGCTTCGCACTAGGCCGCCGCCCCGAATCACACGTACCGATCGTTCGTGGGTACGGTGCCGCTGATTCTGAGGCTGTGCATACTCCCAGCAGGGAGTGTTTGTGCGCGTTGAACCCTCCTGGCCTGAAGGAGTCGCCCAATGATTGCTGACCAACAGTGGCTCACCTTTCTCGCGATCTTCAATCGCGATCTCTTTCGCCATGCCAACAAAACGGCGTTGGCCGCGATTCCCCCTGTCGCCCAGCGTAGTGAGTGGCTGGGCTTTCCTGGAGCCACCGAGACAGAACTGGCTGCCGCCGAAGCCCGTCTGGGCGTGCGGTTGCCACCTTCGTACCGCACCTTTCTGGCCCTGACGAATGGCTGGCGCGGGAGTGGCCCGGAGACGAACCAACTGCTTTCCACCGCCACGGTTGGCTGGCTGCGCGACCGTGATCCAGACTGGCTTGACGACGTTGACGAGATTGGTGACACGCGATCTTCAGCGGCAGCACACCAGCAAAAGCGGCAGCGTCACCGCAATGATGCGCGCGCAGATTTGGCGGCGACGCTCGCCATCAGCGAACGTGGGAACCACCGCCCAACGCTT
>JBDHWF010000151.1:0-8660 GCA_039810045.1 Chloroflexia bacterium
CCTTGCCAGGAGCGGTCGATCATCAGCCGATAGATCCAGTAGCGGTGACCCAACGGTGGCTCGCCATCAGGGTAGTATCCATACATGACAAAGCCCACCAGGGCGGCTTCACTGCCTGTCGTCGTTTCGGCATAGATCGCCTGCGGCACAAACGTTGGTTGGAACGTTGATTCAGCCAAGGAGTAGGCATTCGATCTGACGAAATGCTCTTGCTCTGGGGCGAGTTGGAGGTTGACTACCGCTTTCCAATTCGCTTTAGTCACGTCGCGCAGTGTCACCGTCATGGTTGCTCCATTTCTGTTTGCTAGGCCAGCGGATGCTGTATTCTGCAATGCACTGCGCCCGCGCACCAATGCGCGGGCGCAGTATGCGTGCCGTTCCCCGCCTAGAGTGCGGTGTCGATCTTATCGGCCTGTTCGAGGACTCGGGCCAGCAGATCGATCCCCGCTTGCAGGTCGGTCTTGTGGACCATTTCGTTGACCGTGTGGACGTAGCGTGTGGGTGTGGAGAGGGTGATTGCCGGACTACCGCTCCGCACCCGCTGCATCGCGCCAGCGTCAGTACCGCCACGCGGTAAGATTTCGAGTTGGTACGGGATCTTTTCGCGCTCGGCTACGTCGCGGAAGAAGCGTACCAGTTTGGGATGAGAGATCGCTGAGGAATCCATCAGTTTGATCGCCGTTCCCTGGCCCAGTGCGGTAATGCGATCTTCGCCAGCGGCTCCGGGCAGATCCATCGCCAGCGTCACATCGAGGGCGATGGAAATGTCGGGTGCGACAGCGTAGGCGGCGGTCGTGGCGCCCCGCAGGCCAACTTCCTCCTGCGTCGTGGCAACCACATAAATGTCGCAGGCTGACTTTTTCAATGCACGCATCGCTTCGATCATCACGAAGACCGATACGCGGTCATCCATCGCCTTGCCAATCACACAATCACCTATTTCCTCGGTGGTGCGATCAAGGGTCACCATATCGCCGAGTTGCACTGCCTTCTTCACCTTGTCTCCGGGCAGGGCGAGGTCAACGTAGAGTTCGCTCAGTTGCGGGGCTTTTCCGCGCTCGGCTTCGGTCAGCAGGTGGGCAGGTTTGGCAGCTGGCGCAAGGACGCCCCGATAGGCGTTGCCATCGCTGGCCTGCACCATTACCCGCTGCTGAAAGAGGGAACGGGGATCGAAGCCGCCGAGCGGTTGGAGGCGCAGGAAGCCATCGTCAGAGATGTGCTTGACCATGAAACCGATCTCGTCGATATGCGCGGCGAGCATCACTTTGCGCCGGGGTTCGGCCCCGGTGCCGTGTTTGACGCCGATCACGTTGCCGAGTGCGTCGATTGAGACTTCATCACAAACAGCTTTGATTTCGGGCAGTACCAGCGCGCGGAGCTGATCTTCGTAGCCAGGGATGCCCGCTGCTTCGGTCAGTTCTTTCAAGAGTTTGAGGCGCATTGTTCCTCCCTTGTTATCACACCATCAGTATCTGTTGCCTGGGCGATTATAGCGCAGGGCGCTCAGGCCGCAGGTATTGCGGCGAGTAAGGTTTCGTAGAGTGCGAGCAGGCGCGGCAGTTGCTGGGTATTGGCTGTTAGGGGCGTTTGTTGGTTGAACTGTTGCCCAAGTTCGCTGATAAAATCAAGACAGAAAAGCGCAGTGTAGAGCGCAAAGGCGCGGCGTTGGGCGATGGTGAGGCTGAGGTGAGCCAGCCAGGAGTCGATATAGTCGAGTGAATAGCCCATGTTGAGCAGGCTCATGTTGGTCAGGGCGACGGTGAACAAGCGGTCGCCAAAGCAGAGGCAATCAACGTCTACGATGCCGCTGAGTTGGCCCTGATCGATCAGCACATTCTTGGTTGTGGTGTCATCAAGGAACGGTTGCGGAAGCACAGCATCCAGGTAGTCCATTTGTGCCTTGATCTGGTCGGCCAGCGCACAGCCAAGGTCGGGGCTGGCGAGCCCCGTAGCGGCAATGCGGCGCTGACTACGGGCGAGTTCCGCCTGCACCACGGCGGTCCAACTGGGCTGCAAGTGGGGATCGGTATAGCGGCTGGCAAAGCCGAAGCCTGGGCCATAGGGCAAACTGCCGACCATGGACTGGATCGCGCTGATTCGGGTGGCGAGAGTGCGCTTCTCCAACCGCGTGAGGGTAGGGTAGACGCTGCCCAGGTCAGTGCCGGGTAACCGTTCGATCAGCATATATGGACAGCCGCCATCGGTGGGTGCGGCGTCATAGGCAATGATTGTTGGCAGCGGCACACCGCGTGGTGCAAGCAGTTGATGCCAGGCTACTGCATCGGCAAAGATCTGGCCATGTTGTGGACGATTGAGCCTGATAACAACGGCAGCGCCATCAGCGAGGCGCAGATCATAGACCCAATGCATCAGGCCCGTGGGGAATCGCTCAATTGTTGCTACAGCCTGCCCACAGACGGCACTGACAATCTGGGTGGCAAGTGCTGGTGAAGGCGTCGTAGCCGCTGCATCGTTCTGGTCGTTCTGCACTACATATCCCCGTAATTTCTCTCAGATCGGCAATGCTAACTGTTTGGCGTCGTTTCCTGTGCTGGGGCGGTGTCGGCGCGGTCTTCGTGCAGGGCAGTGGCGAGCAGGCGGTCGCGGCGGGCCACCGTTGCCGCCAGTTTTTCAGCGGGCCAGGGTTGGAATCCTTGCCCTGTTTTCGCTCCCAGGTTGCCGCCTGCGAGTGCTTCGTCAAAGAAGGTGGTAGAGGCTACATTGCTCAGTTCGGGGAAAAGGTACGATCCCACTGTGGACATGGTGTCGATGCCGCCAAGGTCGATCGAGGCGAAGGGGCCAGCAATTGACCAACGCCGCCCCAGCCCTCGGCGCATGGCGAGATCGACATCTTCCATCGAGGCAACACCGTTTTCAACCAGCCAGAACGCTTCGCGGATCAAGGCGAATTGCAGGCGATTCCAGAGGAAGCCAGGGACTTCACGGCGCACGATCAGGGGCGACTTATCGAGCCCAAGCAACGCGCTACGGACTCGTTCGATGACTGCGGGGGCTGTTTGCTCGCCAGGAATCACCTCGACCGGGGGCATCAGGTGGGGCGGATTCAGGTAGTGCATGCCGATCACCCTGCCGGCGCCGCTGAGTCCTGCGGCAATCTGCGTGATTGGCAGGCCAGAGGTGTTCGAGGCCAGAATTGTCGTTGTTGGGCAAAGTGTGTCCAATTCGCGAAAGATTTGCTGTTTCAGGGGTAATTGTTCTGGCACACTTTCTTGCACCAGATCTGCCCCATGCACAGCCTGAGCAAGGTCAGTGGCGGTCTGGATCCGGCTACTGGCGGCGGCCCGATCGGTGGCACTCAGTAAGCCGCCCTGTTCAAGGGTTGCCAATGCCGCGTTCGCGCGCTCGCGGCCAATCGCGGCGCGTTCTTCGGTGCGGGCGAAGAAGGTAACAGTGCGACCATTGGCCGCCCATTCAGCCGCCAGGCCGCTTCCCATAATCCCAATCCCAATAATTGCGACCGTATTTATTGGTGCTATGGTCATCAACCGTCTCCTTTCTGTTGCTCCAGATCAGGGTAACTTGCGTTGTGTTCGTCCCTTTGTACGAGGTTTGCGATCTGGCTGCAAATCGACTACCGCCTGATCATTTCGTCGATCAACCCGCCTGGGTTGTCCTAATGCGGCTTTTGGGTATTTGACAGCGACACTGTCTCCGCTATAATACGCTCACCTATCACGTTCGCTTGCTTTGGGTGTTACTGCCAATCTGGTAGTGAAGTTCGTCAGGAACGACGGACTACGTGCAGAGCAAAGAAACAATTCGGAGATGACGGGTTTGGGTAGACGCTTCTGGGACACTGGCCTGGGAAGTGGTCGCTTTTCTGTCATTGCTGATAGGGGAAATGGGAACTTGTTGTTGGTAGTAAGCGTCCTGTAAATTACATTTATTGAAAGTGCGTGCCAAGCTGTTGGCTGCTGAAGGGGAAGTGGACTAGTGGGTACCTATATTATTCGCCGGTTGCTGACAGCTATTCCCACATTGGTCATCATCAGTATGATCATTTTCTCAATTCTGAAGCTGGCCCCTGGTGACCCAATGTCGCAATTCGCAGCGAATCCTTCCGTGCCACCCGAAGTACGCGAGAATATCCGCCGACAGCTTGGTCTGGATGACCCGATTCCGGTGCAGTACGTCAAGTGGGCTACCTCATGGGTTAAGGGAGACTGGGGATTCTCCTTCTCGTCGCGTTCGCCCGTGCGGGATTTAGTGGGTGGCCGGATTGGCACCACCATCTTTGTCATGGGGCTGGCCTTTGTTCTGGGTCTCCTGATCGCCTTACCGATTGGGATTCTCGCCGCGGTGAAGCAATACTCCGTCTTTGATCAGGTCGCCACGACAGTCGCCTTTTTTGGCTTCTCTATCCCCACGTTCTTCTCCGGGTTGCTCGCAATTTTGCTCTTTTCGATCAAGCTCGGCTGGCTGCCGTTTATCTATGAATCGAATACTGCCCATGCTGGGCTGTTAGGCCTGGTTGAGCGCTTCAAGTTTGCGGCGCTCCCAGTGATGGTCTTGGGCCTTTTCCAGGCAGCGGGTCTGATGCGCTACACCCGCGCATCAATGCTGGAGAATATCAAGCTTGATTATGTCCGCACGGCCCGTGCGAAGGGGATTAACGAGCGGAAGGTGATTATTGGGCATGTTGTCCGCAACGCCTTTATCCCCGTCATCACGATTATTGCGCTGCAACTGCCAGGGCTCTTTGGCGGCGCGATTATCACCGAGCAGATTTTCCGGGTACCAGGCATTGGTTCACTATTGATTACCTCGCTTGGTGCCAGCGATACACCAGTTGTCATGTCGATTGTCTTCATCATTTCGATTTTGGTCGTATTGTCCAACCTGATCGCTGATGTGATCTACGGTATTTTGGATCCACGGATCAAATACAGCTAGCAGCTTTTCGCCGACAGTATATTCGTCAGTGCCAGACTGAGTGATAAGGGTATCTAGTGGATAGGGAGGATTAATATGGCCGAGGTCACTGCTTCTGCTCGGACTGGAACATTAGCTGGCGGGGCTAAGGCACGGAAAACGCGTACGCTGTGGAGTGATGCGTGGCAACAGTTCCGCAAGCACAAAATGGCGTTAACTGGCGTGACCACCCTGACAATCATTGTCGTGGCCTGTGTCTTTGGGCCCTTGGTCTATACCAAGAATCCGCAGGAACTGAATGTACTGCGCGGGATGGAAGGGCCTTCGATGAGCGCCCCAATGGGCTATGACGACCTCGGCCACGATATGTTGGCCCGAGTGCTTGATGGTGGGCGAAAGTCGCTGCTGGTTGGCTTGATGGCCGTCATCGTCTCGATCACTGTTGGTACGTTGATCGGCGCGATGTCAGGCTTCTTTGGGAAGTGGGTTGACTCAATCCTGATGCGGATTACTGACCTGTTCCTGGCCTTACCGCAGTTACCCCTGCTGCTGCTGATCAGCTATCTCTACGTCAATCGGCTGAAGCAGATCTTTGGGGTGGAAAATGGGATCCTAATCCTGATCGTCTGCGTCATCGGGTTTCTGAACTGGATGTCCGTAGCCCGGTTAGTGCGCGCTTCGTTCCTCTCCCTGAAGGAGAAGGAATTTGTAGAAGCCGCCCGTTGTATCGGGGCCACGACGCCCAGTCTGATTTTCAAGCATATTCTGCCCAATGTCCTCTCGCCAGTGATTGTCGCTGCGACCCTTGGCGTTGGCGCGGCAATTATCAGTGAGTCGTCCCTGTCGTTCCTGGGTCTGGGCTTCCCCCCAGATGTGCCAACCTGGGGTTCGATGCTCTCCGTTGGGAAAGACCAGCTACCATTTGCTCCGCACATTGCAGTTTTCCCGGGGTTGATGATTTTCCTGGTTGTCCTCTCGATCAACTATATCGGTGATGGCCTGCGCGATGCGCTGGACCCACGCTCCCGAGTCTAACGCCAGGATAGAAGCGAACCTAACGACTGAGACCGGGGAACTGCTTCCCCGGTCTCAGTCGTTAACGTGTGCGATCGGTAGGTCAGCTACTCGGTGGCAGCGGCGAGTGGTGCTGCTTCGGCCCGTAGTGCCCGCTTGTTGAATTTTCCGACGGACGTTTTCGGCAGCTCGTCGATGAACCGTACCTCATCGGGAAGCCACCAACGTGCTACTTTGTCGCTTAGAAACTCCTTGATCTCCGCCGCCGAAACTTGCTCCCGAAATGCTGGCTTGGCCACGACATAAGCTACTGGGCGTTCCTGCCACTTCGGATGGGGCATGGCGATCACTGCCGCCTCTAATACTTTCGGGTGGGCCATAATGGCGTTCTCGAGTTCGACCGAGGAGATCCACTCACCACCCGACTTAATCACATCTTTGGTGCGGTCCACAATGGAGACGTAACCATCTGGTGAGATTGTGGCGACATCGCCAGTGCAGAACCAGCCATCATCGGTCATTTTATCGGGGTCGGCATCGTGATAATAGCCGCTAATAATCCAGGGGCCACGGACCTGGATTTCGCCAAAGGCCACACCATCCCAGGGCAGTTCTTCGTTGGTGGCAATATCAACAATCCGTATCTCGACGCCGGGTACTGGTGGCCCTTGGGTCCGGCGCATCACTTCGGCTTGCTCGGCAGAGTGCCAGGTGCGTGGGCGTGAAACGGTGCCGATGGGTGAGGTTTCCGTCATCCCCCAGGCGTGAACAATGCGGAGATTGTGCTGATCCATGCCGGAAATCAGCGCGGAAGGTACGGCGGAGCCACCAGCAACAACGGTATGCACGGTTGGTAGTGTGGTGTCGCGTTCTTGCAGTTGTTGGAGGAGGGCGATCCAGACGGTAGGTACTCCGGCGAGGATAGTGGCATCTTCGTTACGCGCCAGATCTACGAGCGCGGCGCCATCACCCATCCAACGATCGGGAAACAGGAGTTTTGCTCCCGCCATCCCCGCGCTATAGGGAATCCCCCAGCTATTGACATGAAACATCGGTACGACGGGGAGGATGGCATCGCGCTCTGAAAGGCCCAGGGCATCGACCTGTAGGCCCGCCATCGTGTGGAGAAACTGTGAGCGGTGGGTGTACACGACTCCTTTGGGATTGCCTGTCGTCCCCGAGGTGTAGCACATGGCTGCTGCATCCCACTCGTCCAGTTTCGGCCATGTAAACTCAGCGGGTGCTGCGGCGAGCAACGTTTCGTAATCAAGCAGTTCGCCGAGGTCATGTGGTGGTAGTGGACCCCCATCGTTGAGGACGACAATCTTTTCTACAGTGGGGATCTGCCCAGCAATGCGGTTGAGAATTGGCAGAATCGTCTTATCCACAAAGAGGATTTTATCAGCAGCATCGTTGATCACGAAGGCGAGTTGCTCGGGAAAGAGGCGCAGGTTCAGCGTATGTAAGACTGCGCCCATACAGGGCACAGCATAGTAAAGTTCAAGGTGCCGATAGTTATTCCAGGCCAGGGTGCCAACCCGATCCCCTGGCTTGATTCCTAGCTCAGTCAGGACATTTGCCAGTTGCTTGACACGTTTGGCGCAGTCACCGTAGGTATAGCGATGGGTTTCGCCTTCGCGCAAGGTGACAATCTCTTTGTGGGCAAAGAGTTTTTCGATCCGCCAGAAGATATGTTGCAGTGTAAGGGGATAGTCCTGCATCTGTCCCTGCATGATCTCCTCCTATCAGGTTGTGTTGTTGCCGAACCTGTTGTCACAAATAATGGCAAAAGGCACTACTGGGTGTATTACGTGATAGTGAGATACTCCGCGAACGTGTGGTACCACGACAATACGGTCTGTAGCCCGTGCTGTCAACAGGATGAAGGCATATTGTGGGGTGACTACTTATTCCGTACCGCCCTCAACTGCGCCAAGAAAGAGATCTTCTAGCGAGCGGTGGCGTGGCGTTACCGCATATATTGCGACCCCCGCATCGTTAATTGTCTGCACCAGAGCGGGGACGATATCACGGCTGGTCAGTGACATTTGGAGGCGGGTCTGTTGACCCAATGACTCGCGTAGCTCCACCGTACCAAGCGTATTGAGTATCGCCAAAAGCTGTTCATCATACGGGCCAAGGATGAGTTCAACGGTCATCGATTCTTGCAGCAATTCGGCTAATGAGCCATAGCGTACCACGCGACCACGGTCAATAATCGCTACGCGGTCGCAAACGGTTTCCACTTCGCTGAGAATATGCGAGTTCAGAAAAACGGTCATCCCCTGGGCCTTCAGTGTGCGGATGATGTCGCGCACCTCACGGCGGCCAATGGGGTCGAGGGCCGATGTTGGTTCATCTAGAAAGACCAGGGCCGGATTATTGAGCAGGGCCTGCGCAAGACCGATCCGTTGCAGCATCCCTTTAGAGTAGGTACGTAGCCGATCCTGCCCCCGTTTTTCCAGGCCGACGAGTTCGAGGATCGCGGGTATCCTGGCCTTTCGTTCGGCCTGCGATACCCCTGCAAGCTCGCCATGCACATTGAGGAATTCCGTACCGCGTAACCATTCGTGAAAGCGGAATTGTTCTGGCAGAAAACCGATCTGGCGTTTCGCTTCGATTGAGCCGAGCGGATAGCCGAGGATGCGGGCAGTGCCAGCGGTGGCAAAGGCCAACCCCAACAAGATCTTCATCGTGGTACTTTTCCCAGCGCCATTCGGCCCCAGAAAGCCAAAGACCTCGCCTTGTGGCAC
>JBDHWF010000152.1:0-8571 GCA_039810045.1 Chloroflexia bacterium
GTTAGGTCCTTACCAACTGGTGGCTCCAAGTCGCTTGGCGCGGGTCGTGACCTGGCTCGGGCTGCTCGGCGGTACGCTGATGACCTGCCTGCTGGTGGGGCTTTGCGCCCTCGCTGTCCTGTTGCCCAAGTATCTAGATTATACGAATTACTCGGGGTTCCCACCCGTGCCAACGTACCCGACCACTCGCACTATTTCCGCTGATCCAGCGCTCAGCCAGACTCATCGCGTGCAAACGTTTGAGACAACTGATTCAGCAGAAACCGTGTACCGCTTTTATGATCAGCAGTTGCCACAGCAACAGCCCACTGGCTGGCAACGTCCCCCCGATCCACAGGGGCAGTCGCCGCGCACGTATGTCGCCAAAGGTTGCCCAGATTCGTTTTCCCTGACGGTGACGACCAGTGAAACTGGCACCGGGATTACCGCCGTGCGGCTAACGATCAACAGGTTAAATGCGCGGCCCTGCTAGCAGTGATCAGCATTGGTTGCTCAGAGCGTGACTGTCCCCGTAATGCAGGGCACTGTGTCACCACCGACCCAGATCTCCGCACCTTCGCGCTGGACATAGATCCGCCCACTGCGGCCAAGGGCGGTGCCCTGGCTGGCGATATACGTGTCTGGGGCGATGGCCGCGCCGATCAGCCATTGGGCCAGTCCCGCATTGAGGCTGCCAGTCACGGGGTCTTCCTTCGCGCTGTTGGCGACGAACGCACGAACCTCATACTGCACGCCGTCGCCATCGCGTATTGGATCCCAGGGGCCGATCACACCGAGCTTCAGGTCGCCGAGTGCTGGGTAGTCGGGGCGCAGGGCCAGCACTTTTGCCCGTGAATCGAGCAGGGCTCCTACCCAACCCGGGCCATTGTCTATCCACTCTGCTCCACGAATAGCGCTGAAGTCGATGTGTAACCCCTGGGCGATCTGCGCGATAACTGCTTCGTCTGCGGGGCCACCGCGGCGGAGCGGTGGCGCGGCGAACGCCAGTCTGGAGCCATCGCGTCGGATCCGCACCAGGCCAACGCCGCATTCCTGAATGATCTCCGCTCCCTGTGGCTGGCCCCCAGCGGTGAGCCAGACGTGGCAACTGCCGAGTGTGGGGTGTCCGGCGAACGGTAACTCCCCGGTGGGGGTGAAGATGCGTACGCGGTAGTCGGCCTCGGCTGCAGTTGGTTGCAGCAGGAACGTCGTCTCACTGAGGTTGGTCCAGCGGGCAAACGCGGCCATCTGCGCCACGGAGAGCGTATCGGCATCGCGCACGACCGCAAGGGGATTCCCCAACGTTGGAACCGCAGTGAAGACATCGACTTGTTGAAAGGCGAACGTTGCCATTGGTCATTTTTCTCCCTGCTATTGTGCCTGAATGGACGATATTGCTGGGCAGCTTACCGTACGCTGAGGTGTTGGGGCGAACGCCCTTGGGTACAATTAAGCTATAGGCCCTGGTTGGGCTTGCCTGATACCGCGCAAGGCAAAGGAGGGACAGTGAACGATGCTGCAACAGTCTCACGCCTCCAGTTCGCCTTTACCGTTGGCTATCACTACCTCTTCCCGCAGTTCACGATGGGGCTCGCCTTCCTGATCTTTCTGTTGAAGACGCTCTATTTGCGGACGAAAAACGAACAGTACAATCAGGCGACCCGGTTTGCGACCAAAATCTTTGCCATCAGCTTTATTGTGGGCGTGGTCACGGGAATCCCGCTCGAGTTTCAGTTCGGTACTAATTGGGCTGAGTTCTCCAGCTTTGCGGGCAATATCATTGCCCAACTGCTGGCGATGGAAGGGGCCTTTGCCTTCTTCCTCGAATCAGCATTTCTGGGGCTGTTGCTCTTTGGGGAACGGCGGTTTGGGCAGCGCGTTCACTGGCTTGCCTCATTGCTGGTCTTCGTTGGCACCTGGTCTTCGGGCTTCTTCATCGTGGCGGCGAATAGCTGGTTGCAGCATCCTGTTGGTTTTCAGCCCCAGCCAGGCGGTGGGATCGCCCTCACTGATTATGGCGCGATCTTGTTCAACCCCTGGGTTGGCCCGCAATACCTCCACACGATGACTGGGGCTACCATTACTGGCGCGGTAACGATGGCTGGGTTGGGGGCCTATTACCTGTTGCAAGGGCAACACCGCGATTACGGGCAAATCTTCCTGCGCCTCGGCGTCACCGTGGGCCTGATCGCGACGATTATCGCCCTGTTTCCCAGTGGTGATTGGGAAGGGCAGCAGGTAGCGCGGCTGCAACCAGCCAAGCTCGCGGGGATGGAAGGGGTTTTCACTACCGAGTCAGGGAGTGGGATCGTCCTGATCGGGCAGCCTGATGTTGAGCTGCAGCGGCTTGACAATCCGATTGTCGTCCCCAACCTCCTCAGCTTTCTGACTTTTCATCGTTGGAATGCCCAGGTGATCGGGTTAGACCAGATTCCTGACGACCAGCAGCCCGACAATATCGCGTTTCTCTATTATGCCTATCACATTATGGTTGGCCTGGGCACGATTATGCTGGGGGTGATGCTGCTCGCAGCCCTGTTGCTCTGGGCCCGGCGACTCTACACCAGTCGTTGGGCGCTCTGGCTGTTGCTGTTAATTGTGCCGTTCCCGTTCATCGCCAATACGGCTGGCTGGTTCACCAGCGAATTGGGTCGGCAGCCCTGGCTGATTTATGGCTTGCTTCGTACAACTGACGGCGATTCCACCGTGGTCTCCTCGGGCAATGTTCTCTTTACGCTGCTCGGCTTTATGGGGATCTACGCGCTCCTCTGGTGCTTGTTCCTGTTGCTGATGTTGCGAGAGATCACGCATGGCCCGGAGGCCGCCACAGCAGCGGGCACTCATGGCGTGACCACCGATCCCCCAGACGATTTTCTGGATCTTGACGATACGGCATTAGCCAAACCTTAGCCCTCGGCAGCACGCACGTGGCAGTGAATTGCCAGCGGTGATCGACCGAAAGGAGCCGCAATGCCCACACTCTGGTTTATCCTCGTTGGCTTTATGCTCACCATGTACGTCCTGCTCGATGGGTTCGATCTTGGTGCAGGGGCAATCGCCCCGTTTGCCGCCCGGACGAATCGTGATCATCGGATCCTTTTGCAGGCGATTGGCCCCGTCTGGGATGGTAATGAAGTCTGGTTGATCGCGGCGGGCGGCACCCTGTTCTTTACGTTTCCCAAACTCTACGCGACCAGCTTCAGCGGCTTCTATCTCCCGTTGATGATCGTCCTCTGGTTGCTGATGTTACGGGGGTTGTCAATTGAGCTACGCGGGCATTTCCCGTCGCCACTGTGGGGGCAATTCTGGGACGGCCTGTTTTTCCTGGGGAGTGCCTTATTGGCGATCTTCCTTGGCGCAGCAGTGGGAAATGTCGTGCGTGGGGTGTCGCTGGATCAGCAGGGGCGATTCTTTGCGCCCTTATGGACCGATTTCGATCCGCGTAGCCCGACCCCCGGTATCCTGGATTGGTACACAATCCTGATTGGCCTCCTGGCGTTGAGTACCCTGGTGCTACATGGTGCAAACTTCATTGCCGTGAAGACGACGGCAGACCTGCAGCAGCGCACACAGCGAATCGCGCGGCTGGCTCTGGTGTCCACGGTGCTGCTGGCTGCTATCAGCACCGTCGCTACTTTCTGGCTCCGGCCCGTCCTGCTCGACCGCTTTGCCAGTCAGCCCTTGGGGGCAATCTTCCCGCTACTGGCGATCGCGGGCCTTGCCACGGTGGGGTATGCGCGTTGGGCCGATCGTGATCTGCTCGCCCTGCTTGCTTCGGGCGGGTATATTCTGGGGATAATGAGCAGCACTGCTTTTGTCCTTTATCCCGTTGTGCTGCCAGCGGTCAATCCCGCCAATAGTCTGACGATTACGAATACCGCCGCCCCCACCTATGGGCTGACTGTGGGGCTCATCTGGTGGGGCATTGGGATGGTCCTTGCCAGCATCTATCTGCTCGTCATCTATCGCCTCTTTCGGGGGAAGGTGCAACTTGACGAAAGCGGCTACTAACGCTGGCAAAGCGCCATTGCGGTCGCCATCGCTGAATACCCGTTTGTTGCGCGCTGCCCGCCCTGGCCGCCTGCTGCTCGGCCTAGCCATCGTACTCGGAATTGCGAGTGGGGCGGCCACGATTGTCCAGTGGGCGGCCTTCGCCCAACTGGTCGCGGGCGCGTTTCTGCATGGCCGAACCCTCAGCGAATTGCAAGGACCGCTGCTGCGCCTCGTTGCGGCGATCAGTGTGCGGGTGATCCTTGGCTGGGGGCGCACAGTCAGTGCCCAGGCAGCGGCGACGCGAATTGTGATCGCGCTGCGTGGGCAACTCTTGAACCACCTGCTCTGTCTTGGCCCAGGCTGGCTGCGGGGTGTGCAAACTGGCGCGGTCGTCGCCACGGCGACTGGGGGATTGGATCGCCTTGAACCATACTATGCGCGTTTTCTGCCGCAGGTCGTCATCGCCCAACTAGTGCCGCTGCTACTGGTCGCGGCGATCTGGCCGCGTGATTGGCTCAGTGCCGCATTGCTCCTCTTTACTGCACCGATTTTGCCACTGTTGATGGTGTTGGTTGGCGACTACACCAAAGAACGGGTTGACACGCATTGGCTGGCACTAACTCGCCTCAAAGCCGCCTTCCTCGACAGTATCCAGGGCCTCACCACTACCCGCACCTTGGGCGCGGACGCGCTGGGGCAGGCGCGGGTTGCCCGCCAGAGCGAGACCTTTCGTGTGCGGACGATGCAGACTTTACGCTACGCCTTCCTCTCTGGACTGGTGCTTGAATTGCTCACCAGTCTCGCCATCGCCCTGCTCGCTGTTACGCTGGGCATGCGGCTTTTGTCTGGCACCATTGGCTTTGAGACGGCGTTCTTCGTGCTGCTGCTCGCCCCCGAGTTTTATCGCCCGTTGCGTGACCTTGGCACCGATCATCATGCAGGGATGGAAGGTCGGGCCGCCGCTGCGTCGATCTTTGCGCTCCTTGATCAACCAGCCCCACCGTTGCCAGCGCAGCCAGCAACCCTGCCGCCGATCGCCTCGTCCGCAGGGCTGACGCTGACCCTCGCCGATCTCCGCTATACCTACCCTGAGAGCGAACAACCAGCGTTGCATGGCATCAATCTGACCTTCGCACCGGGTGAACGGGTCGCTATTGTTGGCCCCAGTGGGGCGGGAAAATCAACCCTGATCAACCTGCTCCTTGGGTTTCTGTCGCCCGATAGCGGCACAATCATCGCAAATGGTGTCGCCAGCACTGCCTGTACTCCAGCAGCCTGGCGCAGCCAGATCGCCCTGGTGCCGCAACGCCCATACCTCTTTGCTACGAGCGCGCTGGAGAATCTGCGCCTTGCCCGCCCCAGCGCAACGTTCGCCGAAATACAGGCGGCAGCAGCAATGGCCGCCGCTGCCGATTTCATCGCTGCATTGCCAGCGGGGTACGACACTCTGATAGGTGAGCGCGGGGCGCGGCTCAGCCAGGGGCAGGCCCAGCGCCTCGCGATTGCCCGGGCCTTGTTGCAAGCCGCTCCACTCTTGATCATTGATGAACCAACGGCCCATCTGGATGCAGCGAGTGAAGCTGCAGTGCGCTTGGCTCTGGAACAGTTACCCCCAACCTGCACCGTACTGATGGTCACACACCACCTCGCCACGGCGCGCCTTGCTGAGCGGATCATCGTACTCGATGGAGGGAAGGTGGTTGAAGACGGTAGCCATCAGACCTTGTGCGCCTGTGGTGGCACGTATGCCCGCCTGCTCCACGCGACAGCATCAGCAGCGTTGGTGGTGGCCCCATGACCGCCAGGACTCCTACCAAAACTCCCTCTGCCTACCCGCTTGCCCTGTTGCATGGGCTACAATGGGCGATCTGTCTGGCGTTACTGCTTGGTGTCCTGACCGTTGCCTTGAATACCGGGTTACTGGCGCTTGCGGCGTATCTGATCGCGGCGGCGGCGTTGCAGCCCCTATTGACTGCCCTCTCGGTGCCGCTCGCCCTAGTGCGCTTCACTGGCGTCTCCCGCGCCTTCGTGCGCTATGCCGAGCGACTGGTCTCCCATGATCTGACCTTTCGGCTGTTGGCCCGTCTGCGCACCACCCTCTACAGTCGTTTGACCCCACTGATCCCCGCTCGCCTCCTGGCCTTCCACAGTGGCGACCTCCTTGCCCGCCTGGTGGATGACGTGGAGGAACTCGAAAATTTCTATGGGCGGGTGCTGACCCCGCTTGCCATCGCTGCCCTATCGACAATGCTAACTGGGCTGGCCCTTTGGTCGTTCAGTCCACTGCTGGGCCTAGTCGTCGTTGGCTGCCTAACGCTTGGTGGTCTCCTGCTGCCTGCCCTGGCCCTGTGGCAGGGCAACACCATCGGTCGACAACAGGTGGCGGCCCGGGCGGCACTCCAAACCACCCTGGTGGATAGCCTTCAGGGTATGCCCGACCTCCTCGCGCTGGGCCGTGCTGCTGATCAGTCCGCCCGCGTTGCCGCGCTTGACCAGCATTTGGGCGGTTTACAGCGGCGAATGGCCTGGATTACGGGGTTGCAAAATGCCCTCAGTGATGGGCTGGCCTATGGTGCAACGACGCTGATTCTCGTGCTGGCGATCCCCCAGGCCAGCAATCAGCAGTTTGGCGCGGTCTACCTCGCCATGATTGCCCTGATCGTCCTTGGGGCGAGCGAAGCCGTGACGCCGCTTGGCCGTGCCTTTGCCGCGCTTGGGCGTTCCCGCACTGCCAGCGACCGTATCTTCGCCCTGATCAATGCTGAGCCAGCGACGACTGATCCCCCAGTGCCACAACCGCTTGTTGCCGCGCCACTGCCCCTGAGGTTCGAGCAAGTGTCTTTCCATTATGCCGCTGCCGAAGGGTCAGCACTGCACGACATCACCTTCACCATCGCGCCTGGTGAACACGTCGCGCTTGTTGGGCCGAGTGGCGCGGGTAAGAGTACCGTTGTGCAGTTGCTCCTGCGGTTCTGGGACCCCTGCACTGGCACGATCCACCTTGGCGACCACCACTTGCGCGATTATGCCCAGGACGACCTGCGCCGCACGTTGGCGGTCGCTCAACAGGACGGCCACCTCTTTGCCGGGACATTACGCACCAACCTGCTGCTAGCGCGACCCACAGCCACTGACGCGGAGCTAGACACAGCATTGACCCAGGTAGGGCTTGCCGCGCTCGTCCGCCAGTGGCCGCAGGGGTTGGACACCTGGCTTGGTGAGCATGGGGTACGGCTCTCTGGTGGCGAACGTCAGCGCGTGATCCTGGCCCGCGCCCTTATTCGCAATGCCCGGTTACTGATCCTTGATGAGCCGACCGCCCACCTCGACCGCGCCACCGAAGCTGCAGTATTTGCCACCATCCACCAGACCCAGGTTGACCGCTCGTTGCTCGTCATCACCCATCGCCTCGTGCAGATGACCGCATTCGATACAATCCTGGTACTGGCTGATGGCGCGATTGTCGAGCGTGGAACCCACGCTACCTTACTGGCCCAGTGCGGCCTCTACGCGCAGCTCTATGAGGCGCAAGCAGTGGATACGCTGGCTGAGTGAGCGAGGCTATTCAGGCGTAGCCGTCGCCGATATAGGCGCAGTGACGCGCGAACAGATGCACTGAATTTTGTTGCTGTGCAATGACACCGAGGGAGCGGGCGATGGGACTCGAACCCACGACAGCCTGCTTGGGAAGCAGGTACTCTACCAACTGAGTTACACCCGCACAAAAACTGACTGGCGAGTATAGTATCAGAAAATGGCGATACTGGCAAGGCGCGTTGCGGTGTGCGCCAACGGCGATACTGGCGCGAGAGGGGGCAAGGTGGGTGCAGGTGAGGCGGCGGAGCCGCTGCCAATTACGGAGCAGCGGAACGCCCGCAGTATGGGCCTCGATCAGTTGCCGACTGCCGCGATGCTGACGTTGATGAACGATGAAGATGCGACGGTGGCGGGCGCGGTGCGGGCGGTGGTGCCGCAGATCGCGCAGGCGGTCGATGCGCTGGCGGCGCGGCTGGCGGCTGGTGGGCGGTTGTTGCTCTTTGGGGCGGGGACGAGTGGGCGGTTGGCGGCGCTGGATGCAGCGGAATGGCCGCCCACGTTTGGCACTGACCCAACGCTGGCGCAGGCGTTTATCGCGGGTGGCTCGCAGGCGCTCACGCGTGCCGTTGAGGGGGCGGAGGATAACGAACAGTTGGGGCGGGCTGATCTACAAGCCGCTGGGGCGAGCGGTGTCGATATGGTGTTGGGGATCAGTGCCAGCGGTGGCGCACCGTACGTGCTGGGGGCGTTGACTGCGGCGCGGGAGGTGGGGGCTTGCACGGTGGGGTTGGCCTGTCGTGCTGATGCGCCAATGGCGGCAGCGGTCGATATTTTTATCGCGCCAATCGTTGGGCCGGAGGTGCTAACGGGGTCGAGTCGCCTGAAGGCAGGGACGGCCCAGAAGCTGGTCCTGAATATGCTCAGTACGGCGACGATGGTGCGCCTGGGCAAGGTCTATGGCAATCTGATGATCGATGTGCAGCCAACGAATGCGAAACTCCGCGCCCGCGCTGCGCGCATCGTGCGTGATGCGACTGGGGCCGATGCCGCTGCCGCCGCTGC
>JBDHWF010000153.1:0-8561 GCA_039810045.1 Chloroflexia bacterium
GCTGGTCAGGGCTTCAGCGATGCACCAGTCGTCGTCAGTGCCACCTGCACCCGCGTGCCAGTACGCGATGGGCATACAGAGTCGGTCTCAGTGCGCCTGAAGCGCGAGGCATCCCTGGAGGAAGTCGCCGCCGCCATGCGCGATTTCAACGGTCAGCCACAGGCGCTGGGCCTGCCCAGCGCGCCAGTTCATCCAATTGTGATGCTCGACGCTGACGATCGCCCCCAGCCAGCATTAGACCGTAACGTAGAACATGGCATGGCTACCGTCGTTGGTCGCCTGCGCCCTTGCCCGATCCTTGATTTCAAGTTCGTGTTATTAGGGCACAACACCATCCGTGGCGCAGCGGGAGCCTCAATTCTCAATGCCGAGATGCTGCTGGCGAAGGGGCAGTTACCGGGTCTCCGTGTAGGCCAGAGTACCTTAGTTGGAGCCCGCTAACCGTCAGGAAGATAGCGGAGAGGATCAACAGCACAAGCGTTGCGTTGTTAGCGATAAGAATGTAAAAAAGGAGCCATTGCTTGAACGATCTCACCCTGCTCGGCCTCGGTGTTGTGGGCAGCGGCGTCGCCCGCGCCTGTGCCAGCCCCCATGCACAATGGTCAATTCGCTCGGCATTAGTGCGCCAGATCACTAATGACCGCCAAGCATTGGTCCCCCCAGATACCCTGACTACCGATCCCTCGGTTGCGCTTGCGGGGCAAGGGCCAGTGATCGAAGTGCTAGGTGGTGAACAACCCGCCGCCGATCTGATTGCTGCGGCCCTGGCTGCTGGCCGCCCAGTCGCCACTGCGAATAAAGTGGCGATCGCGGTACATGGGCCACGCTTATTTGCCTTAGCCCGTCAACACGGGGTGGGGTTGGGCATTGAGGCCTGTGTTGGCGGCGGTGTCCCGGTCATTGCCAGTTTGCGGCAACTGGCTGGCGGCCAGCGCATCACGGCGCTCGGTGGTGTGGTCAACGGCACGACCAATGCGATCCTCTCGGGAATCGAGGCGGGGCAGACCTACGCGGAGGCTCTAGCCGCAGCCCAGGCGGCGGGATTTGCCGAGCCCGATCCATCTGCCGATGTTGACGGCCATGATCCAGCGGCGAAACTCGCGATTCTCGTCGCGCTTGCCTTTGGAGTCCGGCTTGATCCCACGGCTATTCCCCGGCGCCCGTTAGCCGATATCAGCCCGGCTGACCTGCGCTGGGCCGCTGCGCATGGCGCACGCATCAAATACCTGGCCAGTGCCCAACGTGACGATGCAGATACGCTCCAGGCAGCAGTCGAACCAACGGCGTTGCCAATCGATGAACCACTCGCCAGCCCGGTAGGATCAGGCAACGCGATTCGCATTGAGGGCCCACTGATCGGCGCAACTACCCTGACTGGGCCAGGGGCAGGCCCTGCGCCAACGGCTGGCGCCCTGCTGGGGGATATCGCCCTCGCTGTTGCTGGCAAGACCCCACTCGATTACCCTGACCCTGATGCGCCGTTGCTCACCCCGACTGCCCCAGCAGGACTCTGGGTAGTACGCCTGCCGCAGGATGCCGATCGCCGCGCCTTTCCCCAGGAAACCCGCTGGGAAGCCGATGGTGCTGATCAGGTTGGTCTCGTGGCTGCTACCACAGCCGCTGCAGTTGCTCCGCTCGCACGAGAACAAGGCGGAACCGCCTTCCGTTGGAACGCTGGCGCGTTATAAGCGCTTCAGTCCCTCCGTTATCACCTTGCTCATACGCCCTGGCTCGTTGTCGCGAGCCAGGGCGTAGCTGTTGATCGCGGCACAGGAAGTGCAGATCTGCATCCACTAGCTGCTATGGCCAAGGAGGGGCAATGAAGACGAACGGAACCGAGGCCCACCTGACGGCACTACGACGACACCTCGTCGAAGAATTGCAGCGACGGGGCGTACTCAATGATCAGCGAATCGCCGAGGCATTTATCGCCATCCCCCGCCACCTGTTTCTGCCTGATGTCGCGCCTGAACGGGTCTATAGCGACCAGGCGATTCTTACCAAGGAGGATGCCGGGCTTGGCCTCAGTTCATCATCCCAACCAGCGATGATGGCGATTATGCTGGAGCAGTTGCAACTCGAATCAGGAATGCGCGTACTGGAAATTGGGGCGGGCACTGGCTATAACGCCGCAATCCTGCGCTTCCTCGTTGGCGCGCGCGGCCAGGTAACGACGATTGATGTTGACGATGATATTGTCACCACGGCCCGCGCCCAGATCGCGGCCAGTGGCTATACGGATGTTCACGCGATTCTCGGCGATGGGGGCTATGGCTATCCGCCCAATGCCTACTACGACCGCATTATTCTGACCGTTGGCGCACCTGATGTACTGCCTGCGTGGCGTGAACAACTGCGCCCAAATGGCCTGCTTGTACTGCCCCTCAGCATTGGCCCAGCGATGTACTCTCTCGCCTTGCGCTTGCTCCCCGACGATACGCTGAGCAGTGAATCGCTCAGTCCCTGTGGTTTCATCCGGCTGCGCGGCGCGTTTGCCAGCCAGGAACAAACGCACACGTTTGGGCCCTGGCAACTTACCGCTGAACCAGATCCTGAACTGGCACTAGCCCAGTTACCCACCTTACTCAGCCAGGCCGCCGCGCCACTCAGCCTACCCAAAGGTGCCGGTGCCGCCCAACTGTTCCTGTTCTTCGCGCTGACTCCGCTGGCCTACCTCCGCCATATTGACAACCACGGATACTATGCCACCCTCAACACCAGCACGATGAGTGGCTGCACCTTACCAAGTGGCCAAGAAACCACGGTGACGCTGTTCGGCACGACACAAGCCTATGAGCAGCTACGGACACAACTCGACTACTGGATCAGGCTTGGTCGCCCAACACTCGCTGATTTGCGTATTCTGGTCATTCCGCAGCATCACCCACTCCCTCCTAACGCCCTGATGATCACCAGGGCGACGACGACCCTGGTATTGACCAGACGCGATGGTCGCCCAATCCCGGCCCTACGTCAGTAGAACCATCAGCAACCCTAATGGAGAGCTATACTATGTCGCGCTATCGTCAAACACAGCCCTGGAGCCGTTTCTGGCTGGTCTTCCTGCTCACAGTACTGAGCCTGACCGCGTGTACCGGCACGCCCGCCAGCACGGTCATACCGCCCACAGCAACGACCGCGCTAACCTCACCCACAGTGCCAGCCAATACTGCCACCATCGCACCCACCCGCCCAGTCGCCCCAACCCAACCAGCGACCCCTACAGCACTGCGTACGCCTGAAGCCAGCGCGGCGATGCCAGCCCTGACTGCCGTTGGTTTATCAGAAGAAAACCTGTCCACCATTGCGGTAGGTGGCCCTGATTTCAAGACCCTCTATGTCGGGGGCAAAGGAGTCTGGCGTTCAACGAATGCCGGCAAAGATTGGAGCCAGGTACGCACCGCAGCGGAAGCCCCCGCCGTTGCGGTCATTGCCATTGCCCCAAGTGATCCCAGCGTTGTGTATATTGGGGTCAGTCAGGGCTGCGGCAAAGGGGGCAACCTGCCAGGGTACGTTACTACCAACGGTGGCGAAACCTGGGCAGCAATGGGGGAAAATATCAGCAGTCTGGTCGTTGATTCCCATAATGCCCGGGTGGTGACTGCCGTTAATTGTGCGAATGTCCGACGCAGCAGTGATGGTGGCACGACGTGGCAACCACTTCCCAGTGCGACGCTCCCCAACTACACCCCAACGCTGATTGCCGCCGCGCCCTCAGCACCAAAGATCTTCTATCTGGCCTACACCGCTGAAGGAGGGTCGGTCAAGACCGGGTACTCCAACGATGACGGCGAGAGTTGGCAGTTTGCGGAACCGCATACGGAGATTATCGGGGCGCTTGATCTTGTTGTATTGCCCAACAATAACCAGAGCGCCTTGCTCTCCACTACCAGCGGCATCTATCAGACGAGCGATAGTGGGGCGACCTGGCGCTTGTTGCAAGGAAGTGGCTGGGAAGCAACCGTGCCCGCGGCCCCACCAGCGGGCAGTCCGCCAAACTACCGCATCAACAGCACCATACTGCTTGACCCCACGCATCCAGGCACTTGGTGGGTAGGCACGGGCAACCGCCAATTTGCTGGGGTGGGGATCATACAGAGCCGCGATAGTGGCGCAACCTGGACACAAACAGCCACCGCCCTCCAGGGTCGGGCGGTACAGGATTTCGCCCTGGTCACCACCAGCACCACCAGTCTGCTCTATATTGCCACCAGTAAGGGAGTCTGGCTGCTGACCAGCAGCTATTAGGGAAAACAAGCAAGCTGGTTGCAGGCTATTCCGAAAGGGGCAATACGCCCAAGATCATCGCAAGCAGCCGCAAACCAACATAGAGCCCACAGATCGCCGAAATAAAGCCCACTACGATCAAGAATTTTTCCTCTGCCCAAAGCATCGCGCCCACCCCGAACTCTAAGAGTCCGGCAGCAAGGCCAGCCATTGCGACATAGAGAAAAGCTATCGTCAGCATCGACTCATTCATATTGTAATTATAGCGAGTTTATAACAATTTGTACGAGGCAACCCCATCTCATCCACAAGTACTGCTTGGTAATGCTGTTGACAACATGGTAGGCTCTTTTCATGCGCCCCAATCGCAGGGGCGACACCATGGAGCAACGGAGCCGTGATACAACAACCAGCAAAAACAATCGGCATTGCCGCCGGAATTACTGCTGGCCTGGTTGGACTTTCGGCGGCAACCTGGACCGCGATCGCGCGAAAGTCACTGCCACAACAGGCTGGTACGCTTGCTATTCCCGGCCTAGGCAACCCGGTAGAAGTCCTCCGTGATCAATGGGGGATCCCCCACATTTACGCCAAGAATAACGCTGACCTGTTCTTTACCCAGGGGTATATCCACGCGCAGGATCGGCTCTGGCAAATGGAGTTACAACGCCGCACTGGTCATGGACAACTGGCAGAAGTCTTCGGTGAGGTAGCCCTGGAATCAGACCGCTTTCTCCGCACGCTCGGTCTGGGCCGCGTCGCCCGCCAGGAAGCGGCAACGATGGCTGGTGAGGAAAAAGAAGCGGTCACTGCCTATTGCGCCGGAGTGAATCAATTTCTGGCGACCAATCGCCGCCTCCCGCTTGAATTCACGATCCTGCGTTATCAACCGCGCCAGTGGGAGCCTGCCGACATTTACGTCTTTGGCAAAGTGATGGCCCTCAACCTTTCGATGAACTGGACTCTGGAGGTGATCCGGGCGCAGATTATCGACGCAATTGGCCCAGCACGCGCTACGGCACTCGACCCTACCTATGCCAGGGAACACCCGATCACCATCCCCAGGGCAATCGATTATCATGCCGCGCTCAGTACCGATCCGTTAGCTGGCCCAACGGCGCTCGACGCTTTCAGTGGCGGGCGCGACGGTTCACAGGGCAGCAACGCCTGGGTGGTCAACGGCACGCGCACCAAAAGCGGTGGGCCACTCCTCGCCAATGACCCACACCTCGCCTTACAGTTACCCGCCCTCTGGTACGAAAACCACCTGGTAGGGGGTGACTATAATGTGATTGGGGCCAGTATTCCTGGTACCGTAGGGGTCGTGATCGGACACAATGCCCAGATTGCCTGGGGCGTAACGAATGGGATGACTGATGCACAGGATCTCTACATCGAGCGCTTCGACCCCCAGGATTCAACTGGCAAACGCTATCAGGTGTCCGATGGTTGGGCCGAAGCAACCCTGATCGACGAAGTGATTAGCGTCCGGGAAAAACCACTCCGACCACAACAACGGCACGAAAGATACCCCGTGCGGGTGACGCATCATGGGCCAATTGTCTCCGCGCTCGTCGGCACGCCGACAGCAGGCAACCGCCACCCTGAAGAAGCTTTTGCGCTTCGCTGGACCGCCTTGGAAGCGGATGGCCTCCAACGGGCGATCCTGGCCATCAACCGTGCTACTGACTGGTCGTCCTTTCAACAGGCCCTGACCACCTGGGTCGCCCCAACGCAAAACTTCGTCTATGCTGATCGGACAGGACAGATCGGCTATCACCTCGCCGGGGCGCTGCCGCAACGCGCACAAGGCGATGGACGCGTGCCAGTTCCAGGCTGGACTGGCGAATGGGAGTGGCGGGAATGCCTATCGCCAGACCAAAACCCGCACGCACTCAACCCCGCATCTGGGTATATCGTCACGGCGAATAATCAGATTGTTGGCGATGAATACCCACACCAGATCCCAGGCGAATGGCTGCCAGGGTATCGCGCCGCACGGATACGTGACGAACTAACCGCAGTTGCCAACCATGACGTTGCTTCTTTCGCCCGTCTCCAGTGTGATCAGACCAGCCTACCAGGAAAAACTCTGCGCGAACTGGCCCGCGCAGGGAGCCTGCCCGTTAGCCCTGACGATCCCTTTGCTACCCTGGTACGGGATATGCTGGCAAACTGGAACGGGATCCTCTCCGCCGATAGTAGCGGTGGGCTGATCGCCACCACCCTTGGGGAGCAACTGGTAGCGCGCACCTACCGCGAGATCGCACAGCCACTCACCACGATTACCGGGCTAGGTCTCTTCAGTAGTCTGCCAGGAAGTATCTATCTACAACGATCGCTGCCCCGGGTACTCGCGCTATTCACGGGGGGCGATACAGGCTGGTTGGCCGCTGACGATACCCCCGCCCAGATCCTCAATGATAGCTGGCAGGCCACGCTGATAACCCTCCGCACCCGTTGGGGCGATCAGCCACGCCGCTGGCGCTATGGCAAGACCCATCAACTGACCCTACGTCACCCGCTCAGTGCAATCAAGCCACTACGCAGAATCTTCAATCGTGGGCCATATGCTATGGGAGGCGACCTCAATACGGTTTGGATGGGGAATGCGACGACGGGGCCAACAGGAATTGAATCATACACTGCCCCTTCCTATCGTCAGATCTGCGACCCTACGGACTGGGATAATAGTTGTAGCAGCTATCCCGGCGGCCAAAGCGGTCATCCAGCCAGCCGCCATTACGACGATCTCCTGCCTGCCTGGTTGGCCGGAACGTATCACCCAACACTCTTTACCCGTACTGCCGTGACTGCCGCCACGGCATCGCGGCTCATCCTCACGCCCGAATAAAACAAGCGGGGCGGGGGGGTTTTTGCCACCCGCCCCGCTTACACGCCCTACCTCAACTTAGTGCTGACCATGCCCATTCATTGCCGAACCAGCACCATTCGCGAAGACGGGTGCGGGTGTATTCCCCGGCAAGTGATCGAGATCCAGGCCAAACTTCTGCGCAAATTCACGGCGTTCACGTTTGCCGATCCGCGCCCAATCTTCCGGCTGAATCGGTTCACCACGCAACGCCAGGGCGACAATCGCCCGCTCTGGTGCGGAAAGGGCGGTGGCATCGCGCGCGTAATCGATAAACGCTTGGTAGGCCACGGGGGCTAACCGCTGCACAATCAGACAGATCGCCTCAGCATAGATCCGAATTTCAAACTGCGCGTGAGCATCGGAACGCAACGCCAGGAAATGGAAGAGATTGTGCAGATTCATCTTCCAATACCACTCGGTATAAATTGACACTGGCAACGCAATGCGCGCTAACTCCCGCGCAATTTCCGCATCGATCATTTCTTGATATCCGGCATAGGACTCGCGCTGGCCCGCCAGCAACAATTCGCGAACGCGCTGCCGCAATTCGTCTGGCACAGCGGAACTACTGCGTCCTTGCTTATTGTCGCTACTTTGGAAACTGATCTGCGTATCGTCGGGCAAATACATCTCCGCAGGCAGAATCGAATAGCGCCCACTAATCTCATTCGCGCTGGCCGTGCGGTGGCGCACCCACTGCCGAGCGACAAAGATCGGGGCTTTAATGTGCAGCTTGACTTCGACCATTTCAAATGGCGAAGTATGTTTGTGCCGCAAGAGATAGCGAATCAGGGCGGCATCTTCACTGCGCTTCTTGGTGCCATCGCCATACGAAACACGCGCTGCCTGCACAATGGCCGCATCATTGCCCATATAGTCGATCAGGCGCACAAAGCCATGATCAAGCACCTTGATCGGTACGCCCAATACGGCATCAACCTCGGCGACCGCTGGCCGTGGCAACGGTGAAACGGTCTGATCAAATTGCAAAGCTTCGATTGTGCTTACGCTGCTCATCGCGCACCCCTGTAGTCCAGTTGATCACCACTACGCTGATTCACTACTACCATCTCCCAAAACCGAGTGTACGTACACTATAGAGGTTGGCTGATAAAAACGCAAGCGCTCGCCGCCTGCTACCAATACAACGAATAGCCGTTATACTCGGTGCCATGAAGATATTGCGGCAGGACCACACCGCCACGCCCCACCTGATAGCGCCTGTTGATTCTCCGGCGCAATTGCCGCTGATCGCGTTACGCCGTTATCCCTGGCGAGAGATAGCCACCATCTTCACGATCCTGGTCGGCTGGCGGGCGGCTACCTGGCTCTTTGGAGCGCTGGCAGCGAGTAGTATCGTCGGAGTACCACCACCTGCGACACTGAGTGACTTTCTCAATCAGGCCTCGTTACAGGGCGATGCCTGGTGGTATCTCTGGCTGGCGCAAGAGGGCTACGG
>JBDHWF010000154.1:0-8488 GCA_039810045.1 Chloroflexia bacterium
TGAAGATCAAGGCGATTGAAGCACTACGGATGACACCACCACCTCACGAACTCAAGACGCCGCCGCGCCGCGCCCCCTGGGCAGAGAATGCGGAGGTCGCGAATCCGATGTCGCGGTATCCACGGGTCAAGCGACACCGCAACCTCTGGCTACCACAGTGGGAACAGACCTGGTGTAAAGTCACCGCTGAAGATGGCACCTACGGCCTGGGGATGACGACGAATGGCCGGGTCACTGCCGCGATTATCGAAGATCACCTGGGGCCACAACTGATCGGCGAGGATTGTCTGGCGACCGACCGTCTGGCTGATATGCTATTTCGCCTGACGAAGCCGTATGGCTCTGTCGGCCTTGCCTCCTACGCCATCAGCGCCGTTGACCTGGCCCTCTGGGATCTGCGGGGTAAGCTGCTGGGGCAGCCCGTCTATCAGTTGCTTGGTGGCCCAGCGCGGGACAAACTGTTCTGCTATGCCACGGGGAATGATCTTGATTGGTACCAGGAACTGGGCTTCCGCGCTTTCAAGCTGGCCTGCCCCTATGGGCCAGCCGATGGCTTGGATGGTTTGAAGAAGAATACCGAGTTTGTGGCAGCGGCCCGCGAACAGATTGGTGACGACGCTGAATTGATGCTTGATTGCTGGATGGCGTTCGATGTTGAGTATACCGTGCGGCTGGCTGAGGCCCTGCGCCCCTATCGTCTGCGCTGGCTGGAAGAATGCCTGCTCTCTGAAGATTTCGAAGCTCATCTGGCCCTGCGGCAACGGTTGCCCTGGCAGACCCTGACGACAGGCGAACACTGGTATACTCATGTCCCGTTCAACTGGGCGGTGCAGCACCGTGCAGTTGATATTTTGCAGCCCGATATTAACTGGGTTGGTGGGATGACCACCTGCCAGCGGATCGCGGCTACTGCTGACGGTGCGGGAATCAGCGTGATCTTACACGCGGGTGGTAATACGGCTTTTGGACAGCATTTCTCCTACGCCACGCCCGCCGTGCCGTGGTTGGAATGTTTTGTTGCCACACCACCGGGAGTACCATTATCAGAAGCATGGGTATTGCCCGGTCAGGCCCAGCCAGAAAACGGCTATCTTGTGCCAAGTGCTGCCCCAGGGTTTGGCCTGGAGATCCCCGAGGGGTGGCTGAGTCCATTCTTTGGGTAGATGATTGAGGGGGAGGAAACGAACGTCGATGGTCTATAACTTCAATGCTGGCCCAGCCTTGTTGCCGCCTGCGGTGCTGGCTGAGGCGCAAGCCGAGTTGCTTGATTATCACGGTACGGGGATGTCGATCCTGGAGATGAGCCATCGGTCTGCCGAGTATGAGGCGGTGAACACCGAGGCGCAAACCCGTCTGCTCGCGCTGCTCGGGTTGGACGACGCGTACCAGGTTCTTTTCCTGCAAGGTGGCGCGAGTTTGCAATTCGCAATGGTGCCAATGAACTTCCTGCCACCAAACGCCGTAGCTGACTACATTCTGACCGGGGCCTGGGCGGAGAAAGCTGTGGCTGAAGCAGGCGTTGTGGGTGAGGTGCGGATCGCCGCCAGCACCCGTGCCGGAGGGTATCGCACCATCCCCAGCGCGGCTGAAATCAACGTTGCGCCGCACGCCGCCTATGTACATCTGACCTCAAACGAAACGATTCACGGGGTTCAGTGGCACCAGTGGCCGGACGTTGGCGACCGACCGCTGATCGCCGATATGAGCAGTGATATTCTCTCGCGCCCGCTGGAGGCCGAGCGCTTTAGCATGATCTACGCTGGTGCTCAGAAAAACCTTGGCCCAGCGGGCGTGACTGTAGTCATTGCGCGGCGTGATTTCCTCAACAGTGCGCCGGACACGATTCCGGCGATTTTGCGCTACGCTACACACGCGAAGGCCCAATCGCTTTATCACACCCCGCCTTCGTTTGGCGTCTATCTGCTCCTACTGACGTTGCGGTGGATCGACGCTGAAGGAGGTGTCGCCGCGCTTGGCGAACGCAACACGCAGAAGGCGGCAACGCTGTATGCCGCGATTGACCAGAGCGCTGGCTTCTATCTGGGGCACGCGGCAGTGCCCGACCGCTCCCTGATGAATGTGACCTTTCGGCTGGCCCAGGAGGCTGACGAGCGGGCCTTCTTGCAGGAAGCTGAAGCGGCAGGATTCGTCGGGTTAGCGGGGCATCGCTCGGTGGGCGGAATCCGCGCCTCGATCTACAATGCGATGACTATCGAAGGGGCTACGGCCCTGGCCGACTTTATGACAAACTTTGCCCAGCGTCGTGGTTAATCGCCACTATACAGCGGGCGCGGACTATGGGAAACTACTACCCCTGTAGCCTGACCGCGCAATCGAAACGCTATTTGTGATCATCTTGTTAAGAGGAGGACTATTCATGGTCAACGGACAGAACGCTGAACCGCGCTCGTACTGGCACGCTACCGCCGCCGCGCCGATTCCTACAGACCAACTCCCCGCGTCGGCTGATGTGGTCGTCGTTGGTGGTGGCTTGCTTGGTTGCTGGACTGCCTACTGGCTGGCTCGTGCTGGAGCAGCCGTAACGTTGTTGGAACAAAAAGCAATTAGCTATGGCGCGACTGGTCGTAACGGGGGCTTTGTGCGTGGCGGCACTGCCGAAGGCTATGCCGGAGCCGTTGCCCGCGTGGGCCGCGACGATGCCCTGGCGATCTGGAAGATTGCCGAGGAAGGTGCGGCGCTGGTTGGCGAAATTGTCAAGGAAGAAGGGATCGATTGCGATTACCGTGTCCCTGGAACCATTAGCCTTGCGCTTGGTGAAGACAGTCTGGCCCGGATGCAACAGGGCCTCGCAATGATGCACGCTGCAGGGCTGACTGGCGCATTCCTCGACCGCCAGGGAATGCAGGAACTGATTGATACGCCGCTGGCCGATGAGATCGCGGGTGGGCTCTACTTCGATGATGGCGCATTGCTCCATTCTTCGCGCTACCTGGCTGGGCTGGCGCAGGCCGCGCAGAAGCACGGCGCACGGATTTGCGTCGCCGAGGTGACTGGGGTCACTCCCGCTGCCGAAGGGGCAACAGTCGCAACAAACGCTGGCACTGTGCAGGCGAAGCGCGTGATTTTGGCCCTGAATGCCTGGACTGATACGTTGGTGCCAGCCCTAGCTGGCAAAGTCGTGCCAGTGCGCGGCCAGATTCTCGCCTACGAGCCACACGCACCAGTCTTCCGTGCGGGGCTGGGTGCCTCGGTATCACCTACAGGCGAATATTGGCAGCAGACCCCCGATGGCTCGATCGTGATCGGTGGTTGCCGCGCTGATGCCCCGCATGGCGATGTGGGCGTGCGCGAGATGGTGCCAACCCCCGACGTGATCGCCTCGATTGAGCAGGTCATTCCGCGGCTGTTCCCAGCGTTGGCAAATCTGTCAGTGGCCCGTAGTTGGGCTGGATTGATGGCCTTTACTTCTGACTATCTCCCCGTGGTCGATGCCGCGCCTGGGCTGTCGGGGGTTTGGGTAACTGGCGGTTACTGTGGGCATGGGATGCCATATGGCCCCAGCGTTGGTAAACTCCTTGCAGAAGCAGCCCAGACGGGACAGACTCCAGCAGCATTGGCCCCATTGCGGATCGATCGCCCGAGCCTGGTGCCAATGACCAGTGGTGTGCGCTAACCAGTAGCCTTCACCACCGCCAGATTGGTGAGGACAACAGAAGGGCAGGAGATGGGGGATGGGGACAATCGAAGATCAATTGATCGCGCAGATCAGCCAGCAGATGACCCGGATGCAGGCGGGGCTTGACGACCGCCGTGCGGGTGGTGGGCTGAGTTTTGCCAACGGGCTATTACTTGGGCTGTTCGCCGGGGCTTTGGCGGCCTTCTCCTGGTTGAAAATGCGTGAGAGTGAGCCGGCCCCTGCAGCCGCGACCCTGACTGACTCAATCGTATTGAACGATCATCGTCGTGCTGATCAGCCAGAGGGTCGGCCTCGTCCGATTGCTCCGCTCTATACTGCGCCTCCTGGCACGGCTCCGCAACCAGGAACACCCGTCGCAGGCCCAGCAGCGTCACTCGTGACTGCTGGGCCTGCCAACACGCCGCCAACTGCTGCCGCAACACCAACAGTGGTTGTGCCAACAGCGGGAGCAGCGGCTACTATGCAGATCGCGCCAGATGGCGATCGCTGTCCGGCAAGTCACCCAGTGAAGGGAAATAATGGCAGTATGGGTGCCTTGATTTACCATCTGCCGGGTACAGCAAGTTACGAGCGGACAAAACCTGAAATCTGCTTCGCCAGCGAAGCGGCAGCCCAGGCTGCTGGCTATCGTGCTCCACGCGGTTAACGAAGAATGGAGGACGAGGCGAGATGAGCGGGTGGAAATTTCTCACCAACCATGCACAGGTGTTGATCTGTATCGCTGGCAACCGCCGCGCCACCGCCAAGCAGATCGCCAAAACTGTTGGCGTTACTGAGCGGGCGGTGCAGCGGATCATTGATAACCTCGAAGCCGAAGGATATATCAGCCGCGCCCGTGATGGGCGCAATAACTACTACACTGTCTATGGCGAGCGAACGTTGCGGCACGCAGCCCAACAAGGGGTCACTGTTTGTGACCTGCTCACCGCCTTTGGCATTACCCTCTAGGAGCGCTCCTGCTGCGCACCCTGATTGCTTCAACCGCGCGAACGGTTTATACTCTGCCTGGGTGTCCGTACATCTCCTCGCGTTGTTGCGCTCGCCCCAGTTGCGGACGACCAGCGGGGCTTGGGATAGTCAGGAGGGGTTCTTGTGTCAAGTAATCCAGCGCTGATCGCTGACGCTGATATTGCCACCCTCGGACAGATGATCGCGACCTGCACTGCCTGTGATCTCTGTCGTGGGGCCAAGATGGGTGTTCCTGGGGAAGGGCCAGTGCCAGCCGAAATTATGTTTATTGGCGAAGCCCCAGGCTTTCACGAAGACCAGCAAGGGCGGCCCTTTATCGGGGCAGCAGGGCAATTGCTCAACGAGTGGTTGGGGAAGATCGGGCTAGAACGGGCCGATGTCTATATCACCAATATCGTGAAGCACCGCCCACCAGGGAATCGCGATCCGCTCCCCGATGAGATGGCCGCCTGTCGTCCCTATCTCGACCGGCAGATCGCCCTGGTTGATCCAAAAATGATTGTGACGCTAGGGCGGCTTTCAATGTCCCGCTGGTTCCCTGGTGGGCGCATCTCGCAGATTCACGGCGAGCAAAAGTTCATTGATGGGCGCGTGATTGTGCCAATGTATCATCCTGCCGCTGCACTGCATCAGGCGGCGCTGAAATCGACGATTGAGGCCGACTTCCTCAAACTGCCGCGCTATCTGGCTGAAATGCGCCAGGGGCAGCAAGTCGCTGCCGCTGCCGAGCAACCGAAACCAGCCCAGCAACGCCTGTTCTAAGCGCAGTAAACGCGAACCAAACGCTAGTCGCCTGTACCAGTAGGCGGGAAGTGCGGTTGCGCGAGAATCAGCCGCTATACAGAATATTCCTTGGATCCTACTATCGTTTGCCGTGATATTGCCGATGTAGCCAGCGAAGAAAGGCAGATTCCCCATGACCGACCGCTTGCGTGAACCATTTCTGCACCACGCTTGGGCGACCGCCGCCCTGCTCGAGTATTGCCGCACGCTCGACGCTGATACGTTGGCGGCGACTGTCCCTGGCACGTATGGGACAGTGCTTGATACCCTGGCGCACCTGATCTACAGCGACGCCAAATACCTCGCCTGCCTCACTGGTCACTGGCCTGGGGAACCCTGGTCGCGGCCCGACTCCTTCACGCTTGATCTGCTGACCACACAATCCGCCGCCACTGCCCAACTGTGGGAAACCGCCCTGCCCACCCTGGACCCTGCCGCCGCCTGCCTCTGGCAAGCTGGCGGACAAGCGTACCACTGCCTTGCCAGTACGGTGCTGAATCAGACCCTTCATCACGCCAACGAACACCGGGCCCAGATCTGCACGATCCTTGGCGCACTTGGCTACCAGCCTCCCGATCTCTCTGGTTGGGATTTTGCCGTTGCCACGGGACAGATGCGCGTGGTGAACGAAACAGCAACGCGCTAAGTCGTTTGTTACAAACCCTTGCTGTAAGCTCTATTCGCTGGTGGATAATCGGAAATAGAAGATGCTTACCTTGCTCGCCCGGCCAGATGGCTGACAAAGTGGTACAGCATTTTTGGGCGTGATTGGCCCTACTCGATAGCTTAGTACCGGACTATGATAAAGCATAGTCTGGCCCTGAACGGTTCACCAGCCACGATTGGAGCACAACGCCGATGCCCAGCGCGACCAGCTTTGGCCTCTTTCTGACTGCCGCCATCGTCCTGGCGGTATCGCCAGGGCCGGGGATGCTCTACGTCCTGGCCCGCAGCCTGCGCGGTGGGTGGCGCGAGGGTCTCGCCTCGTCGCTTGGCACGGCGGTTGGTGGTTTCTGCCATGTCGTCGCGGCGGCGTTTGGCCTCTCAGTGATCCTTGCTACCTCTGCCACGGCCTTCAGTGTCGTGAAGTATGCGGGTGCGGCCTACCTCCTCTACCTGGGCGTCCGCACAATCGTTGCGGGTAAGGAAGTCGATGCCGTTACCTCTGGCGCGCGTGAGGCCGCCTGGCCCGCCTTCCGGCAGGGGATCACCACCGAAGCCTTTAACCCTAAGACCGCCCTGTTCTTCCTCTCGTTCTTACCACAGTTCATCAATCGGGAGGCAGCGGCGATCCCGCAATTCCTCCTACTGGGCACGATCTCGGTTATGCTGAACACCACTGCCGATCTGGTCGTCTCGCTCCTTGCTGGGCCAATCGGCACACAACTGCAACAGCGCCCACGGTTACGCCACGGCCAGCGCTACCTATCCGGGGGCGCATTAATCGCCCTCGGCACCTATGTCGCTGTCTCCGGTGAGCGGCGGTAACAGATAACGCCGTCCCGTGCCCTTGTGACAGAGACTAAGATTTTATTGAGGCTTCGGTTTAGGCGTACGGAATCAGTGGTCGATTCTCTCGCTGTTGGCGCGAGCATGGATAAAAACTGAGAGGCGATAATGCGCTTCGAGCCGTTGATTGATCACGCAACCTTGGTGGCAGTGCTGCACGATGAATATGATGTGCAGGCCGAGGAACTGACGTTCTTGCCCTATGGGTATGCGTCGGCCTGCTACCGCGTCTCGCGCCCCAAAGCCGCACCGCTCTTCCTGAAAGTCTGGCCCGCCACGCCATCGGGCGAGTCAAATCCGTCTTGGCGAGCCGAAACCCTTACCCTACTCCACGCTTTTCAAGAGCGTGGTGTGCCAGTCCAGGTCGCCGCACCGCTGTCGACGCGGACAGGTGAATTGTGGACTATCGCCGAAGAGACGCCGCTCGCCCTCTTCCCGTTCATCGCGGGTGAGCGCCCACTTTGGACCCCGCAGTTGCGTAATGAACTTGCTGCCAGCATCGCAGTAGTCCATCGCGCTACTCCCGTTCTCCACGATTATCTGCCTGCGTACAAGGATTTCGCTATCCCCAGATCTGCGCCAATACGGGATAGGCTGGCACAACTCGCGAGGATCGGGCCGGACGCAAGACCTGGCATACGCGCCCTACGTGACGCACTCCTGCCCCGTCGCGCCGAGCTGATGCTGCAACTTGATCGACTCGAACGGTTGCGGGAGGTAGTGAGCATGCTGCCTGGTCCGACAGTTCTTTGTCACACCGACATTGGTGACGACAACCTGATTGTCTCCCCGGATGGCTACCTTGCCATCCTCGATTGGGATGAGGCGTGCGTCGCGCCGCCAGAATATGATCTTTACGAACTCGCAGCCCAGCATGGCATTGCTTTCCTTCGAGCCTACGAGGCGGCGAGCGGAGGTGTCCTGCTCCAGCGCGACCACATCGCATTCGCCCTGCTAAGTCGGGCTGTCGGTGATATGGCCGTCCGTTTCCTCGATATCTTGGCTGGTGGAATGACCGCTGATGCCGAGATGGATGCCCTCGCTGGGATTGAGACGTGGGGATTTGGGCGCTGGCGACGCCTCGATCATGTCCTCACTGCCCTCACCCCAGCATTGCACTAACTGACTGTCCATGTGGTAAGAAACGATTTTCTCCCTAGGAGGAGCCCCTTAGGCGACAATCACGCTCAACACGGTATAGCAGCAAGGGTTGTCTATGAGCGGTATGGAACACAGTGGTATCAGTATTACATTCGATACTGACAGTTATGTGATTACTGGCATAGGATTCAAGGCAGCCGACCGTCTGGAGGAAGGTTTTTCCGAGAATTGGCCCAAAATTGGCCCAAACGACCACATTGACGAGGATGCCACCGCAACGGAGTAGATCCCAATCCTTGCTATTCCTCATGAATCTGTTGGTCGGGGCGAGAGGATTTGAACCTCCGACCACCTGGCCCCCAGCCAGGTGCGCTACCGGACTGCGCCACGCCCCGGTGTTTCTCAGCAATACCGCCAAAAGATCAGCTTTTGACCTCTCGCAAGGTAGCGTAAGTGTACGTCTTTCGC